>JASJCV010000099.1 GCA_030065275.1 Desulfobacterales bacterium | reverse complement strand
TGCCTTGATGTTGGCGTCAACCATACCCGCGATGATCAGGTTGGAGGATGTGCCGATTAGGGTGCAGATGCCCCCCAGGATGGAGGCGAAACTCAACGGGATCAACAAGTGCCGCGCCGTGAGGCGATAGGTGCGGGAGATGTCACGGATCACCGGGATCATCATGGCCACCAGCGGCGTGTTGTTGAGAAAGGCACTGGCCAGGGCGATGGGCGGCAGCATCTTGAACTGGGCGCCGGCAACGCTTCGGGGTTTGCCCAGCAGACGGTCCATCACCATGTTGATTGCTCCGGTGGAATACATGCCGGCCGCGACGATATAGAGCACGCCCACAGTCAGGGTGCCACGGTTGCTGAAGCCTTGCAGCAGTTCTTCCGCCGGGGCCAGCTTGAGGGTCATGGTGGCGGTCAGGGCCCCCAGGAAAACGGCCGGCGCCGGTATGCGGCTGCCGGTCAGCAGGCCGAGGGCCACCAGGAGAATGGCAAGGGTCAGGTAGGCTTCAAGGGTCACGCGTCGATCTCGCTTTTTTTCGTGGCGGGTAGCAGGCGCCGTCGTCAGCCGTCCGCTTCCCGATAAGTATTTAACAACGTTTTCGCGGAGACGACAAGGCCGCAGCTATATCCTTCGGGCGCGCGATCGGGCTGTGGGTTGATTTCCTTGCCTATAGCGGGCAATAAGTGCATCAACGATTCGGTTGCAGGATATTTTCCCTCGGGTTCAAAACCCCGGAGAACATGCATGATCGGCATGGCAGATGTAAACGCGGGCCACGGGAAAAAACGCCGCACCCTGCTGCTGCGATACGGTCTGGTCGTGGACGGCACGGGCCGCCCCAGCTTACAAGGCGATGTCCTGGTGCGTGAGGGACGGATTGCGGATGTCGGTCTCCGTCTGCCGGTGCCGGAAGGCGCCGAGGTGATCGACTGCCGCGGCTGCGTCGTGGCTCCGGGATTCATCGACGTGCATTCGCACAACGACTGGTTCATGGCCGCCCCGGAGCATGCCGCTGCCACGCGACCTTTCCTGCACCAGGGAATCACCACATTCGTGACGGGCAACTGCGGTTTCAGTGCGGCCGGCTTCGATCCGGCCCGCCCCCATCTGGGACGGATCCGCAATCTGGTGAACAAGGCCACCGGCCTCAAATTGCGCTGGCATTCGGTGGATGACTATTTCAATGTGCTGACGCAAAACGGATTGACCCACAACCTGCTGCTCCTGGCCGGACACGGCACGGTGCGCACGGCCATCCGGGACTTCAAACCCGGCCCGCTCGACGGCGACGAGCAGCGTCTGATGCACCAAGATCTGGAAACGGCCCTGGAACAAGGGGCCGCCGGCGTCTCCCTGGGGCTGCAGTACGAGCCCGGCATATTCGCGCCGCCGAAAGAACTCGAGGCCGTGGCCCGTCTGGTGCGCCGGCACGACAAGATCCTCACGGTGCATCCGCGGGCGTTCTCGACCCTTTCGGCCGCCTATCGCCTGCAGCCCTTCGGCATGGCCCACAACCTGAAGGCTATCCGGGACATGCTGAACCTGGCGCGCAAGACCGGGGTGCGTCTGCAGTTTTCGCACCTTATTTTTTTCGGTTCCCGCACCTGGCGGACGGCCCCGGAGGCCCTGGCCCTTTTCGACCGGGCCCGCCGTGAGGGAGTCGATCTGCAATTCGACACTTTTTTCCATCACTGCGGGGCCTCTTTGATTCACGTCCTGATGCCGGAATGGTTTCTGGCCCGGGTGCCGGGGGCCTACGGCAACCGGGGCCTGCTGCTCAGGCTGCAGGCCGAGATGACGGGTATGAAATCCGTCCTGGGGATCGACTTTGGCGACATCGTCATCGCCGACGCGGTGCATCCCAAATTTGCACGCTACAACGGTCAGACCATCGAGACCATCGCCCGGCGGATGGGAAAGTCGCCTTTCCGCGCCTTTATCCGTCTGGCGGCGGCCAGCCGCGGCCAGGCGCGGGTGCTGATGTTCAAATACAGCACGGCGCAGATCGTTCGCACCCTGATGCGGCACCCGGCCGCGCATTTCATGACCGATGCCTGGGTGGAGCCGGTGGGCACGCAGAACCCATCGGCATTCGGTGCTTTTCCCGGGTTTCTGCAGACCGTGCGTGATGAAAAGACGATCCCTCTCGAGGAGGCGGTTCACAAGATGACCGGCGCGAACGCCGCGCGATTCGGCCTGCAGGATCGCGGGCGCATTCAGGAAGGACTGGCGGCGGACATCGTCGTCTTCGACCTGAAGCAGGTTTACGACAACACCACCCCGCTGGCCACCGATCGTTTGCCCTCGGGGGTTCGTCACGTTCTGATCAACGGGGTTGCGGCTTTCAGGGATGGCGCGGCCGTCGATGCCGTGCGCGCGGGTGCCGTTCTCCGGCAATGATCTGATGGGATGGCATTGGTTTCGATTCGACAATCACCACGATGTTATGAGCGGGGAATAATCATTCATGCAGACGCCGATTAGCCGTTTCACCCTGGCCCTGGTAAGTCTTCTGCTGGTAGTGGTTCCCCTGGCCGCATTGGCGGCTGACGCGGAATCCCCTCCTGCAGATGAGCCTGCCATCGGCATATCCGAAGAGATGGGCGAAGCCATGCTGAGGCAGGCCACCGAGGTCCGCGAAGATCTCACCCGGGAGGCACGCTCGCTTTTCGAGCGCGAACCGCTGGGCTGGGATCTCAGGACCCTGACCACCATCTACCGTTGGGCTCTCGATTTTCCGAAGCATATCGCCGCCCTGGTCGCCATGGTCATCGAACACAGCCGGGTGTTGGGGGTCGCAGGCTCTCTGGTCATGCTGATATTCATCGTGGCCGTCCTCTACAGCCTGATCGGCCAGAGGCGCGTGCTGCGGCGCATCGAACGGGGGATGGAGCCCTACCGGGACAATATTCCCGAAACGGTTTTTCCTTTCGTGCTCTCGGGCCTGCGCATCCTTGTGGCAGCCCTGATTCCTCTGGGTCTGCTGGCAGCCTACAGCTTGGTCAACGCCCTTGTGACTTACGATGAGGCCTGGTTTGTCATATTGGGTCGCCTCATCATCCTGTGGGCGGTGGGGGCCCTGGTGCTCAACCTGCTGCGCGAATCGCTGGCGCGGGATCTGTTCGAGGTCACCCGCCAGCACGGTCATTCGATCTATCGTCTGATGCGGCTCGTGCTGCTCTATACCCTGGCCGGTATCGCCATTTTTTGGAGTGCCGAGGCTTTGCAGTTGCCGGCCGATGTCCTGGCCTTTTCCCAGTTCGTGATCGCGCTTTCGATCGTGGTCGTTCTGTTTTTGCTGCATCTCAAGAAAACGGCTCTGCTCTCCTTTCTGCCCAAGTTTCCCTATCCTTTCTACCAGACCTTCCTGCGCTTTCTGACGCGCTATTATTATCTTGTGATCGGGGTGGTGCTGGCGGCGGCCCTGCTGTGGTGCTTCGGTTATGTTAATCTGGGTCGCGTCGTGATCGTCAAGATCTGGTCGTCGGGCGCGGCCTTCGTCCTGATCATGGTCATCTACCACGCGGCCCGCACGGCCCTCCAGCGCCGCACCCGCGCCCTGTCGCGCCACGACGAGGCCGGCCACGCCCTCCACCGCTCCCTCAACAGTCTCCTTCTCTACGCCACGATCCTGGCCACCGCCTCGGTCGTGCTCAACCTGCTGGGGCTCCTGGCGATTCTGCGGCAGGTGATGTCCATCCCTGTGCTGGTCATGGGCGGGGCCACCATTACCCTCTGGACGATCGTCAGCGCCTTTGTCATTCTGCTGGCCTTTTTCTTTGCCTCGCGGCTCCTGCGGGCCTACCTGGACTACCGGATCTACCCGCGCCTGGGGATCGATCAGGGGCTGGGTTATGTCCTCAACACCCTGCTTAACTATTCCTTCCTGGCGATCGGCTTCGTGATCGCGCTCCGAATCGTGGGGCTCGACCTGCGCTTCCTGCTGGTGTTCGCCGGCGCTGTCGGTATCGGGATCGGGCTGGGGCTGCAGAGCCTGGCCGCCAATATCATCAGCGGGTTCAGCATTATTTTCGGCGGCAAGGTCCGCAAGGGCGACTGGATCGAAGTGGGCGGCACCCTGGGGGAGGTGACCGACATCTACCTGGGCTCGGCCAAGATCCGCACGCGGGACAACGTTGAATACCTGATTCCCAATGCCGATCTGGTAACCAGCACCATCGTCAACTATTCGTTATCTTCATCCTTCATCCGCATGGATCTCTCCGTGGGTGTAGGCTACGACGCCGATCCGCGGGAAGTGGAGAAGATCCTGCTGGCAGTGGCCACCGCCGAGCCCTTGGTTTCGGACTTCCGCGCCCCGGCGGTGCGCTTTGTGGAATACGGCGACAACAGTATCAACTTTGAATTGCTCTTCTGGATCGACGTGCGCACCACGGCGCGTCGCCGGGTGCGCAGCGCGCTTTACTTTGCCATTTTCGAGGCCCTCAAGGCCGCCGGTATTGAGATTCCCTTTCCCCAGCGCGATCTGCACATCCGTAGCGGCCTGCCCGCGCCGGATCCGGCACCCGACTGACGATCGTCCACGGCTCGCCCTTCGCCAGCGCCAGCCACTTTCCAGGCGATGCGGCGGCGCTCGGCGTGGCAAAATCGCGACCGTGAAGGCCGGGCCGACCGAAGACGCATGGCGCCCTACCTCAAGATCATGGCGGAGCTGGTGCGGGCCTACCGGCCAGCGGCCGCGATCATGGAAATCGTACCTCCGCCGAACGCCGGTCGGCCGCACCGGGGCGCAACACGGTCTGCCCCCGCGGCAGCGGCCAACAATACAAACGCTGCGGCGGTAGATGAGCTGGCGAGGTCTCCCTGGAATACGCTATTTATCCGAAGATAAAGGTGGCGGTCGGGATTGTGCGGGCCGCCGCTTCAATGGAAGGAAAAACCCGAAGCCTGTTGTGTCCGTCGTGATGCATAACAACCACCGCTCGATGTCAGGCTGTGGTTGGTCAGGCATGCGATTTCGATGCGCCGGTCCAACTGGCGGCGGCACCTGACCACGCGCTTGCGATAATAAAAATCATCAACCCATCCTTTTGGCACACCCTTCGAAAAGTAGGCGTATGATCCTATGGGGGTGTTCTTCCATTCGAGCTTTCAAGATCGCGGGTCAGGCCCTCGCAGGTCATGATCCGCTCCCGGCGGATGAAGTTTCTTAAAATTGGTGTGAGCGGTCTGAAGACGCCCCGCACCCTGACCGTGGCTGTGTGCGTGACGTGGGTCCCACGGTCGCCGGGGCGCAGTCGATAAACGAATCGCGCCGCATAGAACGGCAGACCGTAGTAGGTGGTCTGCTCGATGACGAATGTTTCGGGCGGCGCGTACGCGACGACTTCGCCGACCGATTTCCCGCCGAAACGCACCCTGTCAACATAGGTGAGTCCGAGACCCAGGCGATGCGCCGAAGTAATCACCGTTTCGAGAAATACCAGGCTGTTCGTTGGTACCCATCGACGGTAGTCTTCGACGTCGCTGATCCGTTCGAAAACATCGGCGATCGGCCGAGCCACTACAAATTCATGGGTAAAGGCGATCACTGCCCGATCCTGGATATGAATGGCCGTCGTCGGCGAGTGTCGCTGCTGCCCGGTCA
Organism: Desulfobacterales bacterium; assembly: GCA_030065275.1. Lineage (GTDB taxonomy): Bacteria > Desulfobacterota > Desulfobacteria > Desulfobacterales > UBA5852 > JABZFP01. The sequence continues at coordinate 5,404 of JASJCV010000099.1, read as the reverse complement.
GGCGCTTACCTTCCCATAACCGGCCGGCGCTGGCCCGTACGGATCCGGTTCGCCCCTCAGTTCTTCTTGTCGGATCTCGAGCCGAAATCGAAGTCCAGGCCGGGATAGAGCTCGCGGGCGCAGTCCGGGCACACGCCGTGGCTGAAATTCGCGTCCGTGCGTTCGCGGATATAGATTTCGATCTGGTTCCAGTAGCCGCGGTCGTCGCGGATTTTTTTGCATTGGGCGCAAATCGGCAGCAGGCCGCTCAGCGTTCGCACTTCGGTAAGCGCCAGTTTGAGGTCCTCGATGAGTTTTTCACGCTCCTTATCCGCTTGCTTGGCCGCGGTGATGTCCTGAAGGCTGAACTGCAGCATGGTGCGATTTTGATGGGTGAACGTCATCAGGTGGACCTCGGCATCCCAGATCGAACCGTCCGGCCGCTGATGGCGCCATTCGAAGCGATGGGCCTGCTCCTGCATCGCCTTTCTGAAATGCTGCGCGGCCGCTTCGGCCGAATCGGTGCCGTCGTACTGCACCGGCGCGGAGACATCCAACGGCGTCTTGCCGATCACGTTTTGGCACTCCCCCAGGCCGTATATGCTGGCGGCGGCCGGGTTGCAGTCGGTGAACCGGGCGGTGTCGGGGTCGAGTACCACGTTGGGGATGTACGACTCCTGGAAGAGGACCTTGTTGTAGGCCAGGCTATGGCGCAGTTTCTCGGCGGCGCGCTGCCTGTCGGTGATGTCGTCGAAAATGGTGGCGAAAGATCCGGGCCGGGGACGATAGACCACCACCCGGAAATGGCGCTCCATGGGCGGATAGTAAGTCTCGAAGGCTGCGGCCTCACCGCTCGCGGCCACGGCGGCGAAGGTTTCCAGATAGGGCGCCTTGTCGGCGCCATAGATTTTGCTGGCCTTGCGGCCGACGACCGCATCGTATTCCAGCCCCAAAATGCGCGTATAGGCGGGGTTCACGTCGGTCAGGATGTAGTCCACCGGGCGGCCCTGCGGGTCGCAGACGATATCGTGCAGGGCGATGCCCACGTTGGCGTGGGTGAACAGCCGCTTGAATTGCTCCCGGCTGTGGCGCAGCTGGTCTTCCGCCTCCTTGCGCTCGGTGATGTCGATGTCGATGCCGTCGAAGACCACCGTCCCGTCGGCGCGCACGCGCGGCGTTGATACGAGTTCGAACCAGCGGTTTTCGCCGTGGGGCAGCCGGCATTGCATTTCAATACGGAAAGTCGCCAGATCCTTCAGCGCCCGGGTTTCCAAGCGCTTCAGTTGGTCGATGTATTCGGGCAGCGCCTGTTCATAGAGCAGCATCGGATCGGCCATCACGTCATAAGGCGACAGCCCGTGGAGCTGGCGGATGTTGTCGCTCACGTGCAGGAAGGAGCGGCTGCCGTCCGGCCGGATCGCCAGCTGGTAGACCATGGCATGCGGGAGGTGGTTGGTGATCAGGCGCAGCCGGTTTTCGCTTTCCTGCAGGGCGGCATCGGCCCGGACGCGTGCGCTGATGTCCCGGGCCACGGTCTGCACGGTGGGCACGTTGTCCAGCAGAACGAGGGTGCCCCCCACTTCAACTTCGACCTCCCGCCCGTCGAGCTGAAGGAATTTGGCGGTTATCAACGGTACGGCCATGCCGGTCGCCACAACCCGGTCGCGGCGCTTTTTCATTTTGGCGACATCGTCAGGGTGGACCAGCGCGTAGAAATCGCGGCCCAGGATGTCCTCTGCCGAGCACGCACCGAAGAGATTTACAGCGGCGGGGTTGGCCAGGATGATGATGCCCTCACGGTGGCAGAAGACGGCGTCGGGGTTGCCTTCCAGGAGGCGGCGGTAGCGTTCTTCGCTTTCGTGCAGCGCGGTTTCGATGGCTTTACGTTCGGTAATGTCGGTGAGGACACCGGAGATAAGTCCTTTTTCCAGCCGGGCCGAAAGCAGCGCCGTCAAGCGGCGTCCGTCCCTGGCGATCAGATCCACTTCAAAGCTGTCGACATGCCCCTCGCCTTCGAGGAGGCCGATCAGGCGCGCCCGGTCGGCGGGGTCTCTGTAGTGGCTGATGACGCCCTCGCTCAGGAATTCATGCCTTTCCTCGTAGCCGAACATGCGGGCCAGGGCTCGGTTGGCGTAGAGCATGCGGCCCGCGATGTCGGTGGTGTAGATACCCACCAGGGAGTTGTCCACGATTGAGCGATACGGTCTCTCCGACTCGGTCAGCGTCGTTTCGACATTTCTGCGTTTTTTGATCTCGCGTTCGAGCGTCTGATCGGTCCGGGCCAGATTGGCGGTTCGCGCCGCCACCCCGGATGCCGACTCATCTTTGGCCTGGTGCAGAACGTCGTTGCGGGCACGCTCGTCCGTGATGTTGATCGACGTGGACAGCAGGTGGGCTTCGCCGTCGATCTCGATCTTCTCCCCGAAAAAAAGCATGCGGAGCGTGCGGCCCGACCGATCACGGCGCATGACTTCGACATGATGCACCGTCCCATGCTCCTCGATGGCGCGGATGATCCTGACGCGGTCCTGCAGATCGATCCAGGTCCCCAAGTCGGCCGCGGTGCGGCCGATGACGGCGTTACGTTTGAAGCCGGTGTCTTTCAGAAAAGTGGTGTTGACCTCGACGTAGCGGCCGTCGGCCAGGGTGCTCAATACCACCCAGGCCGGGCAGTTGTGGAAGGCTTTGGCAAATTTCTGTTCAGCTGGACGGCATTGGCCGGCGGCTTGACGCAGTGTGTCGACCTCCGCCTGCAGGGCGTCCACCTGCCGGACCAGTTCTTCGTAGGTTGGTTTCGGCGGCATCGAGCTTCTCCCGCATGCCAGGGTCCAGTGGGCGCTGTTACCGGCCCCGACCCGCAGCGCACGCCAAGCCTGGCTTTGGTGCCAGAGGGCGAATCCGCGGCTGGATGACGGACCATTCGAGCGATTTCGACGGTCAGGATCGTCGCGACATGGACACCCGGCAGCTGAACGGCGCGAAGCAGGGCAGCGGCGTCCGTTGCTTGCCGCACGACCTCATGCCGGCGGTTTGGATTCAAACGCTTTCCAGTTTACTCAATATTCTTGTGCCGTACAAGCTATGCGCGGCCCATCGCGGCAGCTTCATTTGCGTCCCACCCCCCAGAGAAAGGTCACGGCGGACAGGGCAATCAGGGCAATTCCCATGGGGGGATTCTTGTCGGCGATATGCAGGTTGACGCCCGATACCAGAAGACCGGCCGTGAGCACCATCCAGGCGAAGCGCCGCACGGACATGTCGATGCGGCGGATGGCCTGGCGGGTTTCGGGCGAAAGCGATACCTGGAAGGTGAGGGCGCCCTGCTTGGCCCGGGTAAGCACCTGGTCGAGCTCGGCCGGGATGCGCCAGAGGTGGCGTCCGAGCAGAAAGAGCTCGTCAAAGAGGCCCTGCCACTCGCCGGTGAACTCTTCCATGGCGAAGCGTTTGGCGTGGGGCATGGTCTTGGACCACGGGTCGAATTCCGGGTCGATGCGGGTGGCCAGTCCGGCCAGGATACCGACGGCACGGCCGATGAACAGCATGTCGGCCTTGAGCTGAAATGCGGTGCCCACGATGAGATCACGGTATTCACGCAGGAAAAAGCGTAATTCACGAAAGGCGGTTTCCTGTATTTTGCCCATGCGCAGCCCCCAGATTTTCTGCAGCCATTCCTGGTGGGCCTTTTCCAGCCGGCGCAGATCCGTGCCCGGCCGCAGGGCATCGGCGACGATATAGGCCTGGATCACCTTGCGCGTATCCTGGGTGCTGATTCCGATGGCGGCCAGGCGCATGGCCGCCTTGAGTCGCTCGGAGATTTCGGCGGTCATGCCAAAATCGATGAACACGAGCTGAAAAGGGCGTTCCGGCTGGCAGGGTACGGCTTCGCCCGGAGCGAAACCCGCTTCGCAGGTCACTGATTCTTCCTCCAGCGGCAGGGGACGGACAAACAGGTTTCCCGGGTGGGGATCGACATGCACGAAGTTGGTGACGAAGATCTGGTGCATGTAGGCGTCGTAAAGGCGATCGGCCACGGCCGCGGGCTCGATGCCGGCGGCCTGCAGGGCACAGGTGTCGGTGATTTTGATATAGGCCACGTTTTCGAGGGTCAGTACGCCGGGCCGGCAGTAGTCTTCGAAGACGCGCGGGATGTAGACGTGCGGGTTGTCGGCAAAATCCGAGGCGAATCGTTTCAGGTTATCATTTTCCTGCTGGAGATCGAGCTCGCAGCGCGTGGTCCGGGTGAATTCGTCCAGCAGAACATCGAGGTCCATGCGCCGGCGCACGAAGCGGAATTTGCTCAGCCAACGGCAGATGCGGGCCATCGCCCTGAGATCGGTTTCGACCAGGACATGGATGCCGGGCCGCAGCACTTTGAGGATCACCTCGCGACCGTCGGGCAGCACGGCCCGGTGGGCCTGGGCCAGGGAGGCGGCCCCGATGGGGGCGGTGTCGAACGCGCGGAAAACCTGATCCACCGGGCGCCCAAAGGCCGCATCCACGACGGCCGTGATCGCGTCGGGCGCCGCCGGTGCCACCTCGTCCTGGAGCCCGGCCAGCTCCTGGGTGATTTCGGGCGGCAGCAGGTCGACGCGAGTGCTCAGAAACTGACCCAGCTTGATCAGCACGCCGCCCATTTCGGTGGCGATGTCGCGATAGCGCCGGGCCACGGCCTGCCAGCGCGGCAGCGGTGCCGGACGGGCCAGATTCAGAAGGGGCAGTGTGAACAAGCCGTCCCACAAGACCGCCTGCGACAGCACGCCCAGAAAAAAAAGCCAGATGCGCCGGTAGCGTCGCCGGTCGATATCGACTTCCGGTGCCGCTTCCTGCAGGGGCGGACAACTCGTGGACGGTGGGGGCGGTGTTGCGCCGTCCGCCGCGTGGGAGCGCATCTTTCGTTCTGTCCGCTTGAGCATGCTGCTGATCCTGGGCTGGTGGTTGGGAGGGCGATTGGTGCGGAAGTTTTTATGTTTCATTCTATCCACTGCCCGCTTTCCGGTCAACCGCCTTCGGCCCGTCCCGGCAGCGGTGGGGGATGCTGCGTTGACACCCCGGGGATGATTGCTTATTCTGGCGGCGCAATTCTGAATTTAAACCTCGTTTCATCGTGCTCCAGGGACTATGAAACCCCAAGCGATCAAGTGCCCTTCATGCGGGGCCACCCACGACGTACGCAATCCCGGCATCGTCACGGTGGTCTGTGAATACTGCGGTAACGCCGTCTATTGGGACGCGGACAAAATCAAGGACGCCGGACGGCAGTCGATCCTTCCGGAGGGGTTTACGCGGCTTTTTCGCGGGGCCACGGGCCGGCTTGAAAAGCGGCGTTTCACGGTGCTGGGGCGGGTACGCTACAGTTTCGGCAAGGGGTTCTGGGACGAATGGTTCCTGTCCTTTGCCGATGAAACGATCGGATGGCTGACTGAGG
>JASJCV010000098.1 GCA_030065275.1 Desulfobacterales bacterium | reverse complement strand
CGATTTGGCCTGCAACGTCCCGGGCCAAGGCCGCACCGGCCTCAATCGCGCTGAACAGGTCCAGCTTGACGGCGGCATGCAGGGTGAGGGCCTGCCAATAGTCGCCGGAGACAGCCAGAAGTCTGCCAGGGTTAACAGCGGTTGTCTCCATGGGTACCTCCATCCGCAGATTCGGCTTGATTTGCCATGATCGATTGTTACTTTACAAATTTGTGAACAAAGTAATTGGTTGCAGTCACAACATCCATAGCGGCCTTATGCGCGCCCTCGATCAACGAAAGGAATCATGATGGCCAAATCCGGTCCCGGCGGTGGGCATTACGTCAAACGCCAGACCCTGACCACATCGGTGGCGATTGCGCTCATGGTGGGCTTTGCAGCCGGTTTGGTATATGGTGTCTACAAATCCGGTCCGCAGTTGCCGGCCGGCGCTCCCGGTGCCGTCAACCCGAGCGACGGGCGGGCAGCGATGCTGGCCCGGCTCGAAGAGCAAGTCCGTGCCAATCCCAAGGACGTGGAAGCCTGGATTCAGATCGGCCATATCAATTTCGACAAACAGGAGCACCAAGCGGCCATCACGGCCTATGAAAAAGCGCTGGCCATCAACCCCGCCAACGCCCCAGTGCTGACCGATCTGGGGATCATGTACCGGCGCACCGGCAAACCCGAAGAGGCCATCCGGCGCTTCGATGCGGCCATCGCCGTCGATCCCAAACTGGAAAACCCGCGCTACAACAAGGGTATCGTCCTGATGCATGACATGGACGATCGTGACGGCGCCATCGCGGCCTGGGAAGAACTGCTCGAGGTCAACCCAACGGCCATGGCTCCCAACGGTCAGTCGGTCGACCAGATGGTGACGGAGTTCAAAAAACAGCGCTGAAACGCGGCTCGCTGATTTCAGCGTTTGTGACAGGCAAGGTTTTCGTCGCGGCAGGTGAGCAGCTTGCGAATATGTTTCTCTTCGTCCGATATGATGCGTCGCAATTCCCGGCGCTCGTTTTCATTGGTGATCAGGGACTGAAAAAGACGGTAGAACTGTAGGGTGTCCTGCTCGAAATCGATCATGATCTGCAGAAGCTCGTTGACTTCGGCAATCTGGTTGAAATCGACATCTTCAAGTGAAAAACCGCGATCGCCGACGATACTCTCCAGCATCAGCCGGCCCAGTTCCTCGAGCAGGATGTTGTCTTCCTCTCCGGCCAGACGCAGACGCTGGTTTTCAAAATGAGCGGCATGCCGCGCCTCCTCTTCCGCCATCCAGGCCAGCATCTCGGCCAGTTCGGGATCGTCCGTGCGGGCCAGGGCTTGACGATAGACCCTCTCGCCATTGCGTTCAATCTGGGCGGCCATATCCAATACATCCTGAAGCGTAAACATGCGCGGTTTTTCCTCCGAGGTTCAGAAGACGGCTCGTGTCTCGACGGGCGATATGGGGTTGGTCGTTTCGGTTACCGAATGCTGACAGAGCGCCGGCCCCGCTGACATCGCTTCCCGTCGCCAATGAGGATCGTTGGTGGGTTGACTTTCCGTTGGTGTTTCTTTATCGTACATCGACGATTAAAGGAAACGCACTGAAATGTCAAGGTCAATTTCAAGACCCGCTAAATCCGGCGATCGATCCGACCTTCCGGCCGAATCCGTCGCCCATCTCTGCAAGGCCTTGGGACACCCCGCCCGCATGGTGATCATCGATTACCTCAAGGCCAACAATGACTGTGTTTGCGGCCGCATTGTCGAACAGTTGCCGCTGGCCCAATCCACGGTCAGCCAGCATCTCAAAATCCTTAAGGATTCAGGCCTGATCCAAGACACAAGCGAGGGATCGGCCCGTCGCTATTGCCTCAACAGGCCCCTGATGACCCGTCTCAAACACAGCCTTGCGGAACTGCTGCAGACTTGAAACCACCAGCGCGCATAACATCCGCTATCGGTATTGGTGTGCTTCAGCCCTCATTGAGGCCGCGGGCCGCAAGCTCGCCTCATTGTCAACATGTCACCGGCCTTGATCGCGATTGAGGTACGGGATCGTCTGGCAAACGTGTTCAAGCGGACATCATCAAGGAGAGCGAATCAGCATGCGGCCGCGCTCAAAGCTCACCACCAGGCCGGACTTATTTGATCTGGCCGGCATGCTGACCGGCATTGTCATCTTTCTGCTGGTCCTTCAAACGCCGTCCTCGGAGGGGTCGAATGACTGCCGGCGCGTTATTCGTGTATATGACGGGGATACGGTTCTGATCGCCCACGGGGACGATCGCCGCCTGGTTCGCCTGCTGGGCATCGACGCACCGGAAACGTCCAAATCCAAGGGCCAACCGGGCCAGCCTTTCAGCGTCCGGGCCCGTCGCTACCTTGCCGAGCGCATTCTCTCACGCTGCGTCGAACTCGACGGTTACGGCGATGACCGTTATGGCCGACACCTGGCGGTGATCCATCTAAATGGCGAAAACATCAATCTGGAGATGATTCGACGCGGACTGGCGGAACACTACGGCGGTCGTACACCCAAGGGATTCGATCGCCGGCCCTACCGCCAAGCCGAAGCGACGGCCCGCGAAAACCGCCGGGGTATGTGGATCCAGGGTGAAAGCTATCGCTCGCCCCTGGATTGGAAGCATCGGCGCTGACATGCCGACGCCGTTCTCAAGTCAGGCGTCCGCCAGCCTGAAAATCGACGACACTTGCCGTCAGGATGCGAATGGCGCCGCGCTCACGCGCGAAGGCCAGCTGGCCGGTCTCCAGAAGGCTGTAGACCATCTTCCGGCCGATTCCGAGATAACGGGCGGTCTCGGGCACGGACATGAATTCGGGGCCGTCGTAATGGTCGTGGTTTGACATGTTATAGCTCCTCCCACCCGCGCTTTCAGGCGTGCACCGCTATCCTGCCGTGAGGTAAAATCCGTTTCGTCGGGGCGGTGCCGGCCTTCCGGGCGTTGGCTTATTTAAATTCGGAATTTTAAGCCTGATTTCCCGAGATGCAAGTCCGGATGACGGTCGCTAGAAACGGGGGCGTCGCCACCGTCGCCAAATCCCCCAGTCGACGATATAGGCGCCCAGATCCGCCGTCGCCGGCATGGCCGGCTGCAGCGGGCGGTTGCGCACTGAAACACCCTCACGGTGCACGGCGTCGCGATCTCCACAAACAAGCGGATGCCATGCGGGCAGAGCACGCCCTTCCACCAGGCGCCGATAGGCGCAGGAGTGCGGCAGCCAGCGGCAGGTTTCGATCGTATCGGCGCAAAGCCGCTCGCAGGAGGGAACAAGAGTCGTGCGGCGATGGTAATCGCGGCAGGTGCCCCGGTGGGTGTCGAGCAGACGGCAGGGCACCGCCGTGTAAAAAACTTTCCCCGTACGATGATCGGTCAGTTTTTCTAGACAGCAAAGGCCGCAGCGATCACAAAGCGCTTCCCACTGGTCGGCTGTTAGATCGCGCAGGCGGCTAGTCTTCCAGAACATGGCGCCGCGCCTAAAACCCCAGGGACTGGGGCACCAGGACGACGGAGATGTCGGTCAGCATGGGCGGCCGGTGCAGAATCGTGGTAATTCGGCAAATGCGTTGAGGGGCGTTGCAGTCGGCGCAGCGCCCGCTCTCGGCGCAGGGCGTTTCCATGCCCAGGCTCTTGGCTCGCATTGGCGCCGCCACTTCGCGTACACGCCGCAGGGCTGCCGGCAGGTCGGTGGTAACCTTGTTGGCGCCGGCCACCACCACGACCTTGCGCGGCCCAAAGGCCATGGCCGCGACCCGGTTGCCGATGCCGTCCACATTGATAATCTCCCCTTCCTCTGAGACGGCGTTGGCACTGCATAGAAAACAATCGCTGCGCCCCTGGGCCAGCCGCGCGGCCTGGATCTCCTCGGGACTGCGCTCGGGCTCCCAGTGATCGTGAATGGTTTTGCCCATGATCCGCAGTTCGTCGACAATGCCGATCGCCCGCACGGTGTCGGACCCGCCGACGCCGAAGGATTCATACGCGGATATCATAGATAGCACCAGGCTGCAGGCCGCCTGGGGGTTCGGTGCCAAATGGGCGTCAAAACCGTTGCGGTTTAAATTCCGGAGGCAGCGCTCCGTGCGCTTGCGCTCCAGCCAGCGGTGATAGCGATCATCCAATGGTGACGTCCTCCCGGAAGTCGTTTTGCTGCCCTGCCATATGAGGCCGGGATCTCAAAGTCAAGCAGATTCGCGGGCCGGCCAACGGGAACGATTGACAGTCTTCGGGCTTTGGGCCATACTGCCAGCGCCGCTTCGGGGCGGTCGTCCGTCCCTTCATCCATGTCGATAGCGACATCAGCACGGCCGATGAATTGGACACCGTCCACCGCAAACGGCCGCGGGCTTCCTGGGCCGCGTCAAAGACTGCGACCACCGTCGACGACCGAGTTGTCGCTACCAAAGGAATTCTTGCATGAAAAGAAATCGGGGCGGGCTTTTTGGCGGTACCAGGCGTTTTCTGGCGATCACCCGGGTACTGGCCAAGTTCGGCGTGGCGGATTTGAACGCCCGCTGGTTTTCCCGCCGCACCAAAGGAGAAGCGACCGCACCGCCTTCCGGCTCGGCAGCGGTGCTGCGCGTGCCATCCCCCGGACGCCTGCGCGCCGCCCTGGAAGAATTGGGGCCCAGCTTCATCAAGCTCGGGCAATTGATGAGCACTCGGGCCGACGTCTTCCCGCCTGAATACATCGAAGCCTTCCGCAAACTGCAGGACAGCGTTCCCCCCTTTTCCTATCAACAGGCGCGGGAACTGGTGGAAAACGAACTCAAGCGCCCCCTTGACCAGGTCTTTGCCGATTTCGATACCGAGCCGCTGGGCGCCGCCTCGGTGGCGCAGGTGCATCGGGCCCGCCTCCACAGCGGAGAAGCAGTGGCTGTCAAGATCGTCCGGCCGGGCATCGAGCGCACCATCCAGGAAGACATCCGCCTGATGTATTATTTCGCCGCCAAACTCGAAAAGCTGTTCGATGTCGCCCGCCTGCTGGGCGCCGTCAATCTCGTCGCCGAATTCGAGCGCACGATCTTCCGCGAATTGGACATGTACATCGAGGCCGGAAGCATCGAAAAATTCCAGGGCTGCTTCCGGGGTTCCGATGAAATCCATATCCCTCGCGTCCACTGGGACCACACCACGCGCTCGATCCTTGTGATGGAGCACGTCGAGGGCGTCAAAATGGACGATGTCGCCGGTATTCGCGCCTACGGCATCGATCCCCGGGAAATCGCCATGATCGGCCTGCGCTCTTTTTCCCGGCAGTTGATGGAATTCGGCTATTTTCACGCCGACCCCCATCCAGCCAACACGATCGTAATGCCCGACGGGCGGGTCGGTCTGGTGGATTTCGGCATCACGGGCTATATCGACGACGAAGTCATGCACCAGATCGCCCATCTTTTTCTGGGCTACGCCGAGCACGATTACGACATGGTTATGGAAGCCCTGGAAAACGCCGGTCTGGTGGATGCCCGCCGCGTCGATCTGGAGGCTTTCCGGCGCGATCTCAAGGACATCAGCGAACCTTTCTACGGCCGGGCCTTAAAAACCATCGCCGTGCGTGAAGTCTATGACCAGGTCATCGGGCTGGTGCTCAAGCACAACATCCGCATGCCGCGCAACCTCCTGCTGCTGCTGAAGACTTTCGTTCAGGCCGAAGCGCTGGGGAAAATTCTCAACAGCGATGCCAATATCCTCGAGGTCACCCGCCCCTACGCCGAAAACCTGGTACAGAAAGGCTACGACACGCATAAAATCCTGAAGAACATCGGCCGCGAAACCCGCAGCATGGGGCAGTACATGCGGCGCGTCCCGCAATACCTCAACGATATCCTGCGCCAGGCCGCCCGGGGCGATTACCAACTGGATTTCCGTCACCGGGGCTTCGAAAATTTCGACCGGAAGATGGAGCGCGGTATCAACCGGCTGACCGTCGGGGCCATTATCTCGGCCTCGACCATCGCAGCCGCACTGATCCTCAATTCCAGCAAGCGGATTTTTGAGTTCCAGTTCGAATTCCTGGGCGTTGGGCCCCACCCACTGGCGGTGACCGACCTGCTCGGCATTGCCGGCTACAGCATTGCCACGATTCTGGGCATCTGGCTGATTCTATCCATCTTTCGTTCCGGCAAACTCTAACCACCGGCACCTTCCGCCGCCGCGAAACCAATACCCATTGGCATTGCGTCAGAACGTCTTATGATCAGAGCCATGGGACGGCGCGACCGATGCATCAAGCCGTGAACAGCGCTCGCCCAACGGAAACCCCGCAACCGATGTCCCCCCCGATCTCTTGTCCGGAAAGGAATTCATCCGATGACACCCAAAACCGAAAACGAACCCAACCTCGCTGACATCCGCACCCAACTCAAGAAAATCATCGGAATCCGCCTCAATGAGTGGCATCGCGACGGCGCCATACCACGGGACGCGTTTACCGCCCTCGGTCGCCATGGTCTTCTGGGTCTTACCATGACGGCCGATCGGCCGGAGATGGAACCCTGCCCGCAGCGCGCCCGGCTGTTTGAAACCACCGCACGCCTTTCGGCGGGTGTGGCCATCGCCATGCTGGCCCACACGGATTTGGGTTTTGCGGGGCTGCAGTTTTTCGGCTCCCCCGCCCTTCGCGAAGCTTACGGTCCCGGTGCGGTTCGGGGTGAAACCCTGCTGTGTCTGGGCAATACCGAGGGACATGCCGGCAGCGATGTGGCGGCGATCAGGATGCGCGCGCATCCCGACGCCGATGGCTGGCGGCTCGACGGCACCAAGGCCTACGTCACCAATGGCAACCTGGCCGACTATGCCGTCATTACCGCCCAGACGGATCCGGAGGCGGACCGCAACCGGCGGCTTTCGATGTTCTGGGTCGGCCTCAACCAACCCGGGATCACGCGCCGCAAGCTCAAAAAAAGCGTCTGGCAACCATCCGACCTGACGCGTCTGACTTTTTCGAATGTCCGCGTCCCGGCCGGTCACCTTATGGGAACACGGGGGATGGGGTTGCAGCAGGTTCTGACCATCTTCACCCACAGCCGGGTGCCCATCAGCGCCCTCACCCTGGGGTCGGCGACCAAGGCCCTGGACAGCGCTCTTGAGCGCCTGCGGCGCCGAAAAGTATTTGGGCGTCCGTTGGCCGATTTCCAGGCCAAGGCATTTGAGGCCGCCGATTACTACGCCCGCCTGCAGGCCGCCCGCAAAATAGTCGCTTCGGCCTGCAACGCCGTCGAGACCGGCGATGATTTCCGGCTGGAAGCCTCCATGGCCAAATACCTGGCCGTCGATATCGCCCGTCGGATCGGCACCTGGACGGCCGATCTCTTTGGCGCGGCGTCCGTGATGGATGATCATCCGGCGCACCGATTCCCGCTCGATGCCTGGGCCTCCTCCTTGGGTGAGGGCACGCAGGACGTCCAGAAACTGATCATTGCCCGCCAGATCCTGAAGGCACCATGACACGAGCCCTGTACCTGAGCACAGGCGGCTCGAATCGATAGGGTGCGCGAAATTGAAAGGGATGTTTTTTTCAGTGCCGGCAAAGGGCAAGGGACGTCAGATCGCCCCCGAGATGTCCGCGCGGCGAATGGACAGCATCGTGATGTCGTCGAACTGCTCGGCATCGCCGGTATGCGCCTGAACTTTCTCGGCGATGGCGGCGACCAGTTCGGCAGCGGTGGCGAAACGGTTACCGAATAGCGCGTCCAGACGCTGGCTGCCGAAGAGCTCGCCCTCCTGCGTGGTGGCCTCGGGCACACCGTCCGTATACCCCAGGAGAATCTCTCCCGGTTCGATCCGGGCACGGGCGATACGAAAAACGGCATCGGATGAAAGGCCGACGGCCGGGCCGGTAGGTTCCAGGCGCTGACGAATACCGCCCTGCGCCGCAGTCAGCACGAGCGGATCGTGGCCGGCGTTGATATATCCCATCTGCCCCGTTTGGGGGTCGAGTACCCCGAAGAACAACGTCGCAAACATGCCCAGGTCCCCATGATTGCGCGCCACGTAGCTGTTCGTGTGCACCACGGCCCTAAGAGCGGCACGGTCCTCGTCGGACAAATCTTCATCACGGCCCCATGATGGATCCACAGGCATGTCGGCCGCCAGACTGCTTGCCGGACAGGCCCCGCCGGCATTGACTTCAAACTGGCCGCTGAAAATCCGAATCAGACTTCGGAACAGCGCCATAAACAACGCCGCGCCCACGCCTTTGTCGCATACATCGGCGATGACGATGCCGATCCTGCGATCCGACAGGCGGAAGACGTCGTAGTAGTCGCCAGCGACCTGCCGGGCCGGCTGAAAAAAGGTTTTAAACTCCCAGCCATTGAGTTCGGGCAGTTCGGCCGGCAGAAAGTTCAACTGAATTTCCCGCCCTTTTTCGAGTTCCTTGTTCAGGGCGCGGGAATAGGTTTCGAGTTGGTGAAAGGTTTTTTTGAGTTCGGTCTGGGCCTGCTTGCGATGGCTGATGGCATCCGTGATCTGGGCAAACATGCCTTGGAAAGCGCTGATCACGTCTCCCAGCTCGTCCACGCGTCGCAATCCGGCAGACTGGAACTGGGGCGAAGGCCGGTCGTTGCCGACAGCATCGCCGGCCGCCTCCAGATCGCGCCGCAGCTTTAGAATCGGTGTCAACACCATAGGCCCCAGGGCGATCATGGCGCCGGCGGTCACGAAGATCGAGATGATCACCACCAACCCGGCAATGCGCAGGAAAAAAGCGTAAAGCTCGCGGACGACCGGGTTGGTGTCATGGCGTAGGACGAGATAGTAATGACCGTTCTGCCAGGCACCGGCGCAGGCCACGTCGTAGCGGTTGTCCGCCCGGTCGAGGAGCGTCTCCTGGCCGCCCGCCCGGATGTGCTGGAAGGTCATTGCCGGCCGTTCGCCCCGTACGCCGGCTTCCGAGCCGTCGGCGCGATAAAGCACCATCCCCACGATCAGGCTGTCGATGAGCACCCGCTGCGCCTTGTCCAGAAACGCCGTCTCGCTCAGATGGCTCGGCAGGGTCTGCATCAGAACGGCGATCTTGGTGGCCGAAAGGGCCTTGATCTGATCGAGCAGTTCCCGCTCGCGGTTGCGCAGCGAGGGAAAGAAGATGATGGTTTCGATGGCGATGACGCTGACGAAAATCCAGAAGGCGATGCGCCGCGATAGCCGGGCGGTGAACATGCGAACCGGCCGCTTCAAATTGGCCGGCAACGGCGGCAGCGAGGACTCACGGCGAATGGCCGTATTCGCAAGCGCCTGCTCGTTGGCAGACTCAGATGTCCTGTTGGCGTTCATAAGATCCTCTGTCACAATTCATCGACCTCGCTACAAGAGTGGTCATTTGCTGTCGGACAAGGATGGCAACATCCGCCATCGATGCCGTCCAAGATCAAAAATAGGTCGCACCCGATCGCCATTCATGACAAATCAGCGCTGCTATTTGACATCGGACGGATGTGCGGGCAAAATCCATCCATCTCGAACTGATAAACCAAATGCCCGTTTCGACTATCGAAACCTCAGGCGATGCCCATTAACCTAAGTTGATTCCCGGGAGACGCAACGGCACGATGAAAAATTCACCCCCAGATTCCGACGGAACAAACGCCGAGGGACAAAACCCGTGCATGACGCTCCATTTCACGCCCACCAATGGCCCGGCCGATGACGCCATTGCGTCCCTGATACAGATGGTCGGGGGCATTCGTCGGCCCGACATCGTGCGCGAATTGATCCTGGCGGCACTAAAAGCCGGGCAGGAAGATGATGAAAAGGCGGACCTGAAGCTCATGAACACGACCCTCAAGGAAATGCGCTTCACCGCCAAGATATTCGGACCCTACCGGCATATCCGCAAGGTTTCCGTTTTCGGCTCGGCGCGCACACCGCAGGAGGACCCAAGCTATGCCATGGCCCAGAAACTGGGCGCCCTTCTGGCGGCCCGCGGCTACATGGTCATTACCGGAGGCGGTCCGGGGATCATGCAGGCCGTGAACGAGGGGGCCGGGCCGGAGCACTCTTTCGGGATCAACATCCGCTTGCCGTTCGAACAAAAACCCAATCCCATCGTGGATGGCAACCCCCGCAGCATCAACTACAAATATTTTTTCAATCGTAAGGTGGCGTTTCTTAAAGAGGCCGATGCCGTTGTGCTTTTTCCGGGCGGCTTCGGTACGATGGACGAGGCCATGGAAACCCTTACGCTGGCCCAGACCGGCAAGCACAACCCGTTGCCGGTCATTATGCTCGAACCGCCGGGGCAAACCTACTGGCGCCATTGGGCTGGCTTTGTCGAAAGCGACCTGGCCGGAGACGGCTACATCGGCAGGGAGGATTTGGGGCTTTTTGAAATCATGGATTCGGTGGAGCGG
Source organism: Desulfobacterales bacterium (assembly GCA_030065275.1). Taxonomy (GTDB): domain Bacteria; phylum Desulfobacterota; class Desulfobacteria; order Desulfobacterales; family UBA5852; genus JABZFP01. Next base: position 453 of record JASJCV010000098.1, on the reverse strand, counting down.
GCTGTGACGCAGATCGATCGGTTTTATCGGCGCTATCACAGTTTACGGTTCGTGGCCGACCGGCTTGTGATCCGCCTGCGCTCTGCACTGCCGTCCGACGTCATCGAACGTCTGACAGCAGATTTCGGTGATGTGCTTCGGCCCGGGGGGGCGTTTGCGCATCAGGCGTCGGCGTTGCCGGAGGAGGCGGATGAACCGGCCATAGCCGCACTGCCCCGTCTGGTAGTGGATTTCGACCGGACCCGCTTTGCGCGTCTCAAAGCCCTGATCGATTTTATCAACCGCCTCTGATCGCGATTGTCTACTCTTCGACGATTGTCAGCCGCACCCGGCGGTTTTTGGCCTGCACCTCTTCGCCGTCGCCGCTGGCTATTGGCCTTTCACTGCCGTAGCTGATAGCTGTCAGGCGGTCCCGCGCCACGCCTTTGTGGAGCAGATATCCCTTTACTTCCC
>JASJCV010000097.1 GCA_030065275.1 Desulfobacterales bacterium | reverse complement strand
CATAGTTTTATAAAAAGAGCTGTTTCGCAACCTGAGAATGGTTCTCTGCAAGGAGTGATACAATGATCGTCATCTGTGAGGAATGCGGTAAAAAGTACCGAATCGATCCCGATAAGATTAAAGGCGATAAAGCGCGTTTCAAATGCCGTTCATGTTCGCACCTGATTACGGTTGACAAGCAGGTCAAAGTCGGCCAGGCCGTTGTTTCGCCTGAGACCGGGGCGACGTTTTCACCCGCCCCGGAAGCAACGCCGGCCGCGACACCGCCCGAGCCCCCTGCAACCGGGACCGCCGAAGCCGAACCTGAGAGAACCGCGGCGGCCCCGCCCCCTAAGAAGCGGGGCGAAGCGCGCAAAAAAAGGTCGGGGATGGGCCTCACCGCCAAGGTGATTCTGCTCATGTTGGTCGTCAGCCTGATTCCGGGCGGCATTTATTTTGCTCTCTCATTCAAACAGAACAGCGATCGGATATTTACGGACAATGAACGTTTCGGCAATCAGATCGTCGACGCCCTGGCAACCGACGTCGAAGGGTGGGTCGATAAAAACATTCGCGTGCTCAAGGCCGTGGCCGAAATGCCGGCCATCCGATCAATGAACCGTTACGAGCAGGAGGTTTTGCTGAAAATCGTCCAGCAGAAGTATCCATGGATGTACCTGGTTTTCACCACGGATAATTTCGGCATGAACGTCGCACGCAACGACGGCAAGGACCTTAAAGACTATTCGGACCGCCAGTACGTGCAAGATGTAATGGCCGGCAAAGCCGTTGCCTGGCAGAACCTGATCGGTAAAACGTCCAAGAAACCGGCCCTCGTGCTGGCCGTGCCGATTATCAAAAATGAGGAAGTCGTGGGCGTTTTGGCGGCCGCCATGACCCGCGATGCGATTTCCAAACGGATTGCCACCTGGCGCCAGGGAAAAACCGGCTATGCTTTTTTGGTGGACGAAAACGGCAAGGTCATCGCCCACCAGATCCCGGCCTTCGTCCAGAAGGAAAAAGATCTCAGCCGCAATCCACTCGTCAAAGCGGCCAATAGCAAGAAACCCGGGATGGTCGAATTCGATGGCACCGGCGGAAAGCCCGAAATCGGTTTTGCCAAGCAAACCGATATGGGATGGGTTATCGCCATCCAGCAGGCTCGCGATGAAGCCTTTCAATCGCTTAAGGAAACGCAGACATTTGCCCTCATTCTTCTGGGGGCGACCTTTGTTGCGGTCGTCATCATCGCTCTGCTGGCCAGCCGTGCCATCGTGAATCCGATTCGCACCCTGACCGATGCCGCCAACCGTATCAGTGTTGGTGAACTCGGTGTCGAAATTCAAAGCAAATCAAAGGATGAAATCGGCGATTTGGCCGAGGCCATTACCCGCATGCAGGACAGCATCCGGCTTTCGATCGAGCGTCTGCGGCGTCGGCGGCGCTGATGCCGGATTGCCGTTGCCAACCATGCGGAGAACCACCCAATCAATCGCCAGGGTTTGCAAAACCAGCCGTAAGAGCTGATTCGCAGGATTGAATGCATGCTTGTTATTCCGAGAGAAGCCCCCACCCTTGGCCACATGAACAGTTACTATGTTCAGATTCCACGTCTGATCGAGCATTTTCAGGGCGAGGTGGGGGGCGGTGCGTTGCATTTCAAGTCGCCATCATCCGAAGGCATATTGTTTTTTGACAAGGATGAGATCCTCAACGGCCACGTGACCGGCCGCGACGGCGAGTCGACCGGTCGCGATGTCATCGACCGACTGATCCGTTCGACGGAATCGACCAATTATACCCTGAGCGTCTACCAAATTCGCACCGAAGATATTTACTTCTGGTCGGCCATTCCGAACGCCAAACGAATCTACCAGGATCTAAGCACCGAATTTACCGATTTGGAGGGCCTGGTCAAGAAAATGGGCACCGAGGAACTCACCGGGTTTATCGAGGTGACGATCGGTCAGAGTCGGGACGGTGGTCTGGTCATGCTGAACAACGGTCAGGTCTGCGGTGGATCCTATTCGTGGGGGACCGGAGACAGCCTGCGCGATGATCAGGACTTGGCCCAACTGATCAAGATGACCAAGGCGCAAGGGGGCCTTTTTCACGTCAGCCGCATGCAGCCGGTGGCACCGACGAAAAACACCATCGAGCCGGAACTCGAGGCCGAGGAAATCGCGCCGACGCCGTCCTTGAGGGTCTTGACGGCTGTCGAGGAACTGCTGGTCATATTTGAGCGAACGGCCCGGAAAGTTAGACACCTGAACAGTGATTTCGCTACCCTGCTCAACCGCAAGTTCGTGGAAAAGGCCGAAAAGTATCCGTTCCTCGATCCGTTTGCGGCTGAATTCAAATACGCCGATCATAAGATTTCCTTCATTGGCGATACGACCGATGAGGAAATGCTCCAAGGCGTGCTGGAATCGATCGCGGAGATCGCTGAGGAGATCGGGGTGCATCCCCAGTTCAAGAGCAATCTGGACACGTGGGCCAAGAAATACCAAACCGATGTTCAAAAGTTCAACATTAAATTCTAGCGCCCGACCACGGCACGAAGACGCAAGGGTGAACCGATGCCAGGGGCTTGTCGCTTGCGTCCCCTGGCGTCTGCCCGGCGCGATTTACCTTCGTTCGCCGGCAGGCGGCATGAAGATGAGGCGCCGTTCTTGGCGCGTGCCGACCTTGACGATATGAATCAGTTCTCAAACGCCAGTTCCGACGCTTCTTTGCGGAATTATGCGGAATTTATCAGAAATTTTCCGGTGGCCCTTTACCGCGTGACCGTCGAAGGAAAAATCGTATTCTGCAATGAACCCTTCGCACGGATTTTCGGCTTTGAGTCGATTCAGGGGGCCATCGGTTTTCCGATCATCAACCTCTATCGCAACAAGAAAGACCGGGGCATTTTGATCCAGACGGTGCTCCGCCGCGGCTGCATCAACGATATCCCGCTGGCCCTGACGCGCATTGACGGAAGTCCCATCTGGGCAGCGGTGACGACCAAGGCGATCTTTGACGATGACGGTGTCGTGGTATTCCTGGATGGATCCGTCCGGGACATCAGCGGGGAAATCGAAGATTCCGGCAGGAATGACACCCCTTCAGAGGCACTTGAAAATATCGAGGGGGCCGCCCTCGTGTTAGACATGCAAGGCGGTATTTTGGAGGCCAACACGCTCGCCGCCCGCATTCTGGGACAGGATTTGAATCGTCTGACGGAATCCACGTTGGCGGATTTTTTAATCACGGAGGACAAACAACTGTTTTTTATGTTTCTGGGGGACTGCGTCAAGGTCGGACGTGAGGAGGTGATCCTTCAATTGGCCCCTCATGATGGGCAGCCACGTTATGCCCGGCTGCAGGCCACCCTGGTCAGGACCGAAGGCCGTGCCCACAAGATCAGTTGCATCATCGATGACGTCACCGACCGCATTCATCAATTGCAGGAAAAGTATAACCGCCAGAAGTTCCAGGGTGTTCTCGAAATGGCCGGGGGGGTGGCCCATCGATTCAACCAGCCGTTGACGATCGTTACGAATATCATCAACGAAGTGCTAGAGACCCTCAATCCGAGCGATAGCGCCTATGACAAGGTTTTGCGTGCGCATGATCAGATAAAGCGCATGAATGACATTACACACAAAATCGGCAACATCAAAAAATACGAAGCCGTGGACTACGTCGCCGGGGTCAAGATCGTCGACATCGACAAGGCGTCTTAGCGGCCAGAGGACAAGGACAGGGCATGATTCGACAAGTGCTTTTTGTGGACGATGATCTCGAGATGCTCCAGGCATTGCAAGAGGGGCTTGAAAAATATCGCGAAACGTTTTCAGTCGTTTTGTCCAAGGACGGTCTCGACGCGATCCAGGAACTGAAGCGCAAGCCCATCTCCCTGGTGGTCACCGACCTGAAGATGCCGCGTATGGACGGGTTCAGCCTGCTGGCCGAGATCATGGCGCATTATCCGGATATTCCCGTTATCATCATTACGGGATACAGCACACCTGAAATGAAACGGCTGGCGCAGGAGGGCGGGGCGGTCGGATACATCAGCAAGCCTTTTCTGATCGAAGATCTGGCGCGGCAGATAATGAAAACCCTCCGTAAGGAATCCGATGGCGGTACCCTCCATAGTGTATCTTCGGGCATGTTTCTGCAGTTGATGGAGATGGAGGAGCGCACCTGTACCATCCGGCTTGTAGACAAAGCCACCGCCAAGGGGGGGGTTTTGTTTTTCCGCGAAGGCGAGTTGCTGGACGCCCGCGTCGAACAAACCAAGGGACTGCAGGCCGCTTACCAGATCTTTTCTTGGGAAGAGGTCACCCTCTCAATTCAGAATGAGTGCCCCGCCATCGACAACAACATCAACAGTGACCTGCAGCCGATCATCCTCGAGGCCATGCGCATCAAGGACGAATCGCAGTTGGACACGGACGAAGAGGCGGCCACCTCATCCGAAGGGGATGCGGCGGCTCAGGGAGATGACGACGATTCCACCACGGTCGCGCATATCAAGAACACTTTGCGGGCCGGGGTCGGCGAGCGCTGCGGACTCGAGGACATTTACCCGGATGAGAACATGGGGCCAATGCTTGAGCCGATGGCGTCGTTTGGGGCCGCTTGCCACTTCGGCCGGTTGAAAATCGTTTATTTCGACAGCGGCCAACCGTCGGACACGATCGTCTTGAATGCCGATCCTCCGACGGTTATCAACGTCAACCCGAAGTGCCCGCGGGATAAAATCCTCCAGGTTCTGGGCGAAGCGTATTAGCACCGGCAATCGATTGCTTCCTACCAGGGAAAGACGTGATGCAAGCACTATTCAAAGATATTATCAAGATGGATGGAGTCTATGGACTCGTCTTTTTTTCGCACGAGGGCCAGGTCTTATTCGAATCGATCGATCCCCACTGGATATCTTGGCCGCAGGGCTTTCGCGACGCCAATAAGCTGCTCCCGGTGTTGCAAAAAATGCGGGAGGCTGATTTCGTGTACGAAAAAGGCAGGATCTATGTGCGCGCCACCGAGCAGGGCTACCTTATGGTCATCATGGGACCGGTTGTATCGATTGCCATGGTCAAGCTCAACTGCGATATCATCCTGCCGCAGCTCAAAACCGACAAACCGGGCGGCAAACTGAAGGGATTCTTCAAACGGTAGCGCCGCGACGCGTCCCCTCGGCGGGACGGCATGAATAGATTTCAGGATGCACTTAAGATAACAGGAATTGACAAGGGGTCCATAATGGCCAAAGCACAGCCCAACACGAACTCCGCTCCGGATGCAAAGATCAATGAAGCCGAAGTCTGCTTCTCGATGGGGCTTTTTGACGAGGCGCTTTCAATCTATGAGCAGGTGCTGAAGGAATTTCCCGATCTCGGCAAAGACAAGCTGCATGCTGTCGAAGAGAAAATTGTCAGCCTCAAGAAGGAAATCGAGGAAAAGGAAAAGGACGAGGCCGGCAGCGTTTCGAGCGAAGAGATCTCAATGCTCAAAAAATCACTTTCCGGGCAGGAGGATATTCCGGCGATTCTCGACAGTGCTTCGGCCTTCAAGGATCTGGGGCTATATGAGGAAGCTCTGGCGGAATTCGAAAAACTTCTGACGGTCGACCATCCACCCGAAAAGATAGTACCGGAGATGACCGATTGCCTGCTCAAGCTGCACTCCCCCAATGAACTCCTGCCCAAGATTCAGAAGACCGTCGACGACCAGCGCATTGCAGCGGAAAAGCGCGGCCGCATCCAATTCCTTTTCGGCGAAGAGATGGAAAAGCGCGATCATCGGGATCTATCACTCGATCTTTACGAAGAGTCTGAAAAGAACGCTCCGGAGGATGAGGAAATCCAGCAGCGCCTGGAGCAGGTGCGCTCACGGGTGTCCAGCGGCTCCAAATACGATTACCTGCTGCGACAGAATCTGGCCTCCACCGATCAGCTTCAGCAGGCGGCCAATTTGTCCAAGCAACAGCGCAAGAGTGTCGAAGCGGTCCTCATGGATAACTTTGGTGTCTCCAAAGACGATATCGCCAAGTCTTTCAGCCAGTTCTACGGATGTCCCTTCAAATCTTACAATGAGGATATCCAGACGCCCTACGAACTGCTGGGCAATCTCAAGAAGACCTTCCTGAAACACGAACTCTGGGTGCCCATGGCCTGGGGCAAGGACGGTGTCGAGGTCCTGGTGGACGATCCCCGCGATCTGAACAAGACCGACAACATCAAGGCCTTGATGAAAACCAGCAAGATCAACTTCAGCGTGGCCACGCGGGAAGACATTGTCGCCTTTATTGATCGTTTCTATTCGACGGATCAGTACAGTGACATGGGCAGCGGAAGTGAAGTCATCGACAATTTCGATGAAATCCTGGATGTCTCCTTCGAAGAGGAAGAGGATGTCGACGAGGCCGCCGACGAGGCCGACGAGAGCTCCAGCAAGGTGGTCAAGCTTGTCGATCAGTGCCTGATTGCCGCCTACCGCAAAAATGCGTCCGATATTCACATCGAGCCCTCGCCCCAGACCAAGTCCACCAACATCCGTTTCCGCATGGACGGGGTTTGCCAGGAGTACATCAAAGTCCCCAACGCGCTGGCCCGCGGCATCATCTCCCGCATCAAAATCATGGCCCATCTGGATATCGCCGAAAGACGCCTGCCGCAGGATGGGAAGATCAAATTCAAGCGCAAGGGCATCCCGCCGTTTGAACTGCGCGTGGCCACCCTGCCGACGGCCGGCGGGTATGAGGACGCCGTTTTGCGTATCCTCGCCACGGCAGGGGCCATGAAACTTGAAGACATGGGGCTCAATGAGCGCAATTTTGGAGTGATGGAAAACGTCCTGGCCAAACCTTACGGTTTGGTTCTGGTCGTCGGCCCGACCGGTTCCGGTAAAACCACCACGCTTCACGCTGCCCTGGGCTACATCAACAAACCGGGCGTAAAAATCTGGACGGCGGAAGATCCTGTCGAAATCACCCAGCTGGGCTTGCGGCAGGTCGAAGCCAAACCCAAGATTGGGCTCAATTTCGCACGTATTATGCGCGCTTTCCTGCGTGCCGACCCGGACGTGATCATGATCGGCGAGATGCGCGACGAGGAGACGGCCTCCATCGGTGTCGAGGCCTCGTTGACCGGCCATCTGGTTTTTTCGACCCTGCATACCAACAGCGCCCCGGAAACCGTCACCCGCTTGCTGGACATGGGCCTCAACCCCCTGAATTTTTCAGATGCTTTTCTGGCCGTTCTGGCCCAACGGCTGGTTCGCCGTCTGTGCACCTGCAGAGAGGAGTATCACCCCGACCAGGGAGAATTCGACAGCATCGTGGAAGACTACGGTAGCGAGTATTTCAGCGCTTCCGGCATCGAATACGGTGACGCCATGATGCTCAACCGGCCGGGAAGCTGTGAGAAGTGCTCCGGTACAGGCTACAAGGGCCGCATGGGGATCCACGAATTGATGGAGGGCACCAAGGCGATCAAGAAACTGATCAAACAGTCCGCGCCGGCGGACCAGCTATTCGATCGGGCCATCAAAGAGGGAATGAACACCCTGAAGCAGGACGGGATTCACAAATCCTTTCAAGGTTTCACCGATATCAGCGAGGTCAAGCGGGTCTGTATCACCTGATTCCAACCAAGATCGAGCGACATCCGGTTCTTTCTTGCGCCGCCTGTTTTTTCACCGCATCTGCATTCCGACGGCACAAGCGGCATCGCTGTCCGCCTCGGGGCGGCCGCCGCCGCTTTTTTGCGCAGGCCTGCGATCAGACGGGGGATCCGGATTGAGAAAAGCGGATTGGCAAGCACTCCTCGAAGATGGGGCTGCAACCCTGGGCTTGCACCTGAACGCCTCCGCCTCGCACCGCTTTTACCTGCATATGTGCGAGATGCGGCACTGGAACCGCCGGATTAACCTCACCTCGATCAACGATCCGGAAGAAATTGCCATTAAGCACTTTCTGGATGCCCTTGCGCCCTCCGCGCAGATTCCGGATCAGGCCCGCATTCTGGATGTGGGCAGTGGCGCCGGCTTCCCGGGAATCCCGCTCAAAGTCATTCGGCCCGGCGGCCACCTGACCATGATTGACAGCGCGCGTAAGCGGGTTAATTTTCTGCGCCACGTCATCCGACAGCTTAAATTGGATCGGGTCACGGTCCAACACGGTCGAATCGAGACGTTTGCGCGGATTCCCGACCATGCGCGTCAATTCGATATCGTCGTCAGCCGCGCCTTCACAAGCGCTGCGGATCTGACCCGCATGGTGTTGCCCCTGCTTCAGGGCGAAGCCGCGCTGATGATCTGGAAAGGGCCGGATGTCCGCGGCGAGATCGATTCCCTGACAGCGCTGTCCGATACGCTGGCGGTTTCCTTGTCGATCGACACTCACGCCTACCGTCTGCCGTCGATGAATATGGATCGTCACCTCATATCGGTGCGGGTCAATCGACCCGGACCGCCGCCAGCGGCAAACGACGTTGTCGCATGATAAGCCCTGGGGAGATCATACCGCATGAATGATAAATCCGAACCGGCGTCGGCTTCGATGAAAAACGCCGAACCGCGATCCATCAAGGACTTTGGGATCCTCTTCGCCAAGGGCTTCTGCATGGGGGCCGCCGACGTGGTGCCGGGGGTTTCCGGGGGAACGATGGCGCTTGTCCTCGGCATTTACGAGCAGTTGCTTTTGGCCATCAGGACCCTCGACTGGCGGTTTGTGCGTCTGCTGGCGGCATTTCAGGTCAGGCGCGCGCTGGGCGGCATTCCCCTGGCCTTTCTCATCTCCCTATTCGCCGGAATCCTAGCGGCCATCTTTACACTGGCCAAAACGCTGAGCTGGCTGCTGAACAATCATCCCGTCGGTATCTGGTCGTTCTTCTTTGGTTTGATTCTTTCCTCGGCCCTATTGGTGGCGCGACGGATTGATACCTGGCAGACGGGAACGTATGCGGGGCTGTCCCTCAGCGCCGTGGCAGCCTACGGTCTGGTCGGTATCGTGCCGTTGACGACGCCTGAATCGTGGCTGTTTCTATTCCTGTGCGGCGCGGTGGCCATTTGCGCCATGGTGCTTCCGGGCATCTCCGGGTCGTTCATTCTTGTGCTTCTCGGAAAATACCAAACGATCCTTAACGCGGTGCACCAATTTGATCTGATGACGCTTGTCGTCTTCGGAGCCGGGGCCGGCACCGGGTTGGTGCTGTTTGTTCGACTGCTCAACTGGCTGCTGATGCGCTATCACACCATCACGCTGGCCTGTCTGACGGGGCTGATGATCGGCTCCCTGCGCAAAATCTGGCCCTGGAAGACGGCGGTCACGGACGAGGGCGCGCACCAGGTGATAAACGTACTGCCGCAGGCGCTCAATGTGGAGTTTGGTCTTGCCGTCGGATTGGCGCTTGCCGGAATGCTGGCGGTGGCGGCCTTGCAGTGGCTGGCCTCCCGGGGAAAAGGTGATGCGGTCTGATCAGGCCCGGCAGGTGGAAGTGGCGGTCGGTGTATGCTCAAAATCCCGCCGCCGGTCATCGCATCTGACGGATCAGCCTTCCGGCAGGGCGATGAAGCGATAGCCGACGTTGATCCCCCGAATTTCCAAAAGGGCCACACTCGGCGCCTGACCATTTCGGGGCAGCGAAGCGCTGCCGGGATTCAAAAAGAGACAGCGGCCTCGCCAGCGGGCCTCCGGCCGATGGGTGTGCCCGCTGAGTACGACCCGGATCCCGGCGGCTTCCGGATCGAGACTCAGACGCGCGAGGTCGTGAAGGGCATAGATCGAGATCCCACCAATCGTGATCAGGTCCTCCTGCGGCAGCTTCGCCGCCCATTTCCCCCAATCCATATTACCGCGAACGGCATCCAGCGGTGCCATCCGGGCAAGGGCATCCAGAATTTCCGGGGCTTCGTTGTCCCCCGTGTGGATGATGCGATCGACCGCCTTGAAAACCTCGGTGAGGCCTGCGTTCAGGGAGCCGTGGGTGTCCGATATGACGCCCACCCGAATGATGGTGGAAGAAGCGGGCATCGAATCGTTGCGGCGGGGCTCAACTGGCATGATACAGGTTGTCGGCGAACACCAGCAAGAGCCCGCTCAGGTTCGGTGGCATCGGTTTGAATTGAATGCCCAGCGCGTGGGTCGCTTCGCCGTTGCTCTCCAACTGCCGGGACCAGATCACCGTGCCGCGGATGTGCAGGGCCATGGCGTCACTGGGTAAACGCATGACAATTCGTGTTTCCTTGTCGATCATATCGCGCGCCACGCTTGCTTCAACCGCTTCGTCGAGGAGAATGCAGGCTCCGCCGATGGACAGATCGCGGGCGAAGCCGCTGGCGGAAAATCGCGGCATACGATCGCGCACATGCATAATCTCCAGCCGGACGCGCACCGGGATGGGGTGGCGCCGCATGCGCCGTTTGACATGCTGAATCCCGGCCGCCCTTGCCAGGCTGTCAAACAGGTCCCGTAAAGCGGGTTCCATCGAGGGATACTGCGCACAGAGTTGGATGAGGCTCTCGCGTGTCAGTTTGGCGAGTTCGACCCGGCTGGTGGTTTCCGTGTAGGACTGCGACAACTGTTCTTTGTCCAACGGAAAGAGTTCTCCGAAGACTTCCATTTCAGCGCTTTCGATCAATTTTTCTTTGGGGGCAAACTGACTGGCGCTGGGATAGGT
>JASJCV010000096.1 GCA_030065275.1 Desulfobacterales bacterium | reverse complement strand
CTTGGCCGGGCGCTACCTGCTCCCCGGCGATTTTAAAAAGGTTGCCGACCGGCCCCTGCGAAGGCTTTACCGGGCGGAGTTTCGCGTGCGCCGGGATACCTGCCTGGATGGCTGCACCCTGGAGCAAACCGGTTTGGGCCACCTGGACGGGGTCGAGCTGCTCGATATTACCCGTGCGGGGCGAGATGTGCCCGTGGACCAGCCGGACCTGCTTCTGCGCGCCGGCGACCGGGTAACCTTTGCCACCGATCTGGCATCCCTGTCCGAACTCTGGCGCCATCCGGGCTTGACCCCCTTTCTTTCGGGAATCCCTATGCAAACGGCGCGCCATACCCACCAACTGGTCAATGCCACGATCTCTCGGCGCAATGCCGCCATCGGCTGGAAGATCGCCGATCTGAACCCCAAGGTCATGGAATACCGGATCAAACTCGTGGCCCTGTCCCGTCGGGCGGAACCACCGGATCTGCCGCTGATGGAACTCCACCTGGAGGCGGGCGACAACGTGGTCCTGGAGGTGAATGATACTTTTTTTTACGAAAGCCGGCTGGATATGGACTTTTCCGTAACCAAGACACTGGATGGTTTTCGGTTGCAGCGCACCAATCGGGCCGTGATTGCCACCCTGATCACCCTGGGCATGATCGCCGGCGCGGCCACGGGCTGGATGACCATGCTCACGGCCGGCCTGCTGGCCAGCGGGGCCATGCTGCTGACCGGCTGCCTTTCGTTTCAGACGGCGGCGCGCAGCATCGAATGGGGCACCCTGGTGGTCATCGCCTGCGCTGTCGGGCTGGAGTCGGCCATCACCCACAGCGGCCTGGCGGACCGGATCGCCCATCTTCTGACCCTGGTGGGCGGCAGCAACCCCATGCTGGCTCTGGCGGCCATCTTTATCACGGGCACCCTGATCACCAATATCATCACCAACAACGCCGCCGCCGCCTTCATGTTCCCCATCGCCCTGGCCATGGCCCGGCAGCTCGAGGTCAGTTTCATGCCCTTTGCTATCGTGCTCATGGTGGCCGCCTCCTGCGCTTTCATCGTGCCCTCGGGCTACCAGACCAACATGATGGTTTGGACGGCCGGCGGCTACCGCTTCACCGATTTCATCAAAATCGGTATCGCCATCACCGTCATCCTCGGGGGGGTGACGCTGGTTGTCACGCCCATTATCTTCCCGTTCTAACGGGACGGTTCCGCGAAAAACCCGATAAAATCTTGTGGTGTATGGTCCCTTTGTCCCGCGCCGAGCATTGACGTGTCGGCTGGAGACAGCGCGCGGACTGTCTGAGCGCAGCGAGTTTCCGCGCGCGCCGGCCGGCGCGACAACGCGCAGGAAGTAGCGGGGCGAGGGCGTTTTCTTTTGGTTACTTTTCTTTCCACGTGAAAGAAAAGTAATAACCGATAGAGGTTAAAATGAGAGTACCAGCAAGGAAATCAGAATGTCTTTCAAAAAAGCCCCTACAGCCCTTCCAACAAATCATCCTCGAAAAAAGGTTTGAGCATATAGATGATGTCGCTCTCCCGCGAGGGATATGGACTCATCACGTTGTCCCAGAAGAGCCTGTCCGCCGTGCGGCCGTCGATCATGGCCTGTTTGAAAAGGTTGATCAGACCGGAGGCGTTGTCCGAAATGACGTGCGCTCCCAGGATGCGGCTGTCTTCGTCCACCATCACCTTGAAGGCCGCGTGTTCGAGCCCCACCCGCTTGTAGGTCGGCCAGCCGATCCGCTTGTCGCTATTCGTGTAGTAGCGCACCCCATCGGACCGCAGCGCATCCTCGGTGGCCCCCACCATGGCATACTGGGGATAGGTGAACAGAACCGTGGGCACAGTGCGGTGGTCGATGCGCGCTCCGGCCCCGCCCTCGACGGCCGCAAGGATATTCTTGGCGGCCACGTAACCCTCGTAATCCGCCACCCGGGCCAACTGGAGCGTGGCGGCACAATCCCCCACGGCAAACACCCGCGGGTTGGAGGTGCGCATTTCCGCATCGACGGTGATGCCCTGGCGGGTATACGCCACTTCCCCCGCCTCGAGATCGAGATCGTCGATCGCGGCCACCCGTCCCGCGCCGTGCACCACGAGATCGGCAGCGTAGTCGCCTCCGTCGGTCCTGACCACCCAGCCCGCGCCCTTTTTTTCCACCGCTGCGATGTTCACCCCGGTGTGGATGTCAATCCCCTCGGCCTGGGAAGCGGCCACCAGGAGTTCGACCATTTCACTGTCGAAGGGCCCCAGCGGACGCGGGGCCACTTCCAGAATGGTAGTGGCTTCGGCCGGTCCCAGGCGAGCAGTAAAATGGGCGAACTCGAAGGAGATGAAGCCGCCGCCCACGAACACCACCCGCGGCGGCAGATGGTCACGCGCCAGGAACGCGGTGCTGGTCGTCAGCAGGTCCGCACCCGCAAACGGCAACGGCATGGGGCGGGCCCCGGTCGCCAGAATGAAGAAGCGCGCCGTGAGTTCACGATTCCCGGCCGTGAGCGTTTCCGGGTTTCGAAAAACGGCCGTCCCGTCGATGAAATCGATACCGACGCCTTCGAGCCCTTTGCGGGCGCCGGCCGGTATCGGTTCGGTAAACGCGTTCTTCTGCGCCAGCACCGCCGCCCAGTCCGCCTGAGCGGGCCGGACAATGCCCTTTCCCCCCAAGTGGCGCGAACGGGCCACAGTCTCGGTGGCCTCGTAGAAATACTTCTTGGCCTGGCAGCCGGCCAGGGCGCAGATTCCCCCGGGGGTCGGGCTGTTCTCCACCACGGCCACCTTCAGGCCGTATTCACACAGGGTGTAGGCGGCGGTCTGGCCCCCGGATCCGGATCCCACCACGACGACGTCGTAATTATCCATGAGCGGCACCTCTCGAAATGGGTTTCAACTCAACCGACGCGTATTCTACCGAATTGTCATCAGAAGGCAAGCGGGACGAACAAAGGCGTGAGATCCATGTCTCGACCGAACTCGTCATATCCACCGTGCGTGCTGACGGCGGCGATCAATCCGGACGGGCGTCCTTCACTTCGTCCGGCGGGTCCAGAAGGTGGCGCAGCTTTCGGGACAACACCGTAAGATCGAAGGGTTTCTGGAGAAAGCCGTCGCATCCGCGCGCCAGGATCCTGCTGGCCCGCTGATTGAGACTGTAGCCGCTGGCCAGCAGGACTTTGACCTCCGGGTCCATCGTCCGCAGTTGATCGAACGTATCGCTGCCGCTCATGCCGGGCATGATCATATCGAGGATCACCAAATCGATATCGCTTTGCTTGCGGCGGTAAACTTCCAGGGCTTCCTTGCCGCCGCCGGCCAGCAGAACGCGATAGCCGAGCTTGAGAAGCATCAGGCGAGCGACTTTGAGGATTTCCTCTTCGTCGTCCACGAGAAGGATGGTTTCATGCCCGCTCAGCGTCTGAAGCGCCCGGCGCTCCTGCCGCTGGGGAGCCTTTGCGGTTGCCGGCAGAAAAATGGTGAAAGTGGAGCCCTTGCCAACCTCACTGGCGACATCGATGGCGCCACTGTGATTGCTGACAATGCCATAGACCGAGGCCAACCCCAGGCCGCTGCCGCTGCCCCCGATCTTGGTCGTGAAAAAAGGATCGAAGATCCGCTTCAGCGTAGTCGCATCCATGCCGCTGCCCGTGTCGGTCACGTCCAGACGAACGAAGCGGCCGGGGGCAATGCCGAAGGCGTTCGCTTTTTCCGCATCCAGTTCGGTGTTGGCCGTGGCGACGGAAAGCGCCCCGCCACCGGGCATGGCCTGCCAGGCGTTGACGAACAGGTTGACCAGCACCTGACTGAACTGATTTTGGTCGATTTCCACGTTCCACAAGCTCTCGGCATACGCCGCGTGCATCTCGATCTCGCGTCGCGTGCGGCAGAACATGGATATGTTCCTGGCGACCAGATCGTTCAGATCGGTCGGCACTGGCTCGTACTTGCCCCCGCGGGCATAGCCCAGCAGCTGCTTGGTCAGATCGGCCGCACTGCCTACCTGGTCCGCGATGCCATCGAGATGTTCTTTGAAAGGATGGTCCTGATCGGCTTCGATCTGCATCAAGGAAACCCGGCCCTGGATGCTCATCAGCAGGTTGTTAAAATTGTGGGCGATGCCCCCTGCCAGGGTGCCGATGGCCTCCATTTTCTGGGATTGTCGCAACTGCGCTTCCAGGCTTTTGGTCTGGGAGATATCGCGCAGGGTCCAGATGGCGCCTGCAAGAGTTTTATCGGTGTCGAAATAAGGATAGAAAGCCATTTCGGCGTAGCGTAATGACCCGTCCGGAAGCCGCAGCTGTCCCTGCCGGTGGCTTTCCTCGCCCGCCAGGCAATGGGCCAGACTGCAAGCCACCTGGGTCTCGAAATTCTTCTCGCCGACAACGGTTTTCAGATGGGCTGACCGCCCGGGCGGGTTGCGGCGGTGGAACCACTGGCGGAAAGCCTCGTTCTCGGCCTCGAGTCTGTATTCGCGATCCACCAGGGCGATCGGGCTGCTGGTGGAGGCCATGATGCGCTCGTATTTGCGCAGCTTGTCCTCGGCGCGCTTGCGGACGGTGATGTCGCGCAGGGAAGCCAGGTATGCGGGTTCCGCCCCCCATTCGGTTTCGACCAGACGCATCTCGGCCACACGGCGCTCGCCGCCGCAGCAAATGATGTCGATTTCGGTGCTGTTTTCCTCCACCAGCGGAAAGCCGAAGGCGGTGCCGATCAACTCCTCGGCCGGGCGGCCGAACATGGCCTCGGCGGCCGGATTGGCGAACCGGATGACGCCCTTCCGATTCAGGACCACGATGGCATCGGCATTGTGAATGATCAACGCATTCATGCGCGGCTGACGGTCGCGCCAGGTATTCCGGTAATGCTGCCGATCGCGGGCCGTGCGGATCACACGCGCCAGCATTCCCGTATGGATGGTGTCCTTGACCAGGTAGTCTTCGGCACCGCTGTGCAGGGTTTTCTGGATCATGTCCGCGTCTTCGTGGTCGTTGAGGACGAGGATGGGGATATCGCCGGTCTTGCGGCGCAGATGGACAACGGCATTGTCGCCGTTGGGGCCGGGAATGTCCAAGTCGTAGAGCACGACGTCGATGCCGCCGCCGTCCAGGCACTTGAGGCCGTTCTCGAAGGAGTCGGCGGTGAGCATGCTGCAGTCAAGGTCGACAGCCATGTCCAGCATTTCGTTGAAGAGACGCTTGCTGTCGTAATCTCTTCCGATGAGCAGGATGGTGCATTCGTTCGAAGCCACGATCGTCTCCCTAAACAGGCGCCTCCGATACATCCGATCGGCTATCCATTCGGCTTCTCTTGCTGAAGACTGTTGACCCGATCCAATTCCGCGGTCGGGCCGCAGGAGGGATAACCGGAAAGAATGCCGGATACATCCTGGAACGGTTTTCCGATGTGCATGCCGGATCCGTCGATGGTGAATTCACGGATCGTCTTCTCATGGGCCGAACCACGCATCTTGAGCACTGTCAGGCCGCGGCGCATTTCTCCTAAAAGCTCCACGTAACGCAGCAAGATGATGGAATCGGTAATCGTGGAGATATGGGCTTCGGTAATCGAAGTGCCCCCCATCAGATTCGGCGTCGTACTGGTGAACAAACCGGCAACCTCCTTGTGTTTGATAAACGAGGTCAGCCCGACGATAAATTCGCGGAAGCCCTTCATGGTGGAAACACGCTCCAGGGCGGAGAGGCTGTCGACCACGACGCGGTGGGGATTGAATTCGTCCAGGTGGTGCTTGATGCGCAGCAGGTGATCTTCGAGCCCCATGATCTCGGGGTAGTCGCAGACCACCTGAAGCAATCCCTTTTCTTCCATTTGGGCGAAATCGACACCCCAGCCTCCAGCGTTGCGGAAGAGCTGCTCGCGGCTTTCCTCGAAGCCGAAAATGAGACACCTTTCGCCGTTGGCCGCTCCGGCGTTCATAAACTGGGTAGCCATCAGGGTTTTGCCGGTACCGGTGGCGCCGGAGACCAGAACGATCGAGTCGCGGAAGAAACCGCCGCCGCACATGCGGTCCATCTCGGCCTGCCCCGATGTGATCCGCAGACTGGAGGACTTCTGTTTGAGTTCCATGGCCGAAAGCGGAATGACCACGACCCCCTGGCGGGGGATGATGGTGAAGGGATACTCGCCTTTTTGATGCATGGTCCCGCGAAACTTAAGGATCTCGATGGTGCGGCGTCTTTTTTCGGCCTCCAGCATGTTGCGCAGAATGATCACGTTGTCGGCCACGAATTCTTCGACCCCGTAGCGGGCAATCTTGCCGTTCTCGTTGGTGCGCTCCGACGTCAGGAACGCGGTCACGCCGGTCTTCTTGAGCGCCGAGGCCAGTCGAAAGAGCTCACGGCGGACGATCGAGCGATCCTGGTACTGGGTGAAGACAGCCCCCAGCGAATCCATGGCGACGCGGCTGGCCCCTACCTTGGCAATGGCGTATTCGACCCGCGCCTGGAGGGCGCCGAAGTCGAAGGAGCCGCTCACGATCTCGTCATGTTCCGGATGCAGGGAAGCATCCACGAAGGCCCAACGCCCTTCGGACTCCCACTGGCGGATGTCCCATCCGAGGCTGACCATATTGTTGCGGATGTCATCGGGGCTTTCTTCGAAGGTCACAAAAACCCCGCTCTGATCCTCGTTTTTGATGCCTTCCGCCAGAAATTGAACGGCCATTACGGTTTTGGCGCTCCCGGCCGTCCCGGCCACCAGTGTCGTCCGGCCTTTGGGAAGACCACCGAGAGTAATCAGGTCGAATCCAGGAATGCCGGTCGGCAACTTGGCAATTCCCTTATTTGCGGACTTTGTGATCATAGTCGTTCTCCTTGGAGGCGCACATCACCAATAGCGATCTCCAAACCTTCACACACCTTGTTGGTATCGGACAGATCGCCGATGATACGCCGCGGGGGCAGCGGAAGCTCCTTGATCAGCGTCGGGGTAGCCAGCACTTTATCGTCCTCGGCCGATTGCGGATGGGCCTGCACGTCGATGATGTCGAGTTCACAATTTTCCGGAATCAGCTCTTCGATAAGCCGTTTTAAATTTCGGATGGCGCCGCGCGAGCGCGGGGTCTGCCCGGTAACATAGAGCTTTAAGCGAAATTGTTGCATCCGATTAACCTCGCATCCCGTCGGCGAATTCAGTGTTCAGGCGCCGATCGTTTTTCTATGGTGGCACACTGAGTAAAAAGTCCTGAACCACCACTATCAAGAAGCCCTGGACCAAGCATTCAGCACGGTCCCATCTTTCTGGCGCGCCCTGATAAACCTACGCCCGCATTACGGCCCATGCCGGCTTGACCGCCCGGTGCGCTCCCCTGGGGTGACTGCTCAAGGGGCGGTATTCCCGCGCGTGTCGAGCGTGGGTATCGCGGGGACTGCGGTCCTGCGGAATGGGAAAGCATTGCGTTGGATTCGGCTACGCCGATATGTACTTCGGGGTAACAATCGCAAATCTGGAGGATATGGAATGGGGGCTGATAGTCAAACTCCATGGTCGCACTGCCTCCCAGATTCAATCCGTCCCAACCAATTCGACGGAGAAAACTTGCGGCGTAACGGATGCCATGCGGACTTCTTTTCCGGATCGCCCAAAAAAAGCAGAACTCACCCTCAATTGATTCGATGCGACATCGGGGGTAAATGCTGCTGCCTTTTTAAAACAGCACCTCGATTTTCGGGTTGATGTAATGAAGTTGATTTTTTATTAGACAGGAATGTTATTCACCGATTGGCGGCTGTCAAATCCAAACGACGGCCGCCACGGTATTCGAGTGTCCTTAGCCGCATGCAAACACACGACACGAATAATAACCGCGAGGGCCGCAGTGACGACGATCCGAATTCTTTGCGACAACAACATCGAAGGTGTGGACTTCCTGGGCGAGCATGGGTTTGCCGCCCATGTGGCACATTCGGCCGTCGATTTGCTTTTCGACACCGGCCAGGGTCACACGCTGCCGCACAATCTGGAGGCCAGCGACGCCTGTCTGGCGGAGGTTGGGGCGGTCGTGCTGAGTCACGGCCACTACGACCACACCGGCGGGCTGGCATGGGTCCTGGAGCAGACCGGTCCGGTCGCTGTGCACGCCCATCCGGCGGTATTCGACCGGCACCTGGTTCGGGATGCTGACGCCGCGCGCTTCGTGGGCTGCCCGTGGACCCGGGAAGAACTGGAAGCGGCCGGCGCCCGGTTCGTCTTCCACGACCGGACCGTCGAGATTGCCCCCGGACTCTGGTTCATCAGCGGATATTCCCGCCGCCGCGGCCAGACGCCGGCCGATGGCCGACTCGTTCTGGAGAAAGCCGACGAGCTGGTCCCGGATCCCATGGCCGACGATGCCAGCCTGCTGCTGGATACGGCTTCCGGCCCCGTGCTGCTATTGGGCTGCGCCCACGGTGGCGTGCTCAACATACTGGATCATGTGCGCGCGCATTTGGGAATACGGCGTCTGCATGCCGTTTTGGGCGGCACCCACCTGATGTTCTTCACGCCTGAACAGGTGCGAGCGGTGATCGCGGCTTTGGAGGCGTTTGACGTGGCGCTGGTGGGGGTGTCGCACTGCACCGGTGATGCGCCCGCTATGCAGCTGGCCCATCATTTTGGCGGGCGGTATCGACGGGCGGCGGCCGGGAGCCGTTTTCGCTTCTGAAATCAGGTCTACTTCAGGGTGTCCAGACGACCATGCCATGAACAGCGATCGCAAAAAGCTTCGGTCTGCATCGTGATTTCCACCTGATCAAGGTTATCGGGGTCTGGAATGATGTCGTTCCCCGGGCACATGAAGCGATAGGTTTCAAAGGGATCGCGGGGATCCTTGGCATAAAACTCCTGACATCCGCACTGGGGGCATTTCATCGCGCGTTCCTCGCGTCGGGCATCGGCGCAAAACACTCCGAAGCCACCGGTCCAACGATCAGTCCGACGAAGATCGACCGGTGGCCAGCATGGCACAAAGCATCTCGCCAGCCGTCTTCACTTCCGTTAGACGCATATTGAGTGTGATGTGGTAATGATCGGCCTGGTCGTAGTCCGCCTTGCCGAGCTTACGGTAGAGATTGACCCGGCGTTTATCTTCCATGGCCACCGCCAGGAGAGCCTGCTTTTTGGTTAGCTCGAAGCGCTGCCGGATGTGGTTGATGCGATAGTCCAAATCGGCCACCAGCAGTGCATGATAGGTGTCAGGATGGTCCTTGAGGATATATTGTCCGCCGCGGCCCAGAATAATGGCGTCGCCCTCGGCAGCAATCTTGCGGATCACCTGGTTCAGCATATCGGCGTAGATCTCTTCGTCCCGCTCGCCGTATTCGGCATTCTGGATGATTTCCATCAGATTCCGGGGGACCAGCGTCGCCAGGAACTTCTGGAACCGGACGCCGGCCGTCTGCTCCATGGTGGTGACCCATTCCTCGGATAACTTGGCCTGCTCGGCCACCATCTGAATCAGCTCATGATCGAAAAACGAATATCCCAGGCGCTGGGCGATGATTTCCCCCAGTTCCCGGGCCCCGGAGCCGAACATGCGTGAAATCGTCAGAATCGCCATAGGAACCTCCTTGGACGACGCGCGACCGCTTGGCCGCCGATTGCCGTGATGGGAGCGTCCCGCACACCTGGCCCCGCCGCTATGCGAACGACAACCGTTCGATGGGCGGTATTGGGGCCGAATAAGCCGAGATTGAAATCGTATCGAATCGTGCGAACAGAAGCGAGAAACCGGAAATGAAAGCGTGCCGTATGCGTTCGTGTCGCGTGCGGGAGAGACGCGTTGTCAGATAACAACGTGGCCGATGATCCTGTTGCATACTAAATGCCGTGGGCTTTGGCAATTGCCCACTCGTCAGATTACCGGTCTGATTTTTTCAAAAGGGGTCTTGTAAAGCGCCTGCAGAACGAGACTGGCCGCACCACGGGCCCAGTCCGTGTCCTGCCATTTATGAATGATGATCTCGGTGGCGTCATGTAACACCGGGTTACACTGCGCGGCGACCACCGCACGCATCGGGGCGAACATCAGGTCACCCGCCCGGACACCCTGGCCCGACAGAATGATCTTGGAAGGGTTCAGGATCTGGATCAGGCCTGCGACCCCCTGCCCCAGCAGCTTTCCGGCGCGGTCGAAGAGCCGGACCAGCTCCGGATGGCCGCGCCGCGCCGCATCCATGACGTCATCGAGGTTCAATTCGCCCCGCGGAGGGCCTTCCCCGCGCGTGTCGGCCCAAATCTTTCGGGCGGCGGCCAGAATCGAGAAATCACTGACGTAAGCCTCCAGGCAACCCCTTTTGCCGCACCGGCAGGGGTTACCGCCCGGAACCACCACCACGTGGCCGAATTCAGCTCCGACGCCCTTGGCCCCCCGATAAAGCTGCCCGTTCACCACCGCCCCCATGCCCACACCGTCTTCGATAGTGATCACCACGAAATTCTGCACGCCCATGCCGTCGCCGAACCATTGATGGGCCATGGTGACGGCATTGGCGTCGTTTTCCAAGGTGGTCGGTATCCCGAGTCGCTTCTCCACCAGGTCGCGCAACGGCCTTTTGCCTTGGCGGTAAAGCGGCGTCCAGTGGCAGAATCCGTTGTTGCGGTCGACAAACCCCGGCACACCGATACCGATGCCGGCAATCTGGTCCATTTTCAGGCGGGCGTCGTTCACGCAGTGGCGAATGCCTTCCTCGATGAGATCCGCGACAAAGCCTGCCGATCGCTCGCTGGTCCGCACCGGCATGACGATGGAACTGCGGATGTCGGCCTGCATGTCCGTCACCGCAAAGCTGACGCGGAAGGCCGAGAGCTTGATGCCCACCACGTAGGCGGCATCGGCGTTCAGCGCCAGAAGCACCCGGCGGCGCCCCCTGTGGGCCGAATCCCTGGTTTCCTTCTCGTAGATGAGGTTCTCCGCGATCAGCCGGGCGGTGATATTGGTCACGGATGCACGGCTTTGACCTGTAATTTCAGATAGTTTCGTCCGTGAAATCGAACCGGCGGTGCGAATCGTATTCAAAACATTGAATTGGTTGATGGCCCGCATCAAATCGCGGCTGGCAGGGAGCATGAAACCTCCGCCCAATTATTTCATCAATTAAATTATTTACCCGCTTGGGAAGCGATATCATACCGGGTGCAGGGTCATCAAGTCACATCCGAACCCGATTGATATAACGCATTTAATCGCAATCAATCTTAAATCATTATATATTTTTAATCTACGGCTTTTCAAATCCCATATCGCGGGTGCTCAATTTAATTCAGTCAATAAATTATTTCTTGACACACTTTCCATAGTGTGCAAGCGGTGGCATGTCCAGGGCGTTTGCTAACTGGGATTCGCCACCCCAAGGACAGCCGATCCTCAGGCCAAATGGATTTCCAGCCGCATTTGGCGGCAAACTATTCACTGGCAACAACTCTAACGCTAACAAAGGAGGGAACCAATGCGCGGCAAACGTATTTTGACAGGTGTCGCAACCGTTCTCGCGATCTGCGTCGCGACCACGGTGGCCTGGGCCGGCGAGGTCGAAGTCCTGCACTGGTGGACTTCGGGAGGCGAAGCGGCGGCCGTTCAGCAACTGCAGAAAATGCTCAACACCGAAGGGCATACCTGGAAAGACTTCGCCGTTGCCGGAGGGGCCGGGGCCAATGCCATGACCGCTTTGAAATCACGCGCCGTTTCCGGAAACCCGCCTACCGCCGCGCAGGTCAAGGGGCCTCAGATCCAGGAATGGGCCGATCTCGGGGTGCTGACGAATCTGGATGACGTCGCCAAGGCCGAAACCTGGGAAAAACTTGTGCCCGAGGTCGTGGCCGACATCATGAAAGCCGACGGCAAATGGGTGGCCGTTCCGGTCAATGTACACCGCATCAACTGGATGTGGTGCAATCCCATGGTATTCCAGAAAGCCGGTGCGATATACCCTCAGACCTGGGATGAATTTTTCGCGGCCTGCGAGAAGATCCAAAAAGCCGGCCTGATTCCCGTGGCTTTCGGGGGGCAGCCCTGGCAGGAAGCCACCGCCTGGGAATCCATTGTTTCCGGTGTCGGCGGGCCGGAATTTTACAAGCAAACGATGATACAGGCCGATGAAAAAGCGCTGGCCAGCCCCAAAATGGTCGAAGTTTTCGAGATCTTCAGGAAAATCAAAAAATATACTGACAGAAACGCCCCAGGGCGTGACTGGAACCTGGCCACGGCCATGGTGATCAGAGGCGAGGCCGGCATGCAGTTCATGGGGGACTGGGCCAAGGGCGAATTCACGGCCGCCGGCAAGGTTCCCGGCCAGGATTACGACGCCCTGACCGTTCCCGGCACCGCAGACGCCTTTCTTTTCAATGTGGACTCCTTCATCATGTTCGAAGTCAAGGATGCGGACGCCAAAAAAGCTCAGAAGGCCATGGCGCGCCTGATTCTGTCCCCCGACTTCCAGGTGGTGTTCAACGTCAACAAGGGATCCATACCGGTGCGCTCCGGCATCTCCGAGGATCCGTTCGACGCCGTGGCGGTCAAGTCCATGGCCGACTTCATGGCGACCGCCAAATCCGGCGGTCTGATGCCCAGTATGGCCCATGAAATGGCGGTGTCGCCGGCCGTTCGCGGGGCCATGTTCGACGTGGTGACCAACTTCTACAATTCCGACATGTCGCCGCAGGATGCTGCCCGGAAGCTGGCGGCGGCTGTCAAAGAAGCCAAGATGTAAATTGCGCCGGATTACACCCGGCCCGCCCGCTGCAAGACAGCGGGTCGGCCGGGAGGTCGCCCAAGCCATGCATAAAACCACCCAACCATCGTCATGGTCTTCCATGCTGGAGACCGCCCTGCCCAAACTGGTCGTGGCCCCGAGTTTCGTGGTCATGATCATTTTCATCTACGGCTTCATTCTGTGGACCCTTTATATTTCCATGACCAAGTCCACCTTCCTGCCGACATATGACTTTGTGGGGCTGGTCCAGTATGCCAAATTATGGCGCATCGAACGCTGGTGGGTGGCCTGCCGCAACCTGCTGGTATATGGCGGTCTGTTCATCGTCCTGTGTACGACGTTCGGACTGCTGCTGGCCATCTTTCTCGACCAGAAAATTCGCATCGAAGGTGCGTTGCGGACGATTTATCTCTATCCGCTGGCCCTGTCTTTCGTGGTCACGGGAACCGCCTGGAAGTGGATTCTGAACCCGGGTCTGGGGATCGAGCGCCTGGTACGGGAGATGGGATGGACTTCCTTCACTTTCGACTGGCTGGTCACTTCCGAGATGTCGATCTATTGCGTGGTCATCGCCGCCGTATGGCAATCCACGGGATTCGTGATGGCCATGTTTCTGGCCGGATTGCGCGGCATCGACGACAGTATCATCAAGGCCGCCCAGGTGGACGGTGCCGGCTTGAGACGCATCTATTGGAAAATCATCATCCCCAGCCTGCGGCCCGTTTTCTTCAGTTCATTCATTATCCTGACCCACATCGCCATCAAGAGCTTCGACCTCGTGGTGGTGCTGACTCGCGGCGGTCCGGGCTATTCGTCCGATCTTCCGGCCACATTCATGTACGCCTACGCGTTTACACGGGGGCGACTGGCCATGGGGGCGGCCAGTGCCATGATAATGTTCGCCATGGTCATGGCCATCATCGTGCCCTACCTGTACTCCGAGTTGAGGAGGAAACGGCATGCCTGAGGCCATCCACAAACCGCCTTCGGAACGGGCCCAGCGAGTCTTTATCTACAGTGTCCTGCTGCTCTTTGTCGTCTATTTTCTGGCCCCTTTCTTCGTCATGTTCATCACCTCGATCAAGACCATGGATGAAATCCGCAACGGAACCCTGATCGCCCTGCCGCGGCAGCCGACACTGGAGCCCTGGCTCAAAGCCTGGGGCTACGCCACCATCGGGGTGACCAACGAAGGCATCCGGGGTTTCTTCTGGAATTCCATCCGCATGGTGATTCCGGCCGTGCTCATCTCCACGATCATCGGGGCGGTCAACGGCTACGTGCTGTCCAAGTGGCGCTTCCGGGGCAGCGACACCTTCTTTGCCATGCTCCTTCTGGGCTGTTTCATCCCCTTTCAGGTCATCTTGCTGCCCATGGCGCGCACGCTCGGCCTGCTTGGGCTCTCCGAATCGGTCTGGGGTCTGGTGCTCGTCCACGTCGTCTACGGCCTGGCTTTTACGACCTTATTCTTCCGCAATTACTATGTCGCCGTCCCGAGCGAGCTGGTCAATGCCGCGCGCATCGACGGCGCCGGTTTTTTTCGCATTTTCTGGCGCATCATGCTGCCCATTAGCACACCGATCTTCATGGTCACCATTATCTGGCAGACCACCCAGATCTGGAACGATTTTCTGTTCGGGGTCTGCTTTTCCACCGGCGAGACGCAGCCGATTACCGTGGCCCTCAACAACCTGGTCAACACCTCCTCGGCGGTCAAGGAGTACAACGTGGACATGGCGGCCGCCATCATCGCCGCCCTGCCGACCCTGTTCGTCTACTTCGTGGCCGGCAAGTATTTCGTCCGCGGTCTTACGGCCGGGGCGGTGAAAGGCTGAGCGGTGAGGCTTTGTCATTGATGGCAACACGCGCGCATCGCCAAACCTCTGCCTGGCGCGAAACAATCCGGGGACGACAGCAACCTGCAACCTAAACACAAGCAAAGTCTGCCATGGCCTCCTTGAAGATACAAAATGTGTGTAAATCCTTCGGCGCCGTCGATGTGCTCAAGGGTATCGATCTGGAAATCGAATCCGGGGAATTCCTTGTCCTGGTCGGTCCTTCCGGCTGCGGAAAATCCACCCTTCTCAACCTGATTGCCGGACTGGAGACGGTCACCTCGGGAGACGTTCTGATCGGCGATCGCGTGGTCAACGCCGTGAGCCCCAAGGATCGGGACATCGCCATGGTGTTCCAGAGCTATGCCCTCTACCCGAACATGAATGTCCGCAAGAATCTGTCTTTCGGTCTGGAGACCCGCAAAGTCGCCAAGCCCGAGATCGATGCGACCATCGAACGCGTGGCCCAGATGCTCCAGATCACCGATCTTCTGGACCGCAAACCGGCCCAGCTCTCAGGCGGACAGCGCCAGCGCGTGGCCATGGGACGCGCCCTGGCGCGCAATCCCAAGATCTTCCTGTTCGACGAACCCTTGAGCAATCTGGACGCCAAGCTCCGGGTCGAAATGCGCACCGAAATCAAACGCCTTCACCAGCGCATCCATACGACCATCGTCTATGTCACCCACGACCAGATCGAGGCCATGACGCTGGCCGACCGGGTCGTCGTCATGAAGCAAGGCATCGTCCAACAGGTCGGCACGCCAACCGAGATCTACGACACGCCGGCCAACACCTTCGTCGCCAGCTTCATCGGCTCGCCGGCGATGAACCTGATGCAGGGCGAGATCGAGGGCGGCACCTTCCGCGGCACCAATGTGGAGATCGCCGGTCTTTCGGCGGCCGACGGCCCGGTGACCCTGGGCTTTCGGGCCGAAGACGCTGCCGTGGCCGACACCAGCGCCGATATCAAGGCGCCGATCTACACGATCGAGCTGCTCGGCGACGCCACCATGCTGACGGTGCGCGCCGGCGGGGAGATGGTCTCGGTCAAGGCCGCGAAGGACTTTCGCGCGGAGATCGGCGATGCGGTCTCGATCTCCGTGCCCGTCGGCGTCTGCCACCTCTTCGACCACGAAAGCGGCGAGCGCCTGGCGAGCTGAGGTGGCCGGAACGACCAGCTCTGGGGGTCCAGTGGCCCCGAAACGCCCCACGAGGGCAGCTTGTGCCCGGATGCGCAACGTCGACGACGCATCCGGAACTCACATCGGGAGGCAACAGAAATGAAATTTAGGACTTTGGCTCTGGCCGGCGCCTTTTCGCTGGTCGGCAGCGCCGCCATGGCGGACTGCGCCTTCGAAAACACGACCGAGATCAAGATGCTCTCCGCCGGCTTCGAGGCCTGGAAGGCGGTCGCCGGGGCCATGGGCGAGTGCGGCAACTTCGAGGCCGAAC
>JASJCV010000095.1 GCA_030065275.1 Desulfobacterales bacterium | reverse complement strand
TTGATGACTTCCACCTCACTGTCGGGTCGCTGCGCGTTGCAGGTTCCGCAGGACGAGCAGCCTTCACAGGCTTCGGATTGCATGGTTCTGACCCAGGCCGTGCCCAGGCCTGTTTTGGTGACGATTGCTTTCTCGGTAGCCATATACGGTTCGTTGTTTCGCCTAGCGTTCACAAAGAGGCGAGCGCGCCAAGGGTTTCGGCCTTGAAGCTGTCGCCCGCCGCGGGCCGCCGCGGCCCAGGTCACAGCCCATCGCGAGATCAGGAAACGTCAGGCGATCCGCTTCGTCTCGTCGATATCGGCCGCACCCGACACCAGTGTGTGCTCATAACAGATCAGACCGCACTGGAGACAGCGGGCGGCTTCCTTGCGGGCGGCATCTTCATCGAAGCCCAGTTCAAGCTGCCCGGTCTGATCAAGTTCCCGGGGGGCGGCCATGGGCATGATCCGACGGGGCTCATTCCGAACCTCTTCCACCGCGTCGACATTCTGGATGACGCAGTCGGAGTTGACCGCCCTGTGGGGCACGTCGATGGGGATGCCATACATCAACTGGTGCATGGAGGCCGCTGCACGGCGCCCCCCGGCAATGGCCTTGATGGCACCGCTAAAATCCGTAATGACGTCACCCTTGGCAAAGAAACCGACCTCACGGGCGAATTCCGGTTGTTTATAAGGCTGGGTGGCGCGCCAGGCAAGGCTATCGGTGCCGGACGGCTGAACGTCGTCCTCCGGCGCCTCTGTGCGTAAGCGGCTGAAAATCAGTTCGGGATAGCGGCCGGCCGCCAAAACAAGGCTTTCGGCCTGGATTACCGTCTGAGTCCCGCTTTGCAGATCCGTGCAGGTCACCGCTTTTAGGTCGTTGCCCTGGCCGGCCAGTTCGGAGATGCCCGCACCGTAGACGACCGACGCCTTGACCTTCTCGAGGCGTTCGACGGCATTTCGGTCCAGACGGGTATTTTCGATGTCTTCCCGCAACAGCACGGTAATGGCGGTGGCGCCCCCGGCGGCGGCCAGTTCCGCCGCCTCGGCGGCCAGCTTGTCCCCGCCGGCAATGACGACGTTGCGGCCGAGTTTGATGCGGGCGTCCTGTTTACGCCCGGCCCGGATGAAATCGATCAACAGATAGGTGCCGGGAATGAACTCGTGGACGGCGTCGGCTTCGTTGCGTGCCAGTCGGCTGTCCCAGCCACCCGAGGCCAGAAATACGGTCTCGTAACCTTCTTCCAGCAGGTCGGCAATACCGAAATCGGTTCCCAGGGCCTGGTTCATGCGGGCTTCAACCCCCATTTCAAGGATGCCCTCGATATCCCAGTCCAGCACGTCGTGTGACAGGCGATAGCGCGAAATTGCGCTTCGCAGCAGACCGCCCAAACGATCCGCCGCTTCGTAGACCACCGGGGCGTGCCCCAGCCGGGCGGCAAAAAACGCGGCGGAGAGGCCCTCGACCCCACCGCCCACGACCGCGATCTTCCGTCCGGTGTCAGGGGCCTTGTAAGGCTGGATGCGCGTGCCGCTCTGCATCTCGTAATCGGCGACGAAACGTTTGATGAAATTGATGGCCACCGACTCCTCGGCGTATTTCCGGCGGCAGTCATCTTCGCACGGCCGCGGGCAGATGCGGCCGATCACCGAGGGGAAGGGGTTGCGCTCTTTGATCACCTGAACCGATCCCGCGTAATCGCCGACGGCCGCCCGGCGCATGTACGTGCGGATATCGATCCCCGCCGGGCAGGCCCGCTGGCAGGGCGTGGTGCAGTCGTCCGTGGTGTATTCCCGCAGAATACGCCGGGTGACCGAGGACAGATTGATGATGGCCTTGGGGCAGACCCGCTCGCAGGTGCCGCAACCGGTGCACTTGACCTCATCCACCACAGGCAGGCCTTCGGGGCCCATGACGATGGCGTCGAACGGACAGGCGCTCGCACAGGTTCCCAGTCCAAGGCAGCCAATGGTGCAGACCTTCATGCCGCCGCCCAGGAGAGCCGCCGCCCGGCAGTCGTTCAAACCGTCGTAGTGGTATTTCTGGTCGGCTGTGGCCACACCGAAATAGCAGCCGGGCCGGGCGATATCCGGCTCCTTGGCTTCAATGCTCAGCCCCATGATACCGGCGATGGCCTCGGCCACGTCCGATCCGGCCGCCACGCAGGAATTGGCCGCCGCCCGTCCGGCCACGATGGCCTCGGCGTTGGCGCTGCAGCCCGGAAGCCCGCAGCCGCCGCAGTTGGCCCCGGGCAGGACATCTTCAATGGCCAGGATTTTGGGGTCGACATAAACGTAAAAAATCTTGGATGCCACCGCCAGAACGACACCGACGATGATCCCGATGCCCCCCAACATGGTCAATGCGGGTATGATTGACTCTCCCATATCCTGTTTTCCTCCGTTCAGGCGATGCCGCTCGGGCCTCTTGTGGTTTCCTGAATTGGGGTCATCCCACCGGGCGGTTTGGTTCGGGTGTACCCGCGCCAATACCGGGCGGCGAGTTCTAATCGATGGCGTCGAACTTGCACTTGTCGTAGCAGGTCAGGCACTCGATGCATTTTTCCTTGTCGATGCGTGCCAACTGCTTTTTCTCCCATTCGATGGCGTCCACCGGGCAGGCCCGGGCGCACATGCCGCAGCGGGTGCACAGGTCGACGTCGACTTCGAATTTGAGCAGGGCCACGCAGCGCTTGGCCGGGCAGCGCCCCTCGTGAATGTGGGCCTCATACTCGTCGCGGAAATAGCGCAGGGTGGACAGCACCGGGTTGGGCCCCGTCTGTCCGAGCCCACAGAGGGCCGTCTCCTTGATAACGGCTGAAAGACGCTCGAGTTCGTCCAGATCGTGGGCCTCACCGCTGCCGTCACAGATTTTTTCGAGCAGCTCCAGCTGACGGCGGGTGCCTTCCCGGCAGGGGGTGCATTTGCCGCAGGACTCGTCCTGGATGAAGTCCATGAAAAAGCGCGCCATGTCCACCATGCAGGTTTTCTCGTCCATGACGATGGCCCCGCCCGACCCCATGATGGCCCCGACCTTGGCGATCTCTTCGTAGTCCACCGGGGTATCGAGATAGGCCTCGGGTACGCAGCCGCCCGAGGGCCCGCCCAGCTGAACCGCCTTGAATTTGCGTTTCCTGGGAATTCCGCCGCCGACATCGTAGATCATCTGGCGCAGCGAGGTCCCCATGGGGACCTCCACCAGACCGATGTTGTTGACATCCCCGGACAGGGCGAAAACCTTGGTCCCCTTGCTGGTTTCGGTGCCCACGCTGGCGTACCAGGCCCCACCTTTGAGGATGATCTGGGCAACATTGGCCAGGGTTTCGACATTGTTGAGAATGGTGGGCTTTTCCCACAGCCCCTGATGGGCCGGAAAGGGCGGGCGCGGGCGCGGCATGCCGCGGCGTCCCTCGATGGAGCGCATCAGGGCGGTTTCCTCGCCGCACACGAAGGCCCCCGCACCCTGATAGATCTCCACGTGGAAGTCAAACCCGGAACCCAGGATGTCGTCGCCCAGCAGGCCGCGCTCAGTGGCCTGTTCGATGGCGATCCCCAGGCGCCGGATGGCCAGCGGGTATTCGGTGCGGGCATACACGTAGCCCTGGTGGGCGTTGATGGCCTTGGCCGCGATGATCATACCCTCCAGCACGGCGTGGGGGTCGGCCTCCAGGATGCTGCGGTCCATGAACGCCCCCGGATCGCCCTCGTCGGCGTTGCAGAGCACGTATTTGACCGCTTCGGGGCTGGCCTGGCAGAACTGCCATTTCATGCCGGCGGGGAAACCGGCCCCGCCACGGCCCCGGAGTCCCGAAGCCTTGACTTCTTCGACGATCGCTTCGGGACGCATCTCTAAAAGCGCTTTGGCGGTGGCCTGATAGCCGTCCCGGCCGATGTAGTCGTCGATGGATTCCGGATCGATGAGCCCCTTGTTGCGCAGCGCCCGAGGCATCTGGTGGGCGAAAAAGGGGATCTCGCTCTGGGCGGGGATCTTCTTTTTGGAAATCGGGTCCTTGAAAAAATGCTTATCGACCGGCTGGCCATTGATAATATGAGTTTCGATGATGTCGGGTACGTCGTCGGCCTTGAGGCGCTGATAGAAGATATCGCCGGGGTGGACCACCATGATGGGACCGGCCGCGCAGAAGCCGTTGCATCCGGTCTCCACGACCCGGACTTTGTCGTTCATATCCCGCGCAGCAATTTCCTCGCGCAACCGGTCGATCACCGCGATACTGCCGGTGGCGTGGCAGCCGGTCCCGCCGCATACCATGAGTTGAATGACGTCCGGGTTGTTCAGAACGGCCGCCGCGTCTTCGCGTGCGGCCTGCAGCGCCTCAACGGTGAACCTCTCCATAGCCATTTCCTTCCCGTGTTACCAGGACCCGTCCAGCCCTCGCAGTCCGTTCATATAGAGCTTGCCGATGGAGACAAACATGGAGTAATCGGTGACCAGCAGGGGGAGGTTGAACTTGGCGGCCTGATCCACAATCTTGGTCGGAGGCTCCTGCCCCCGGACGAAAACGACCGCGCCCAATTGCGATATGATGGCTGTGCGCACCACTTCCTCGCTCATCAGGCCGGTGAGCAACAGCCCGTCCTTGGCCACGGCGGACAGGATCGCTTCCATGATGTCCGCCCCACCGCCGGCGACAATGTTCTTGTCGAGTTGTTCATCGCCCGTCATCACGCGGGCCCGCAGAATTTCCTTGATTTCACTTAGCTTCATGCCAACACCACATTGCGCTTATTCGTAATGATGGAGGATATCGACCACTTTGTCGGAGCTGACGTCGCCATGCGTGTCGCTGTTGACGACCATCACCGGCGCCAGGCCGCAGGCGCCCAGGCAACGCACAGGCTCGAGCGTGAAACGCATGTCAGGCGAGGTGCCGCCCTCCTCCATATCGTATTCGTTGCAGATGCGTGAAATGACTTCCTTGATCCCCTTCACGTAGCAGGCCGTACCGGTGCAGACCTTGACGGTGTGACGCCCCTTGGGCTCGAAGGCAAAAAGCGCATAAAAGGATGCGACGCCGTAGACGTCGCTGCAGGCCAGATTCATGCCGGCGGCGATGTATTCCATCAACTCCACTGGCAGATAGCCGACGACGTCCTGGCAGCGGCGCAGCACCGCGATGACCGAACCTTTGATAAAACGGTTGGCGGCAATGATGTCGTCGATCTGAATCCACATGTCGGGGTTGATATCGGGGTGCTCGGGACGGAATGCGAAGCTCATAGGCAATCTCCACAAGCTGAGGTCCGGTTAGGGTATGCGAAGGATTTTGATTTAACATAATCGGTTAGCACGGGCAAGGTCTAATAACGACGGGACAATGCCGTCTCCCCTGGCAGGTTGACGGCCACCACCCGCTGGTCTATAGGACACCCTGACGGTCCGCCCGGTTATCCGCGTCGGCGGCCCGGCACCCACGCTAACCAACCAGACAGGGACGGTGCCCGCGAGGCCCGCGACGCCCGATCCCGGGAAGATCTCTTGCCATGCCGGAATTCTGGAAGCACGTCGAGGCGGCGGCGGCGTTCATTCGCGACCGCAGCCCACTTCGCCCCGTTGCCGGTCTTCTGACGGGAACCGGTCTGGGCGACTGCGCCGAGGCCATCGATGTTCACCACGGCCTGGACTACGACGAAATCCCCCATTTCCCGCGCTCCACAGTTGAAAGTCATCGCGGACGGCTTCTGCTGGGCCGCCTGCAAGACTGCCCGGTGGTCGCTTTTCAGGGCCGGTTTCACCTCTACGAGGGCTACAGTCCCCAGGATGTCACTTTCCCGGTCCGGATCCTGCAGCATCTCGGCGCCCGCTACCTGCTGGTCACCAACGCGGCCGGCGGCCTCAACCCGAACCACCGGGCCGGCGACATCATGCTGATCGCCGACCACATCAACCTCACCGGCGAAAATCCACTGGTGGGGCCCAATCGCCCGGATTGGGGCCTGCGATTCCCGGACATGAGCCGCGTCTACGACCCGGAACTGATGGACCGTGCCCGCGCCATCGCCGGAGATCTCGGGCAAACACTGCCTGCCGGGGTCTATGCCGGCCTCAAGGGGCCTTCGCTGGAAACCCCGGCCGAGCTGCGGTTTCTGCGCGCCATCGGCGCCGATGCCGTCGGGCTTTCGACCGTTCAGGAAGTGATCGCCGCGGTGCATGCCGGCCTGCGCATCCTGGGTCTTTCCGTCATCACGAACATCGCCGATCCGGACGCCCCCGCACCGGCAACGGTCGAGGAAATTATCGCCGTGGCCGACCGGGCCGCACCACGGCTCAAACAACTCGTGATCGCCATCCTGGAGCAATTACCGACCGATGAATAGCGCTGATGTGATCGTCAAAAACGGATGGGTGCTCACCCTGGACGAGGGTGGGCGCGCCTACCCGGAGGGTTTTATCGCGATCAAAGGCGATCGGATCGCCGCCGTGGGCCCGGCCGACGGGGCGGCGCAATGGATGGCCGAACGCGAAATCAACGCCCGGGGCGGCCTCGTCATGCCCGGGCTGGTGAATGCCCACACCCACGCCGCCATGACCTGCTTTCGCGGCCTGGCTGACGATCTGCCCCTGATGACCTGGCTGAACGATCACATTTTCCCGGCCGAAGCCCGGCTAAAGGCCGAGCACGTGCACCTGGGCACCCTGCTGGCCTGCGCCGAGATGCTGCTCTCCGGCACCACCTGTTTCTGCGATATGTACCTCTTCGAGGACGCCGTGGCCGAAGCGGCGCATGCCGCCGGGATACGGGCCGTGGTGGGAGAGGTTCTGTACGACTTTCCCTCCCCCAACTACGGGCCCATCGAAGAGGGGTTCCGCTACACCGAAATGCTGATCGCCAAATGGCGCCACGACCCGTTGATCACCATCGCGGTCGAGCCCCATTCGCCCTACCTGTGTTCGCCCGATCTCCTGCGGCGGGCGGCGGAGCTGGCCGGCAACAATAATATCCCCCTGGTCATCCACCTTTCCGAGACGGCCAGCGAGGTCCAGACAATCAGAGAACGCTACGGCCGCTCGCCGGTGCAGCACCTGGCGAATCTCGGCGTTCTGGGCCCCAATCTGTTGGCCTGCCACTGCGTCGCCCTGGACGAGGGCGACATGGACCTGCTGGCCGCCGGCGACGTCAAGGTGGTCCACAACCCGGAAAGCAACATGAAACTGGCCTCGGGCATCGCCCCGGTGCCCGAACTGCTTGCACGCGACATCTGCGTGGCACTGGGCACCGACGGATGCGCCAGCAACAACGACCTCGACATGCTGAGCGAGATGGATACGGCCGCCAAACTGCACAAGGTGGCCACCCTCGATCCCACGGCCGTCAAGGCGGAGGCCGTATTGCGCATGGCCACCATCGACGGCGCCCGGGCCCTGGGCCTCGGCGATCGGATCGGTTCACTCGAGGTCGGCAAGCAGGCCGATCTGATCGTGCTTGACATCCGCCAGCCCCACCTGACCCCTTTTTACCACCCGGCCTCTCACCTGGTGTATGCGGCCCGCGGCGGCGACGTGACCACCACCATCGTCGGCGGCCGGGTCCTGGTGGAAGAGCGCCGGCTGACGGCCATGGACGTCGACGCCGTCATGGACCGGGTGACCCGGCTGGCCTTGGAGATCGGCGCCCGCAACTGAAACCGGGAAATTCACATGTACGACCTCCTGATTCACGGTGGTACGGTCGTTACCGTAGATTCCGCGGATACCGTTCTGACAGAGGCCTGGCTGGCCGTCAAGAACGGCGTCATCGCCGCCCTGGGCGCCGGCCGGCAAGACAAGCCGCTGCCGGCCGCCGCAGACACGATCGATGCCTGTGGCGGCATCGTCATGCCGGGTCTGGTCAACGCCCACAGCCACCTTCCCATGATCCTCTTCCGCGGACTGGCCGATGACCTACCCCTGATGACCTGGCTGAACGATCACATCTTCCCGGCCGAAGCCGCTTTCGTCACGCCCGACAACGTGCACGCAGCGGCCCGCCTGGCATGCGCCGAACTCCTGCTGGGCGGTGTCACCGCCTGCTGCGACGGCTACTTCCGGGAAGAACAGGTCGCCGCCGCCGTAAACGAGATGGGTCTGCGCGCCGTTCTGGGACAAGGCGTCGTCGATTTTCCGGCACCCGGCGTCGACGACCCATCACGCCATCTGACGGTCGCGCAGGATTTTATCGACCGCTGGACAGACCGAAGTCCATTGATCACGCCGTCGATCTTCTGTCACGCGCCCTACACCTGCGGTCCGGAAACGCTCCGTCAGGCCAAGGCCATCGCGAGGGCGGCGGGGGTCCTGTTTCAGATCCACGCCGCGGAGACCCGCGACGAGGTCCGCCGGATTCAGTATCTGTACGGCCGCTCGCCCGTGTCCCATCTCGATCATCTGGGGCTGCTCGACCCGGCCACTCTCCTGGTGCATGCGGTGTGGATGGACGCCGAGGACATCGCCCGGGCGGCGGATACGGGCGCGGGCATCGTCCACTGCCCCGAGAGCAACATGAAACTGGGGGCGGGTATCGCGCCGCTCCCCCGGTTCCTCGAAAGTGGCCTGACGGTCGGGCTGGGTACGGACGGCTGCGCCAGCAACAACAACCAGGACCTGTTCCGGGAAATGGACATGACCGCGAAACTGCACAAGCTGGCGGCCGGGGACCCCACCGCGGTGCCGGCCGCCACGGCATTGAAAATGGCCACCATCGAAGGGGCCCGCGCCATCGGTCTGGGCGACATTGCCGGGTCGCTGGAAGTCGGCAAGCGGGCCGACATCATTATTCTCGACAGCCGCCACCCCCGACTGCGGCCGATGTTCAACCCCGTCTCCCAGGTCGTCTACGCCGCCGGAGCCGACTGCGTACGCGACACGATCGTGGACGGGCAGGTCCGGGTACGCGCCCGCAAACTGGTCGAATGGGACTTGGAGACCCTTATGAAGCCGGTGGAAACGGTGGCGCGGGCGATATTGCCGCCCAACCGCGCCGACCGGCCCGGCATCGGGGCTCCCGACCCGGATGGAGACGGCCCGCATGCAACCTGAAGCCCTGTTGGCCGTGGCCCGGGGCGACCGCCCCGCCGATCTGTTGCTGACCAACGCACGGGTGGTCAATGTCTATTCCAATGAAATCGTGCCCACCGACATCGCCATTGCCGGGGGGATGATCGCCGGTTTGGGGCCGCGGGAGGCCGGCCGGATCCATGATCTAAAAAACCGCTTCGTGGCGCCGGGCTTCATCGACGCCCACGTCCATATCGAAAGTGCCATGGCGATACCGTCCGAATTTGCCCGCGCCGTGCTGCCCCGCGGCACCACCGCGGTGGTGGCCGACCCCCACGAAATCGCCAACGTCATGGGCACCGCCGGCCTGAACTACATGCTGGCGGCGACCGAAGGCCAGCCGCTGCACTTTTTCTTCACCCTGCCCTCCTGTGTGCCCTCCTCCCCACTGGAAACCGCCGGGGCCCGCCTCGAGGTCGACGATCTGGCCCCCTATATCCGCCACCCGCGCATCGTGGGACTGGCGGAGATGATGAATTTCCCGGGCGCCATCGGAGGGGATGAAGCGGTGCGGGCCAAGATCGCCCTGGCCGCCGCGGCGGACAAACCCGTGGACGGTCACGCCCCGGAGGTCAGCGGACAAGCCCTTCACGCCTATCGGGCAGCCGGCATCGGCAGCGAGCACGAGTGCGCCAGCCGTCCGGAAGCCCTTGAAAAACTGCGCCTGGGGCTGCACATCATGGTGCGCGAGGGCACGGGGGCCAAAAACCTGAAGGACCTGGTCCCGCTGATCACGCCGGCCAACGCGCATCGCTTCATGTGGTGCACGGACGACCGCCACGCCCACGATCTTCTGGCCGAGGGCCATATCGACGTCATGATCCGCGAGGCCATCCAACTCGGTCTCGACCCGGTCACCGCTTTCCGGATCGCCACGCTCAACCCGGCCACGTATTTCAAACAGCACCGGATCGGCGCCATCGCCCCGGGTAAACGCGCCGATCTCGTCGTGCTGAGCGATCTGGAAAAGGTTGCTGTCGACGAGGTCTACCGCGGCGGCCAGTTGGCCGCGGCCCACGGACGAACGGTGGCCGAACTGGACTGGCCAACCACTCACCCCGTCCCCCCGGCCATGCGGGTGGACCCGGGCAGCATCGATCTGCGCGTCAAAGCCCGCGGCCGCGATATACGCGTGATCGAGATCGTTCCCGATCAGATCATCACCCGGTCCGTTTCGGCCCGGGCCGGCGTGAAGGACGGTTGGGCCGTCGCCGACCCGGGCCGCGACCTGCTCAAGATCGCGGTGATCGAACGCCATCGGGGAACCGGGAGGGCCGGGATCGGCTTCGTTCGCGGCATGGGGCTTGTGCAAGGCGCCCTGGCTTCAAGCGTGGCCCACGACGCCCACAATATCATCACGGTGGGCGTTGATGACGGCGATATGCTCGCCGCCGTCGATGCGGTGGCGTCCATGGGCGGGGGGCTGGCGGTCGTATCGGCCGGCCGGGTGCAGGCCCGCCTGGCCCTGCCGATTGCGGGACTGATGTCACCGCAGCCCATGACCGCCATCAACCAGGCACTGAACGCCCTGCAGGGCGCCGCCCAAGAGCTGGGCTGCCCCCTGCGGGATCCGTTCATGACGCTCGCCTTCCTGGCGCTGCCCGTCATCCCGGCACTCAAGATCACCGACCGGGGGCTCGTGGATGTGGAGCGTTTCCGTGTGGTGTCACTGTTCCCGACCGGAACGGGGGAAGGCACTGACAGCTGAAACCAAATTGCGGCGGTCGGGTTTCGGGGGTTCCGGTGCCAGCAAACCCACTGACCCGGAATCTCGGAACCCGATTCCCTGCGTCCTATCCTGACACCTGAACACCGAATCTGTTCGAAAAATTGC
>JASJCV010000094.1 GCA_030065275.1 Desulfobacterales bacterium | reverse complement strand
CTCCACGGCCTGCTCGAAGGCCCGCCGCCGGGCCTGGTCGAAAGTCTTCGCCGGGAAATAGCCGCTAACGCTGTTGACGGGGGGCCTGACCTCCTCGTCCATCAGCGCGTCGGGCGGCACCTCCGTTTCCGGGTCTTCCACCACCACACCCCGCACCCCGAAAGCATAGAAGACATCGGCAATCAGCTCTTCGGCCGCGGCGTCCGCCTTGATGTCGAATTCGATTTTGGCTTCGATCCATTCCATTTTAAGGTGCATCCCTGTGAGTGCTGGATGACAGACGGCATCTTCCGCTCCCCGGCGGCGTTCTCGCCTCATCACGCATCCTCGACGTAGCGCAACTACGCCTGCGGTGCCCGATGGGCTGCGGCCTTGCCGGGAAACGCAATCTACCGCCTGTCATCCAGCACCGCAAGGTCTTGATACGGTTTTAAACTAAAATACGAACGGGCTGAGTTGTAAGGGACGCGGCGGTGAATTCCCTCTGTCCCGCACCGAGCAACGACGGATTGAACCGATAAGCCCCGACGGTTTCGTAAAAGGTACGAGGGCAAGGCTTGAGAGGTCCGAGGAACGAGGCGTACGTGAGCGTTCGCCGCAGTGACGAGGGCTTGAGCGTTACGCCGCTATCGGTCCTATTCCGAATCCGTCTTACTTGGTCAGGGCCGGGTTGAAATACCCGTGTTTCAGATTCGGGAAACGCTTTTTGACCTGCTTCAGCAGGTTGGCCACCCCCATGGGCGTGCCTTGCTTGGCCGCCGCTCGCATGGCTTCGTAGTAGCGCAGGGGGTCGTAGTTCAGGTTGCGCCACTGGATCAGGTCAATCGGCCTTTCTTCCAAAAAACCCGCCAGGGCGGCGAACTCCTCCGGTGTGTCCGTGAATCCGGGCAGGTTGAGATAGTTGAGGGCCACATGGCCGTCGCGCGCCAGGGCGTTTGTAATGCTAAGCATCACGTCGGCAAAGGTATAGCCCCGGGGTTTGAAATAGGCCCGGTAGCAGTCCGGCCGCAGGCTGTTGATGCTCACCCGCATACTGTCCAGGCCGGCGTCGAAGAGGCGGGCCACGGTTTCCGGCAGGCTGGCGTTGGTGTTCAGATTGACGGTGCCACAATCCGTTTGTCTGCGGATCAGGCGGATGGCCGGTTCGATGGTGTCGGCCGCCAGCAAGGGGTCGCCCTCACAGCCCTGTCCGAAGCTCACCACGCCATCGGGAACCCGTTCGATGTGGGCCAGGGCCACTTCGGCGATTTCCTCGGGCGTGGGGGTGAAATCGATGCGTTCCTGGCTGCATGAAATCGGGGAATCCTTCTGAAGCGAAAGGCAGCCCAGGCAGCGTGCGTTACAGGCCGGTGAAGCGGGCAGGGGGGCCTCGCAGCGGCCGATGAAGAAATTCTTGGCTGCCGGGCAGCCGTACTGCAAGGCGCATTTTTCCAGGTGCCGCCGCAGCCGGTTTTGGGGCATCTGCCGCTGGAGTTGTCGGACACCGGCCTGCACGCGCGAGCGCGGCATCAGGCGCAGGTCCTGCCGGCGCTCGCGGTCCACCTGTATGACCGCGGTGCGGAAGCCCTCCCCGTGCCAGCCGACGGCCCCGTAGGAAAACAGCGGCAGGAGGCCCGCGCCCTCCGTCTCCTCGAAGCAGCAAAGCTGGGTGATCAGGTAACCCGGTGAATTGAAGGCCGCCACCGCAAAGATCGGCTCTCCCGGTGCATAGGGGTTTTCCATCAGCGCCACCAGTTCGCCGGCGTCGATGTCAAACACCACCGGAAAACGATCCGGCAGAAACATGAACTCGCTGCCGTGGGGGATGGGCCGCGCCAGGCGGGTGTTCAGGGGCGTCAGCACCGGCCCGGCCATACCCACGGCGGCATAGCCCTCCAGGTCGAAGATCTCCCCTGCGGCGTTGGCCACCACGGCCGTCAGCAGTTTTGCCGGAGCACGGGAAGTTTTATGTTTGCGGCGATGTTGGGGCATTCCAGGCCTTCACGGGATCCAATTTTCGTTACATCCGTATGCGAAACTGCAAGTATTTAAAAAAACATAATATCTCAAGGAATATCTTTCCACACCTCCAATACACGATGCTTAGCGATTTACAGCGAGAGCAACTCATAACAGTGCCATCGCTTCGTCATGAGCGTTCGAACGGGGCTGTAAAAGGCTTGCGTCGTTCGCAGGAGACGAGTCGTACCAGAAGGCATCTCAAAAACAGGCTTTGGGTTTCAGCAGTAGTTCTACTCAACGATAATTCCGATTACATACTTGCGAATGGTTTCGTAAAAGGGTCAAGAGCAAGGCCTGCGAGGCGTGAGGAA
Organism: Desulfobacterales bacterium; assembly: GCA_030065275.1. Taxonomy (GTDB): domain Bacteria; phylum Desulfobacterota; class Desulfobacteria; order Desulfobacterales; family UBA5852; genus JABZFP01. The sequence goes on along the minus strand of JASJCV010000094.1, from coordinate 8,572 downwards.
TGAGGCGTACTTTTGTACGCCGCAATGACGAGGGCCGAAGCGTAACGCCGCTATTGGCCCTTTTACGAAACCATTAGGAAGGGAGCGTGGTTGGACGTGAAGAACGGCGGATCGTTCCTCAGTATCCTGCGGATGGGTGCGGGGTTTTTGAATTCCCGGGTCAGGAAGCGCCGCACCGCGTCGCGGTTCCACCCCGTGGGGTGCACGAAACCGCGGTAGAGCGAGAGGTCGCCGTCGTAGAAGGGCAGCGTTTTGAGCTTACGGGCCTCTTCGCCGTAGGCCGGCAGATTGAAGACGGCCAGATTCAGGAAATCGATGGTTTCGGCGTGATTCAGCGTGAACGCCAGCGTCCGGCGGGCCCGCTCCCCGGTTTCGGCCGGTGTGCCAAAGAGCAGGTAGACATAGGTGGCGATGCCGGCGGCCTTGAGCGTTTTGAGAGCCGCCGACACGGTGACCAGGTCCACCCCCTTGGTCAGCGCGTCCAGAACGGCCTGGTCGCCGGACTCCACCCCCAGTTTGAGCATGACGCAGCCCGAGGCCCGCAACCCGGCGGCAAAGTCCGGGTCCGCCAGATCGGGCGTGATGCGCACGAACCCGTACCAGGGAATACCGGGGGGATTGGCAATCAGGTGCTTCATCAGGCGGGGCGCCAGGGCGTTGTCCAGGAAATGGACCAGGCCGGGAGTGCGGATCGATCGCAGATCCATGATATCGGCCGACACGTCTTCAGGCCGCATCGGCCGATAGGCCCCGTTCTCCGCCTTTTCAGGGCAGAAGGCGCACTTCTTCCAGTAGCAGCCCTGGGAAGTGCTGTAGGGCAGCACGCCGGTCGGCGCCAGATAGCGGCCCCCGTCGATGCCGGTGTAATCCCAGGCCGAACCGGCATTTTCCAGCGGAAGCCTCCCACCGCAGATCTTTACCAGCGCAGCCTCCCCGGGCCCGGCCACCAGTTCGTCCACCAGCCCGCCAAAGGGGTTTTCGAAGCCGGGGATCCTCGTCCAGGAGGTCACCAGACCCCCGCCGACCAAGATTTTGGTTTGCGGCGCCATGCTGCGGATGAACCCGATCAGGGCGAAGGCGCACAGGGCCTGGCTCATGAAATTGAGGGACAGCCCGACGATGTCCGGCGCCCGGTCTTCGAATCGTTGGCGCAAGCCGGGGGCGAAGTGCGGGTAGAACGGGTTGGCCTGGAAGGATTCGGCCGCCCGCATGAGATCGCGGCTGCGCACGGGCGTCAGCTCGGGATGTCCGAAATCGGACAGGGAAATCTGCGCTCCGGCCTGGGCCCCCGCAAGATGGAGCAGGCGGTTGACGTCCATCACGGCCCGCCGGTAGCGATCCTGGTGTCGATACAAATCGGGCGATCGCAGGGCGGCCAGGTGGGCGTCCCTGTACTTTGCGGCCCGGCGCGACCAGGTGTCGTCGGCCGCCACCGGACGTCCGATCAGATCGAGCAGGCCGTCCAGGCTGGCGTCCCAGACCCGGCAGTCGACACCCGCCGCCCGCAGCGTACCGGCCAGCCGCGCGATCCCGGCCGGCGGTTCGCAGGGCTTGGCCACGGGGGGATGGATCAGGAGAATCGATAAAGGCTTTGTCATTTCGGTTTTACCGCCAGGCTGTGTGCTGGATTGGTATATGGGCCATTTTGCGGCCGCAGGCAAACGGCTCGGTCGGCCACCGGGTGTCCGCCGATACCGGTCGTCATCGGTGCGGACGGGGTAGCGGGCATCAACCCTGCTTCTCCGGCAGATAGCGCCAGAAGCGGCGTGGCAGCTGACTGAGATGGAGTTTGGGATTGTTGCGCTGGGGGATGTTGATGGCCGCGAAATAGCGCTGCCACAGCATCTGGCACTGGGCTTCATCCTTCGTTGCCTGATCCGGGCGGGTCGGCAGATCCGCCGCGGCGATTTGCAGCCGGCGCGTGCGGCGGCCGTCGAAATGCAGGCCGTAGTCGCGCCGGGTGTCGTAGATGATCCACTCCTGGTCGGCGTAGCGGGCCTCGAAATGCCGGCGTACCAGGGGCAGCACGTCATAGCGGGGGGCGACCATGGCCAGGTATTGCCCGTCGCCGGTCTGCTGAAACCGGATAAAACCCTTCAGGCGATGGGCCTCGCGGCGGACCTTCTGCGAAAGACGCGCAATTTCGATCTGCGTGGTGAGGTCGGTGGATTGTGATCCGGATTTTGCGGCCTGGATCGCGTCGCGTAAGTAGCGAGCGATGAGCGTCTCCACCCCGGGCCGGCCGGAAAGAAACGCGTCCAGGACCCTCCGGCGCCCCTTGACCCGCAGGTGTTTCTTGAGACCGCGCCAGACGCGATCGGCCTTGTGCGGATCGGTGGTGATCTTCACGCGCGTTTCGAAGAGCCCGGGCTGGCTCCGGGCGGCGGGTTCGATGGCCGACGGCGGCCGGTCGGCGCCATAGCTCTCGAAAATTGCGGTCAAGAGCCCGTCGAAGCTGCCGTCCGTTGCGAATACCGTCGCCGGGGCGGCCGCGGTCTTGTCCACATCGATTGCGGCTTCACCGGAATCGGGCGCGGCCACTCCCCCCCAGTGGCGAGCCGGCAGCCCGTCGCAAGTGATGAACGGCAGGGCCCGCTTGAGCGCGACCCCCATTTGCTTGAGATGTTCGAAACGGATGCGGCCTCTTCGTCGCAGGCCGACGATGCGCTGGGCCGATTTGATCCCGATCCCCGGCACCCGCAGGATCATCTCGCGCTCCGCTGTGTTCACGTCCACCGGGAAAAGTATCGGGTTGCGAAGGGCAAAGGCCAGTTTGGGGTCGATGGACAGGTCCAGGTGGGGGTTGTCCCTACCGATGACCTCTCGCAGTTCGAACCCGTAGAGCCGCATCAGCCAGTCGGCCTGATAGAGACGGTTTTCGCGCCTGAGCGGCGGCTTCTCCACCGCCGGCATCCGTGCGGCGGAACGCTCCAGGGGCACGTAGGCCGAGTAATAGACGCGCTTCAGGGACTGCCGCCGATAGAGCCGGTCGGAGAGATGCAAGATCTCGTAGTCCGTTTCCGGGCTGGCCCCGACGATCAGCTGGGTGCTCTGGCCGGCCGGGGCGAAAACGGGCGCGTGGCGCCGCCGCCGGCGTTCCTCCCGCGTGGCTGCGATGGTTTCGTGGATCGTATTCATGGGGTCGAGTACGCCGGCGTAGGTCTTGTCGACCGTCAGTCGCTGCAGGCTCTCCTCGGAGGGCAGCTCGATATTGACGCTCAAGCGGTCGGCATGCCGCCCGGCTTGCCGGATCAGGCGGCGGCTGGCAAAGGGCACGCACTTTAAGTGGATGTAGCCGTTGAACCCCCGACCGCGGAGGTTTTGCACCGTGCGCACCAGGCGCTCCATGGTGTCGTCCGGGCTGCGGGCGACGCCCGAGCTCAGGAACAGGCCCTCGATATAGTTGCGCCGGTAGAAGTCGATGGTAAGGTCGACGACCTCGTTCGGGGTGAAGGCCGCCCGGGGGAGGTCGTTGCCGCTGCGGTTCACGCAGTAAGCGCAGTCGTAAATGCACACGTTGGTGAACAGGATCTTGAGCAGCGATACACAGCGGCCGTCCTCGGTGTAGGTGTGGCAGATCCCGGACGGGGCGGCATTGCCCAGACGGCCCCCGGTGTTGCGGCGACGGCTGCCACTGGAGGCGCAGGATACGTCGTACTTGGCGGCATCCGCCAGGATGGTCAGCTTTTCTTCGAGGTTCATCGCGGGTCCAAAACAACGGCTGAATCAGGAATGTGTATAATAGTCACCGCTTCCGGCCGAGGCAAACCCGAACCCTTCCCCCCGGCCAGCCGCCGTCGTTAATGGGCTCGCGTCCACCGGCCGGACCATGCCGACCAGACATCGTCGACGCGTTTCAAAGGGATCGTAAGACTTCTCGCGGCGGGATACCGCTGCAGGGCCGGGCGCAATCGCCGTTCATTCGTCGGATGCGGCGAGCGGCGACCGCCCGGGGGCTCTCAGGACGGCTGCGCGGCCACTTTGGGGCCGCGTCATGATGTAGATGTGTTCGTCGGCGCGGTCGTCCGCGTTGTCGCCGCCGTAGGTGATGCGCATATCGGCGTCGGTGTAGACCTCGCGCAGAAAGCCGCCGCCGAAGAACCAGCGCACGATAAAGCCCGGCACGATGGTGGTCTTTGCGGGGAGCGTGCCGGCTTCGGCCCGTGCGGCCAGCTCCCATATGGGGATGCCTTCCGGACGACCCTTGTTGCCCGGAAAGTGCGTAAAGCGCACCTGGAGGATGTCGGGATAGTCCGTCACGAGCTTGAATTCGCCGCGCAGCAGCGCGATCCGGTTTTTCCCCTGAACCGGGTTGACGTTGTAGTAATAGCCGTCCCGGAAGACCACCTGGTAGATCTCGTCCACCGTGATCTTAGGGTCCACCGTGCCGCGTTCGCCGCCGCGGTAGTCATAGGGCCCCCAGACCTGGTACCAGGGCCCGGCCAGCAGGTTCAGCCGTGCCGCCACCGGGGGCTGCGGGGCGGCGGCCAACAGCTCCGCCACCAACACCTCCAGCGCCTTTTGCCGGCTGAAATCCGGATCGCCCAGCCCAACGAAGCGTTGCGCCAAAGCCAGGATGTCGGCTTTGATGGCTGCCACCGGCCGCGCGGCGTCCCCGGATGCGGCGGGAGCCATCAAAACCAATCCTGCCATCAGAAAAATCTGAAAACGGGCTTGCATGCACATCGTCCCCGTACCCTCCGAAAAGTCCGTATTGAATGGAAAGGCGAGTCATACCGGCGGGGTTCGGCACCATCCTCTCGAGCTCGGCCCCGGATTTTAGATGTGAATGATGGGGTCCGCACGGGCCGCGGCCCGGCAGCGTCCATCTGACGTGCGGTCACGCGCACCCGATACAAGCGCTAAGGTGGGAACGCGTTCATGAGTTTCTTAACGGCCCTCTCGATGACCGCCGACCGCTTCTCGGGTGTGGTGGCCGCATCCAGGTCGGTCTTGAACGCACCCCGCCAGACCATGTGGTTGGTCTGCGGGCGGACAAATTGAATCACCATGGTGCCTTCCTCGTAATTCCAAGTTACGGGGCCGCCCCCCGAGACCCGCCTTTGGTCGGCAAACCGACGGTCTCCGGATATGGGATCGCTAATTTGCTGGGTTTCGACCTGGCGCGTCTTGCGGAGAACCACCAGGACCAGGAAATCGGGATTTTCTTCCACCGGCCGAAGCCCCTTGGCCTTAAGGTCCGCGTCGACAAGTCGGCGGATGAGGGCCAGATCGCCCGGATCGGTCCCTTCCTGCCCGCGCAGGGCCCACCAATTGTAGGTTTCAAGGGCTGAAAAATCCGTGCTGCGGTTGTAATTCGTATCCACGCTCTCGAGCAGGCGGGCACATCCCGAAAGCGCCAGCAGAAGCGCCAGGGCGAACACCGCTCTGTGGATAATATGGCTCATCGAGGTCTCCTTTCACTTTTTTTCCACGCGTCAGAAGCGTTTCCCTTCCGGCGGTCGATCATCGGCTTCGACTCGGCGCGTCCAACTTTACTCGATTCCCCAGGTGGAAACAACCGAGGTGATAAACTGCCGACCCGATGCGGCGGTATGACAGACATCGGACCCGCAGCTGCCCTCAATTAATCTCCATTTGCGTTGAGGAAGCGTCCGATGCGGGCGTAAACCGCCTGGCAGGTTTCCCTGACCAGGTCTTCCAGGTTCAAAAACGCGTGAATCATGTCGTCCAGATGCCAGTTTTCGGCCTCGCCGCCGGCCTGCCGCAGTTTTTCTACGTATGCTTGACCTTCGTCGCGCAGCGGGCAGAACTCGGCCGTGATCACCAGCGTGGCGGGGAGCCGCTCGCCGAAGTGCATGTGGAGCGGCGAGGCTGCATGGCGGTTGGTGCCGGCCGGGAAGTAATGATCGAAGTACCACGCGATGCGGTGCCGCTCCAGGAGGTATCCCGTTGCATTCTGTGCGATGGACGGCCACGGCATGGTGTAATCCAGGCTGGGGTAGATCAGGATCTGGCGGTCGATGGAAATGCCGGCATCGAACTGGGTCAGGTGTGCCACGCTGGCGCTCAAGGCCCCACCCCCGCTGTCCCCCGCCAGCGCGAGCCTTTCGCTGAATTTCAGCCCCCTGGCCTGTAGCACCGGCCACAGGTGCTTGACGGTGTTGTATCCGTCGGTGACGCCGGCCGGGTAGGGGCATTCCGGAGCCAGGCGGTAGTCGGCCGCCACCACGATATGCCGTGCGGTCAGGGCCAGCTTGCGGCAGATCGGGTCGTAGACGGTCACGCTGCCGGCCATGTGCCCGCCTCCGTGGAGAAAGACCAGGACGGGCAGGGCCTGGGCCGGTTCGGGGTGATAGATGCGCACGGGCACGTCATGGGGGTGGGCGGCAATCACGTCATCCTGAACCCAGGCGATATCGGGTATGTCGGTCACCAGCGCCCGGGTCAGGTTGGCCAGGCCCTCGCGCGCATTGGTCGGCGTGGGTTTGAATCCCTTGGCCACCAGATCCGCCATCTGCCGATTGAAACGATCCAGCCAGGGCTGGAGCTCGGGCGATACTTGTCGTGGGCTGTTCATGTAAATGCCCTTTTTTGCTTTTAGGTTCGGAGTTCAGGGGTATTTGAAAACAGAATAGGCACATTGGCCGACTCTGGCAAATCCGGCCCTTTTTCGGCACAGACGCAATAAAAGACATGTACGCCCGGATATCTTTACACGCCAAGCGTGAGGTGGTATGTGAGCGATATCCTATTTCAAAAACAAGCGTTTATAAAGCTGTCGACCAGGCGGTAGATCAAGGCGTCGCTTTTCGCAAAACCAAAGCATGCACGAGCGCGTGTGAGCATTTTGTGAATGCAGGGAACCTGGAGATCGGGCCCCAGACGTGTATTAAAACGCTTGTGCAGCCGGTATACCCACCACATCCGCCGCAATGGCACAGCTCGATGATCACGGCGCCAGGATGCGGCGCCGTGCATACGGGCGATCCCTTCTGACCGAAGTGTTGTCTTCCAGCGGCGGATTCACCCTAACTGGAGACACCAAGCATGCGCACGTGGACCAACCAGGCCATCCGTAAAATCGAGGCCGATTTCCAACGGTCGGCGGACACCCATCTAATCAAGGTGGAACTGCCGGCCATCCAAAACATCCAGCTCTATCTCAAGGACGAATCCACCCATCCCACCGGAAGCCTCAAGCACCGCCTGGCCCGCTCGCTGTTTCTCTACGGGCTCTGTAACGGATGGATCAACGAGGGTAACACCGTGGTCGAGGCCTCCTCGGGCAGCACGGCCGTATCCGAGGCCTATTTCGCCAAGCTCCTGGACCTGCCCTTCATCGCCGTGATGCCCGAGGGCACCTCCCAGCAGAAGATCGACATGATTGAATTCTACGGTGGTAAATGCCATATGGTCGCCAACGCCAACATCTACGGGGAGGCCAGCCGCCTGGCCCGCGAGCTCAAGGGCCATTACATGGACCAGTTCACCTATGCCGAGCAGGTCACGGACTGGCGTGGCAACAACAACATCGCCGACGCCATCTTCTCGCAGATGGAAGCCGAACCGCACCCGATCCCTTCCTGGATCGTGGTCTGCGCCGGCACGGGCGGCACCTCGGCCACCATCGGCCGCTATATCCGCTACAGGCAATACGACACCCAGCTCTGCGTGGCCGACCCGGAGCACTCGGTATTCTTCGACTACTTCCACTCGGGCGACTGCACCGTCACCAGCGACAGGGCATCCAACGTCGAAGGCATCGGCCGCCCACGCGTGGAGCCCTCCTTCGTGCCCCAGGTGATCGACCGCATGATCCGCGTGCCCGACGCCGCCACCTACGCCACGATCCACTTCCTGGAAAAGCTCCTGAACCGCAAACCCGGCGGCTCCACCGGCACCAACGTCTACGCCGCCTTCCAGCTCATGGCCGAACTGAACACCCAGGGTCACAAAGGCAGCGTGGTCTCCATGCTCTGCGATCCGGGTGATCGGTATCTGGACACCTATTACAATCAGGATTGGCTCGAAGAGAAGGGGTTTGATTTATCGCCCTATGGAATGCAACTGCAGCGGTTTTACGAAGAAGGCGACCTTACCCACCAATCCCAAATGAGCAGCCCAACCCTTAAATGACCTGATGATTGGGGTATGCTTCGGCCCAATCACACTGATAAAGGAGGCCATCCATGAGAGAAATCACACACATTGTCCTGCATTGCACGGCTACGCCCGCGACATCCGATATAGGTGCTGCGGATGTTCACCGATGGCACCTCCAGCGCGGATGGTCCGGTATTGGCTACCATTTCGTCATCCGAAGAAACGGCGCCGTCGAGCCCGGCCGCGCGCTTGAAAAGAAGGGCGCCCATGCTGCCGGCTTCAACGCCAAATCCATTGGTATATCGCTCGCCGGTGGCGTTGGCGCCAACGGACAAACCCCGGTGGACAACTTCACTGACGGCCAATTGCTCACGGCCCGCGATCTTGTATTTGACCTGATGGAGACCTACGGCGTTCCGCTTGATAATGTGATGGGGCACAACGAGGTCATTGCCCAAATCACCCATGGTTCGCCCAAAGCCTGCCCGGTATTTTCAATGGAGCG
>JASJCV010000093.1 GCA_030065275.1 Desulfobacterales bacterium | reverse complement strand
CTGGTGCCCCCGGCAAGAATCGAACTTGCGGCACATGGATTAGGAATCCATTGCTCTATCCACTGAGCTACGGGGGCAAGGGGAAGGTGGCTAATCGCGATCAGGCAGGGGGATGCCTGCCTTATTGCGTTTAGTGCGCATAGCAGAACCATTGCCAAAGTTCAAGATGAAGCCGGGCGGGGGCGTCGGGCCGGGGGAGAAACCTGCTTTTTTAGCGCATGTTTCAATTTATGGTGCAATATGGTATCTATCCCGGCGAATGTCATTGCAATCGTTCCGGTCCGCGCCTGCGGCCGTAAACCGGCCCGGTGAGCGGCCTTAAGCATTCTTAGCCCTCGTTGCCGTTTAACTGCCATGCGATGTGTGAGGACAGTGCGGCGCTGCTTGAATACGACCCCATTTAAATTTATGGAGGACAACCATGCGTAACCCTGACGGGCGGATCAAAGGCATCATCCTCGCGGCAGCTCTGGCTTTTTTCCTGATTACCGGCCTTGCCGGGTGTGAGACGCTGGGCGGTACCAAGAGCGAATCTTCGGAACCGGGCGCCGCCCAACCGACCAACCTCTATCGGGATTTCAAGGACATCCTGCTTCCCGCCGAGATGAAAGTGGACGACAAGCGCACCTATATCGTGCAGGGACCGGGGCTCACCACCGGCATTCTGACACTGAAGGGCTATGTCGAGCGCGACTCTCTGATCGACTTTTTCAAGAGCGCCATGGTGCGGGACAACTGGACCGAGCTGGCCTCTTTCAAATCGCCCTCCAAAGACACGAGCTCCATCCTCGTCTTTCAAAAAGCCGACCGCACGGCGATCATCAATATCCACGAAGAGGCTTTCAACACCTACGTGGAAATCGCGGTGGCGCCGATGGCCCCCGGGACCAGCAGCGGAATGATGACCAACTGAATGTCGCCCCCTGCGGCGCTCACCGCGTCGATGTGAAAGGTATTACATGCACGCGCCTTTCGAAGACAAGACCATTGCCCTGGGCGTTACCGGCGGCATTGCGGCCTACAAGAGCGTCGAGCTTTTGCGCCTGCTGACCAAGGCCGGGGCGCGGGTGCGGGTGATCATGACGGCCAACGCCACATGGTTCGTGGGGCCCGGCACCTTCCAGGCCCTGTCGGGCCTGCCGGTTTGCACGTCGGTCTTCGAGGAGGGGGGTGCGTCCATCCGCCACATCGACTGGGCCGGGGAGACGGACCTGGCCGTGATCGCACCGGCCACGGCCAACACCATCGGCAAGTTGGCCAACGGCATCGCCGATGACGCGCTGAGCACCTTTATGCTGGCGGTGACGGCGCCGGTGGTGATCTGTCCGGCGATGAACACCCACATGTACGAGCACCCGGCCGTGCAGCGCAACCTGGATATCCTTCAGGGCTTCGGTCACCATATCGTCGAACCCGACGCCGGCAGCCTGGCCTGCGGCACGGTGGGCCCGGGCCGCCTGGCCACGCCCGATACCATTTGGGAAGCGATGGCCGCCTTACTGACACCCAAGGATTTCAAGGGGCGAACGCTGCTCCTGACCGCCGGCCCCACCCGGGAGGCCATCGATCCGGTGCGGTTCGTGAGCAATCCCTCGTCGGGCAAAATGGGCTTCGCCCTGGCCAAAGCCGCCGCGAGGCGCGGGGCGCGGGTGATCCTCGTGGCGGGGCCGGTGAGCCTGGCCGACCCGCTGAATGTCGAGGTCCACCGGGTCGAATCGGCGGCCGAAATGGCCGACCGCGTGCAGGCGCTCCTCCCCGAGGCCGATGTCGTCATCAAGACCGCGGCCGTGGCCGATTATCGCCCCGTGCACACCGCCGATCACAAGATCAAGAAGACGGAGGATCATCTGGCGGTTACGTTCGAGCGCACCATCGACATTCTTCATTCCATCGGGCGGCAGAAAGCGCATCGCTTCCTGGTCGGGTTCGCGGCCGAGACCCGGGATCTCCGGGAGAATGCCCGCCAGAAGCTCGAGGCCAAGAATCTGGACATGATCGTCGCCAACCGCATCGGCGAGGCCGGGTCCGGGTTCGAGGCGGACACCAACAAGGTCACGCTCCTCCACCGCGACGGTCGCGAGGAGGGCCTCCCGGTCATGAGCAAGGAAGCCCTCGCCCATGAACTGCTCAGCCGGATCACCGAACGTCTGCCTTCCGACTAAAACACAAGTGGATGCCCCGTTTTTTGCCGTATCACGCCGCCCGCAAACTTTAATTTTCATTTTGAGACGGCTTCTGACCTTGCGGTCGGGCACCCACCTTGAAATCAAAGGCAACGATAACGATATTATAGACGATTGCGCACGATCGCTCGCCAGCCCATCCATGCCAACGGGCTGGAATGAACGCTGTGTGGCGAAACCCGGACGAAAGCCGGGATGATCACCGTGAGAACTGAATGACCGACAACCCCATCGACGTGCTGGATGAAATCCTGCACACCCTCCACAACCATCGTGACGCAGGTATCAGAGGCTTTGACTGCAGCGGCGAAGCCGCGGGCCTGATGGACCGCTGGCACGAACCACTGACCCAACGCCGGGACACGCTGGAAGCCATTCGAGCCGATCTGGGCGAGTGCCGTCGGTGCCCGTTGTGCCATCGGCGGCGCCACATCGTCTTCGGGGTGGGCAACCCCGACGCCCAGCTGGTTTTCGTGGGCGAAGGCCCCGGGCGCGACGAGGATCTGCGGGGTGAACCTTTTGTCGGGGCCGCCGGCGAGCTGCTGAACCGCATTATTCAGGCCATCAAATTGACCCGCGATCAGGTTTACATCGCCAACATCGTCAAGTGTCGACCCGAGGGGAACCGCAATCCCGAACCCGGTGAAATTGCGACCTGCCTGCCATTTCTGGAACGGCAGCTCAAAGCCGTCAATCCGCGTTTCATTGTCGCCCTGGGCAAGGTGGCGGCCCAGACCCTGCTCGGCCGCCAGGAGCCCATCACCCGCTTGCGGGGAAAATTTTACGACTATCACGGCATCCGGCTGCTGCCCACCTACCATCCGGCCTACCTGCTGCGCAATCCCGCGGCCAAGCGCGATGTCTGGGCGGATATGCAGATGCTCATGAAGGTATATGACTATGAGGACTAATTTATGCTTGTGTCTGGCAGCGGCCTTTTTACTGCTGGTGACTGGTACCGCCCTGGGAGCGCCCGGTGAGATTCGGCTCGTCAAGGTGGCCGACCCTATCGGCCCGGGGGTGGCCGAATTTATCAAAGACAGCATCGCGACGGCGGAAGACGAACAGGCTGCCTGCGTCATCATCCAACTCGATACGCCCGGCGGCCTGGCCTCGGCCATGCGTGAAATCGAGATGGCGATGCTGGCTTCACGCGTGCCGGTAGTGGTCTATGTCAGTCCCTCGGGTGCCCGCGCCGCCTCGGCCGGCGTCATGATCACCATCGCGGCCGATATCGCGGCCATGGCCCCCGGCACCAATATCGGGGCGGCCCACCCGGTGGGGGCCGGCGGACGCGAGATCGAAGAGAAAATGTCCGAAAAGGTGGTCAACGACATGGTGGCCCACGCCCGCAGCGTGGCCGAAAGCAAGGGCCGCAACGCCGAGTGGGTCGAAAAAGCCATCCGCGAGAGTGCGGCCATCACCGAAACCGAGGCGCTGGAGCAGAACGTCATCGACCTGGTGGCCAAGGACCTCGACGACCTGATTGCGCAGATCGACGGACGCGAGGTGGCCGGAAAGGGCACATTGAATCTCGAGGGTGCTCCCCGGCGGAGTGTCGAGGAAAGCCTGCGCACCAAGGTGCTCAAGGCCATCAGCGACCCCAACGTGGCCTTCCTGCTTTTTCTGCTCGGCGCGGCCGGTTTGTATTTCGAATTCTCCAATCCCGGCGCGCTGTTTCCGGGCATTATCGGCGGCATCTGTCTGGTGCTGGCGATCTTCGCCTTCCAGTTGCTGCCCGTGAACTACGTGGGCATTCTCCTGATGGTCCTGGCAATTGTCTTTTTCCTCTTGGAGATAAAGGTTACCAGCTACGGGATGCTCAGCCTGGCCGGGGTCGTGAGCTTGTTTCTGGGGGCCCTCATGCTCTACGAAGGCGACGACCCGGCCATACGGATCTCCTGGAGCGTGCTGATCCCCACTGTGGGATTGGTCTCGGCCTTCTTCGTCGTCGTTGCCGGGCTGGCCTTCCGCTCCCAGGTGAGCACCACCCGAACCGGCGAGCGGGGGCTGGTGGGCAAGATCGGGGTGGTCAAACAGGCCATCGATCCTGAGGGCAAGGTGTTCGTGCACGGCGAATTGTGGAAGGCCGTGGCCGGGAAACCCATTGAAAAAGACTGCAAGGTTCGGGTCACGCATGTGGAGGGGCTGACCCTCACGGTGGAGCCGGACGATGTGGCCTGAATCCCGGCACCGAACGTTAATTTTTTTCATTCCATGGTAACGGAGGTCTCATGCTTTACCAGACAATAGTCATCGTGGTGCTCGTGGTTCTGTTTCTGGCCTCGGCCATCAAAATCCTCAACGAATACGAGCGCGGCGTCATCTTTCGCCTGGGCCGCGTGATCCGTGCCAAGGGGCCGGGTCTGATCATCCTGATTCCGTTCATCGACAAGATGGTCAAGGTGAGTCTGCGGCTGGTGGCCATGGACGTGGATCCTCAGGACATCATCACGCGCGACAACGTGTCGGTCAAGGTCAACGCCGTGATCTATTTCCGCGTCATCGATCCCACCAAGGCCATCATCGAGGTGGAAGACTACAGCTACGCCATGTCGCAGCTGGCCCAAACGACCCTGCGCAGTGTCTGCGGCCAGGCCGAACTGGACGACCTGCTCTCCGGGAGGGAAAAGCTCAACGCCGAGCTTCAGGAAATCCTCGACACCCACACCGACCCCTGGGGCATCAAGGTGGCCACGGTGGAACTGAAGCACATCGACCTGCCCCAGGAAATGCAGCGGGCCATGGCGCGTCAGGCCGAGGCCGAGCGCGAACGCCGGGCCAAAATCATCAGCGCCGAAGGTGAGCGCCAGGCTGCGGACCGTCTGGCCGAAGCCGCCGCCATCATCGACCAGAACCCCGTAGCCCTGCAGCTGCGCTACCTGCAGACGGTCAATGAAATGGCCACGGAGAGCAACACCACCACGGTTTTTCCGATCCCCATCGACTTGTTCCGCCCGTTGATCAAGAGGGGACCCGAATCCAGCGAGACCTGAGAACACCGGCCGCCGTCCCTCCCGCAGTAGTGGCGGCTACATATTGGGTTGACACGAAGCCGAGGGCTGTTTTATCTAAACCGCTTTATGATCAGCGCCATTGCCGTATCTTGACGGCCAGCGGAGGGCGCGGCCCGATTCCGACGACCGAGCGGAGGCCCGGAAGCCTCCGCTTACGTTTGCAGACTGCAGCCAAAGGGAGAGCGATCCATGGGTGGAAAGAAAAAGGAAGCCAAGGAAAAACCCCTCGAGAAAATGACGGCGACCGAACTGCGTGAACTCGCCAAGGAAATTCCCGATATCGTTGGTGCCCACGGGATGAACAAGACCGAACTGGTGGCGGCCGTCAAAAAGGCCCGCGGCATCGAAGAAGCGCCGCGCAAGAAAGGTCGGGGCTCGGTGCGCGAGATCAAGGCCAAGATCCAGCAACTCAAGAAGGATCGGGCCGCCGCCCTGGAGGCCAAGGACGATCGCCTGGCCACGATCTACAAGCGAAAGATCTCGCGTCTCAAGAAGCAAACCCGCCGCGCGGCTTAGGGCGGCTGCGCCGTGGAGGAAGACACGCGCTCGAACGCCCCTGCGCCGGCGGGGGCGATCGCATCCGGCCGCATCGCCCCGGGCGAACTGGCTTTCGATATTGACGGCGTGGTCGCCAACACCATGCGTTTGTTCCTTGATATCGTGCGCGACCGCTACGGCATCAATCACATCCGGCTCGAAGACATTACCTGCTACAATCTGGAGGATTGCCTGGACATCGATCCAGAGGTGATCACCGATGGCATCCGGATGCTTCTCCAGGGCGACTATCCGCATGTGCTGCAACCCATGGACGGCTGCCGCCGGGTCTTGGAACGGCTGGGGCGTGAAGTCCCGCGCCTGCTGTTCGTGACGGCGCGACCCAACCGGGACGTCATCACACGCTGGCTGCACGATCTGCTGAGCCTCCCGGAGCAGGCGATCGAGGTGGTGGCCACCGGCAGTTTCGAAGCCAAAATCGACGTGCTTCGGGAGGCTCGGGTCGGCCACTTCGTCGAAGACCGGCTGGAAACCTGTTTTCTGCTGGCCGATGCGGGCATCGCACCGATTGTTTACCGCCAACCCTGGAATCGCCGGCCTCATCCGTTCACCGAGGTGGGCGGCTGGGACGATATTGAGGCCCTGCTCCGGTTCTCTCCGGGGTCTTGAGAGATTCACGGCTCACGGAGCCGGAAGGAAGTTGAATTGAAATCCAGCGCCACCGGGCATCAGACGATCGACCACTTTCTGACGGCGCTTGCCGTCGAAAAGGGTTATTCTCTCCACACGTGCCGGGCCTATCGTGCGGACCTGGAGGCCTTCACCCGCTTCGTCGCGCCAGGGGAGCCCACCGATGCCCGCCAGGGACAGCCAACCTCCGGCCCCTTCGACCCGCGGCAGGTGGATAGTCTGGTCATTCGCGGCTATCTGGCGGATCTCTACCGCCGGAACAGCAAATCCACGATTGCCCGCAAACTCTCGGCCCTGCGATCCTATTTCCGTTTCCTGCAGCGCCAGGGCGTGCGAAGCGACAACCCGGCCGAATCCGTCCTGACGCCCAAGCAGGAGAAGAAAATTCCTCACTATCTCACGGTGGACGATGTCTTTCGCCTGCTGGACCAGGTGCAGGAGGACTCGCTGCTGGGTGTGCGCAACCGGGCGATATTCGAAACGCTCTACTCGGCCGGCACCCGCGTGTCGGAACTGGCCGGACTGAACACGGTGGATGTGGACTTGAAGGCCAGCATCATGCGCGTCCGCGGCAAGGGCAACAAGGAGCGCCTGCTGCCGCTCGGGGAGAAGGCCGTGCAGGCTATCCGCGCCTACCGCGAGCGGCTTCAGCGCGAGACCGGCATCGCTCCGGATGCGGACGGCGCCCTTTTCCGCAACCAGCGAAGGGGCCGGCTGACGCCGCGCTCGATCGCGCGCATCCTGGACAAGCTCGTGCGCCAGTGCGGCCTCCTGGTGCCCGCATCGCCGCACACCCTGCGCCATACCTTCGCCACCCATCTGCTGGATGCCGGTGCGGACCTGCGTACGGTGCAGGAGCTTCTGGGGCACGTAAGTCTGTCCACGACCCAGAAATACACCCATGTCAGCATCGATCGGCTGATGGAAACCTACGACAAGGCCCATCCCCGCCGTTGAAGGCCTTGGGGCCGGGAGCACGAACCATGCGGATGCACGCAACAACCATTCTGGCCGTGAGGCGCCAAGGCAAACTGGCCGTGGCCGGCGACGGCCAGGTGAGCATGAACAATACGGTGATCAAGCACAAGGCCCGCAAGGTGCGCCGAATCTACAATGAACGCATCATCGTGGGTTTCGCCGGGGCCACGGCCGACGCCCTGACCCTCTCGGAGAAGCTGGAGGCCAAGCTGGAACGCTACAACGGCAATCTGACCCGCGCGGCGGTCGAGCTGGCGCGGGAATGGCGTGCCGACAAATACCTGCGCCGCCTGGAGGCCCTGATGATCGCCGCCGACGAGGCCAATACCTTTCTGCTTTCGGGCAACGGCGACGTGATCGAGCCGGACGAGGGTGTCGTGGCCATCGGCTCGGGCGGTATCGCCGCCCAGGCCGCGGCCCAGGCCCTTGTGCAGCACGCCGAACTGGATGCCCGGGCCATCGTCGAAGCGGCCATGGCGATCGCCGGTTCGCTGTGTGTGTTCACCAACGACCAATTGACCATCGAAGAAATCTAGACGAGGGGATTCGGGGCGCGCCCAAGGACGCCCGGGGAATAAATTCATGCAAGACCTCAAACCAGTCGATATCGTCAAAGCCCTGGATCGCTTCATCATCGGGCAGCACAAGGCCAAACGTTCGGTGGCCATCGCGCTTCGCAACCGCTGGCGCCGCCGGCAGGTCGCCGACGACCTGCGGGATGAAATCACTCCCAAGAACGTCATCCTGATCGGTCCCACCGGGGTAGGGAAGACCGAGATCGCCCGGAGGATTTCGACCCTGGCGGATTCGCCCTTCTACAAGGTGGAGGCTTCCAAGTTCACCGAGGTGGGCTATGTGGGTCGCGACGTGGAATCCATGGTCAGGGATCTGCTCGAACTGACCATCACCCAGCTTAAAATCCGCGAGCAGGAGAGCGTTCAACTCAAGGCCATGCAGCTGGCCGAAGAGCGCATGCTCGATATCCTTCTGCCCAAACCCAGCGCCCCGCGGGGTTTCGGCCTGCCGACGGCTCCCACGGAGGCGCCGGCCGAGAACAGCGACAATGCCACCCGCGAAAAGCTCCGCCGGATGCTGCGCGACGGCAAACTGGACGACCGAGTGGTGGATGTGGACGTGGCCGAGCGCTCCGCGCCCATGGTCGAGATCTTCTCCAACGCGGGCATGGAGGAGATGGGCATCAATTTCAAGGATATGCTCGGCGGTCTTCTTCCCAAGAGCACCAAGAAGCGCAAAATGAAGGTGATCGAGGCCATGGAGGTGCTGGCCCAGGAAGAGGCCCAGAGTCTGGTGGACATGGACAAGGTGGTCAAAAAGGCGATCGAAAAGGTGGAGCAGGCCGGGATCATCTTTCTGGACGAGATCGACAAGATCGTGGGATCCGACGGACGCCAGGGGCCGGATGTCTCCCGCGAGGGAGTCCAGCGCGACCTCCTGCCCATCGTGGAGGGCAGCACGGTCAACACCAAATACGGCCCGGTGAAGACCGACCACATCCTGTTTATCGGAGCGGGGGCTTTTCACGCCATCAAGCCGGCGGACATGATTCCGGAACTGCAGGGCCGCTTTCCCATCCGGGTGGAGCTGGAATCGCTGGGGCGCGCGGAGTTCGTACGCATCCTCAAGGAACCCCAGAATGCGCTGTTGCTGCAGTACCAAGCCATGCTGGCCACCGAAGGCATCGAGCTGGTGTTTGCGGATGAGGCCGTGGAGACCATTGCCGCCATCGCCGAGGAGGTCAATACACGCACCGAAAACATCGGCGCCCGCCGGCTGCACACGATGATGGAATGCCTCCTTGAAGACATCCTCTTCGACGCACCGGATCTGCCTGCCGACAAGATGATGATCGACCGGGCCTACGTGGAGACCCGGCTGGCGGCGATCAAGGACGACGAGGATTTGAGCCGTTATATTTTATGAATTAGTGTGGGGACCTATGAATTGCGCTGCAAGCATGGGTGGCATCGGCAGAGCTGCTTATTTCTTCGATAGTTACTTTTCTTTTTCGGAAAAGAAAAGTAACCAAAAGAAACCGCCCCCGGCCCGCTTGCCCCTGCGCGTCACTGCACCGAACGGGGCTCGCGGTAACTCGCATCGCTCAGACAAGTCCGCGAGCCTTATCCGTCCGACGCAGTGATGCTCGGCGCGGCCCGAAGGGGAATCGAAGCTGAACATGTAAGAATATGCAACCCTCTAGGTCCAGGTGGACGTTTGTTGGATGTGGGATTGGACCGGTGGTTAATGACGATGACGATCTTGACTGTGATCAGGGGATAAAAGAATGAATACTGCCGGTACGGATCAGCCCCGGCCGAGTGTGGCCGACATCCTGATCGAGGCCCTGCCGTATATTCGGCAGTTCGCCGGGATGACGATCGTGATCAAATACGGCGGCCACGCCATGGTGGATGCGCAGTTACGGGAAGATTTCGCCCAGGACGTGACCCTGTTGAAATTCATCGGCCTCAACCCGGTGGTGGTCCACGGGGGCGGGCCCCAGATCAACCAGGTCCTGGACCGGATGGGCATCCGCCCCAAGTTCGTGCGCGGCATGCGCATGACCGACGCCCCCACGATGGACGTGGTCGAAATGGTGCTGGGCGGCAAGGTCAACAAGTCCATCGTGGCCCTGATCAACCGCAGTGGCGGCAAGGCCGTGGGGCTTAGCGGCAAGGACGGGGGGCTGATCCAGGCCGAGAAGCTCAAAATCGTGCAGCAGACCGATGCGGACACCCCGCCGGAGATCATCGACCCGGGGCTGGTGGGCCGGGTCACCGCGGTCAAGCCGGACATTCTGCACACCCTGGCCCGGGAAGGCTTCATCCCCGTGGTGGCGCCGGTGGGTTACGGCCCGGACGGGGAGACGTTCAACATCAATGCCGATCTCGTGGCCAGTCATGTGGCCATGAGCCTGTCGGCCGGGCGCCTGGTCTATCTCACGGATGTGGACGGCGTCCTGGATGCCGCCGGCACCCTCATCTCCTCGATCGCCGCGATGGACATCCGGCGGCTCGTGGAAGACGGCACCATTGCGGGCGGGATGATCCCCAAGATCGAATACGCCCTGGAAGCGCTCCAGAACGGTGTCGGTAAGGTGCCGATCATCAACGGCACCCGGCGGCACGCGCTCCTGCTGGAGCTTTTTACGCACAGCGGTATCGGAACGGAAGTAACCACCTGATGACGACGACGATTATTCAGAAAACCGATGAACTCCTGGCTTCGACCTATCCGCGTCTGCCAGTGGTCTTCGAGCGGGGACGCGGCACCATGCTCTGGGACACCGAGGGCCGGCGCTATACCGATTTTCTGGCCGGCATCGCCGTCTGCGGGCTGGGCCATTCCCATCCGGCCGTTCAGCAGGCGCTGGCCGCGCAGGCCGGGCGCCTGGTCCATGTCTGCAACCTCTATTACACCATCCCTCAGGTGGAACTGGCGGACTGGCTCGTGGGCCACTCCTTTGCCGACCGGGTGTTTTTCTGCAACAGCGGTGCGGAAGCCAACGAGGCCGCCATCAAACTGGCCCGCAAGGTCTATCAGGACCGCGGCGAGAAGGATCGCTTCCGAATCATTGCCATGGAGCAGTCCTTTCACGGGCGCACCATGGGCAGCCTTTCCGCCACGGGGCAGGATAAGATCAAACAAGGCTTCTACCCCGTGCTGGAGGGATTCGATTTCGTGCCCTTCAACGATATCGCTGCCCTGCGCGCCGCCATCGACGACACCGTCTGCGCCGTGATGCTCGAGCCGATCCAGGGAGAGGGTGGCGTCGTCTGCCCGTCGGCGGATTATCTCCAGGAGGTCCGCCGCTTGTGCGACAAAGCCGGCATCCTGATGATATTGGACGAGATCCAGACCGGCATGGGCCGCACCGGCCGGCTTTTTGCCCACGAGCACAGCGGCATCGCCCCCGACATCATGACGCTGGCCAAGGCGCTCGGCAACGGGCTGCCCATCGGGGCCATGCTGGCGCGGGAGGAAGCGGCCGGGGCGTTCGGGGCCGGGGCCCACGGGACGACTTTCGGCGGCACCCCGCTAATCGCGGCGGGCGCCCTGGCCGTGGTGCAGACCATCGAGCAGGAGGGTCTTGTGGCCCGAGCGGCGGAAACGGGCGCGTATTTCATCGGTCAGCTGGAAGCGCTTTGCGAGCGCCATGCCGCTGCCGAAGCGGTTCGGGGCCAGGGGCTTTTGCTGGGGCTCGAGCTGAACCGCGAAGGGGCGCCCATCGTGGACCGCTGCCTGGAGCGCGGCTTCGTGATCAACTGCATCCAGGGCAACGTGCTGCGGTTTGCCCCGCCCTTGATTATCGGCGCGCACGAGATCGATGCACTCATTGAATGTCTGGACGCAATTTTATAACGGAGGCTTAAGAGACCGTGAGCAAGCAAGTCAACAAAGTGGTGCTGGCCTATTCGGGCGGACTGGACACGTCCGTCATCCTGCGCTGGCTGATCGAGACCTACAACTGTGACGTGGTGACCTTTTCAGCCGATCTGGGTCAGGTGGACGACATGGCGCATGTGGAAGCCAACGCCCATAAAACCGGTGCTGTCAAGGCCTATGTGGAGGACCTGCGGGAGGAGTTCGTGCGCGATTATGTGTTCCCCGCCTTCCGCGCCAATGCCATCTACGAGGGGACGTATCTTCTGGGGACGTCCATCGCCCGCCCGCTGATTGCCAAGCGCCAGGTGGAGATTGCCGCGGCCGAAGGCGCCGATGCCGTAAGCCACGGCGCCACGGGCAAGGGCAACGATCAGGTGCGCTTCGAGCTGGGCTACCTGGCGCTGAACCCGCGCATCAAGATCATCGCGCCCTGGCGCGAATGGGATCTCAATTCGCGTACGGCGCTGATGGCCTTTGCCAAGAAGCACGGCATCGACGTACCCACGACACACGCCAAACCTTACAGTACGGACGGCAACATGCTGCACATCAGCTACGAGGGCGGCCTGCTGGAGGATCCCTGGACCGCGCCGCCCGAAGATATCTTCACGGTCACGGCTTCGCCCCAGGCGGCCCCGGACCAGCCCGAGACCATCGAGCTGACGTTCGAGGCCGGCGACCCAGTGGCCATCGACGGCGAAGCCCTCTCGCCAGCGGCCTTGCTGACCCGCCTGAACGCGCTGGGCGGCCGTCACGGGATCGGTCGGGTCGACCTGGTGGAAAACCGCTTCGTGGGCATGAAATCGCGGGGCGTTTACGAGACGCCCGGCGGCACCATCCTGCGCACGGCCCACATGGCCATGGAGTCCATCACCATGGACCGCGAAGTTCTCCATCTGCGCGATTCCCTGGTGCCCAAATACGCCCGCCTGATCTACAACGGGTTCTGGTTCTCCCCGGAAATGCGGATCATGCAGCAAATGGTCGACCAGACCCAGCAGAACGTGTCCGGCGTCGTGCGCCTGGAACTCTACAAGGGCAACTGCCAGGTGACCGGGCGCAAGTCCGAGCGTTCCCTCTACCGGGAGGACTTCGCCACGTTCGAGGACGACGAGGTTTACAGCCACGAGGACGCCGAAGGATTCATCCGCCTGAACGCACTGCGGCTCAGGATTGAAAGCATGCTGGCAAAGAAGCTGGGGTAGGGAAGCGATGAGCGAAAAACTCTGGGACGGCCGGTTCGCCGAAGGGACCGACAAGGTCGTGGAGAAGTTCACCTCCTCGATCGCCATCGACCGAAGGCTCTACCGCCACGACATCGAGGGCAGCATGGCCCACTGCCGCATGCTGGCCGGGGCGGGCATTATCACCGAAGCGGAGATGACCACCCTCGTGGAGGGGCTGGCCGCCATTCGGCAGGAGATCGAAGCGGGCCGCTTCACCTACGACGATCGCCTCGAAGACATCCACATGCACATCGAAGACCGCCTGGGGCAGCTCGTGGGGCCGGTGGCCCGCAAGCTTCACACCGCCCGCAGCCGCAACGACCAGGTGGCCGTGGACGCGCGCCTCTACCTGCGTGCGGAGACCGGGGCCGTCATCGACCGGCTCATGGCGCTGCGTCGGGTGCTGGTGGACATGGCCGCCGATCAACTCGGCCATGTCATGCCCGGCTACACCCACCTCCAAAGGGCCCAGCCGGTGCTGCTCTCCCACCACCTGATGGCCTACTACGAGATGTTCACCCGCGACAGCGGCCGTTTTGGCGACGCCCGCACCCGCATGGACGTCAACCCGCTGGGCTGTGCCGCCCTGGCGGGAACGACCTTTCCGATCGACCGCGAGGCGACCACCGTTGCGCTGGGTTTCCGTGCGATGGCGGCCAACAGCATGGACGCCGTGGCGGACCGGGATTTCATGCTCGAATTCATGGCGGCGGCCAGCATCTGCATGGTGCATTTCAGCCGCCTGGCGGAAGAACTGATTCTCTGGTCCAGCGCCGAATTCGGCTTCATCGAACTGCCGGACGCTTTCGCCACCGGCAGCAGCATCATGCCACAGAAGAAAAACCCGGACGTGCCCGAACTGGTGCGCGGCAAGACCGGGCGCGTCTTCGGCGACCTGATGGCGCTGCTGACCACGATGAAATCGCTGCCCCTGGCCTACAACCGTGACATGCAGGAAGACAAGATCGCGCTCTTCAGCACGGTGGACACCCTCAAGGCGGTTATCGAAGTGGTCGCCCGCATGCTGCCGCATATCCGTTTCAACACCGAAACCATGCGCCGCGAGAGCGAACGCGGCTTTCTGAACGCCACCGACCTGGCCGATTACCTGGTGGGCCGCGGACTCGCCTTCCGCGAAGCCCACGCCGTGGTCGGCCGGGCCGTGGCTCATGCCCTCGACCAGGGCAAGGAACTGCAGGCGCTCAGCCTGGAGGAACTGCAGTCGTTTTCGGATCGGATCGACGACGGGGTCTATGCGGCGCTCGAACTCGACCAGGTCGTGGATCGCCGCACCTCGGCCGGCGGAACGGGCACGGCCAGCGTCAAGGCGGCGATAACCAAGGCGCGCGCGGACCTGCACACGGAAGTCCCGGGGGGCACACCCGGAGGCGCCGACTGATGCGGGCCCATCGTCACGGCTTCGCCCGCGGGCTCGCCGGGTTGGCCGTCGTGGCCGTCGTTCTGGTTGCCGGGGGGTGCGGGATCAAAAAATCGCCCCAATTGCCCGAGGTCAAGACACCCCAGGGGGTCAATGATCTGCGGGCGACCCCGGCCGGCGAGGACATCCTGCTGGAATGGACCACGGCCGGTCTCGAACGCAAAGGGGATCAGGCGGCCCAGGGGTTTTACGTCTACCGGGCGGAGGAGCCGGCCGACGGCGAAGTCTGCGCGGACTGCCCGATTCTTTTCCGTCGCGTGGGATTGGTAAAGATCTACCGCGAATTGGGGGCAAAGGAGGTGTTGAGCTTTCGTGAGCCCAAACGCTCCGGGATGCGCTATACCTTCAAGGTCGTGGCCTTCAATCAACACGGCCTGCTGGGAGCGGACTCGAATCTGGTCAGAATAACCATGGAATAACAGGGGCGATCCGATATTCTGCGGAAACGCGTTTCGCTCAAACAGGTCCGCGGGATAGGCCCGTCCGCACCGTCGACGCTCGGCGCGGAAGGAAGGGCCATAATGATGCCGACAAACACAGCGATCTTTTTTCCCTCTCAGGACGATTGGCTGCGGCCAAGGGCTGTGTCTGCGAAGGATTAATTGGTTTTGAGGAGAAATAGCGATGCATCATTTCGACTATCGCAACGGAGAACTTTACTGCGAGGACGTGGCCGTGGCGGCGATCGCCGAGGCGGTGGGCACGCCGTTCTATCTCTACAGCCACGCCACGCTGACACGGCATTACAAGGCCCTGGACCGGGCCTTCGACGGCCTTGACCGCATGATCTGCTATTCGGCCAAGGCCAATACCAACCTGGCCGTCCTGGCGCTTTTTGCGCGCCTTGGCAGCGGGTTGGACATCGTATCGGGCGGCGAGCTCTATCGGGGGCTCAAAGCCGGGTTCCCTCCGTCGCGGATCGTTTACTCCGGGGTGGGCAAGACCGCGGAAGAGATCGACTACGCCCTGGAGACGGGCATTTTCATGCTCAATGTCGAATCTCCCGAAGAGCTCGCGCTGATCGATCAGCGTGCGCGGCAGATGGGCGTGCGTGCCCCCATTGCCGTGCGGGTCAATCCGGACGTGGATCCCCGCACCCACCCCTATATCTCCACCGGCCTCAAGAAAAACAAGTTCGGCATGGACCGCCAAACCGCCATGACGGTCTACCGAACCGCCCAGGCCATGGAGAATGTGGCTGTCAAAGGCATCGACTGCCATATCGGCTCGCAGATCACGACGGCCGAGCCGTTCCGGGATGCGCTGCTGCGCCTCAGGGGCCTGATCGCGGACCTGGCCGCCGAAGGCATCGCAATCGAGGTCGTGGACGTGGGCGGCGGGCTGGGTATCACTTACCGGGACGAGGCGCCGCCGGAACCGCA
>JASJCV010000092.1 GCA_030065275.1 Desulfobacterales bacterium | reverse complement strand
GGCAATTTTTAATGGCAAAAAAAGCCGTAATCAAGAAGGATGACACCAGCGCCAAGCCGAAAAAAGCGGCGGTAAAGAAGAAAGCAGCGCCTAAGAAGGTCCTGAAGACCACTGCTAAAAAGCCTGCGGCCGTCAAAAAGGCCGTGGCCAAGAAAACGACGGCGGTCAAGTCCAAAAAGGTGGCGAGCGCCGCCAAGAAGGCCGCGCCCAAAACGCTCGCTCCCAAAGCCGTGAAAAAGGCCGCCGCGAAAAAAGTCCCCGCTCAAAAGGTCTCCCCGAAAAAGGCTCCCGCCAAAAAGGCCGTCAGTCCGACGGTTGCCAAAGCCAAGGTCGCCAAAGCCGTCAAAAAAAGCCCTCCCGCCAAGGTCGATCTCAAAGATGGCAAGGAGGCCGTGCACAAGGCGTTGGAAAGCCTGGTCAAACGCGGCAAGGAACAGGGCTTTCTAACCTATGAAGAAATCAACGCCGCCCTGCCGGACGCCCTGCTCACGCCCGACCAGATCGACGATACCCTGATGATGTTCGACGAGTACGACATCGAGGTGGTCGATAAAAACAAGGGCAGCCTCACCACCAAAAGCAAGGCCGGGCAGACCGCCAAGGTCAAAACCGAGGATTCGAGTCTGCCGGATTTCGGCACGGTTACGGATCCCGTGAAAATGTACCTCCGCGAGATGGGCAATGTCACGCTTCTCAGCCGGGAGGGCGAAGTCGAGATCGCCAAAAAAATCGAATTCGGTGAACAGGAGGTGCTGCGGGCGCTCCTGGACACGACCACGGCGGTCGATTGTATCCTTGAACTGGGCGAGCATATTCACAATGGCGCCCTGCGACCCAAGTACGTGCTGCGGGACGTCGACGAGGGCGACAGCCTGCTGGACGAGTCGGATCAGACCGAAAAATTCCTGTCGACCATCGAGGCGATACGCGAAATCAATGAAGAAAACCACAAGCGGCGCGAGAAACTTTTTAAAACCGGTTTGAAACCGGACGAGCAGCGCCGAATTCGCCGGGCGATCAACCGGCGCACCGTCAAGATCTTCGACCTGCTCAAGGAGTGGCGCCTGGAAAGCAGCGTCATCGACCGGATCGAGAACATCATTCGCAACCAGATCGAGTGGTTCGACTCGATGAACAAGGCGATCAGCATGTATGCGGACACCATCGATGCTCCGGTGGGGGAATTGCGCAACCATTTGACTTCGGAGACGCGTTTCGTCAAATGGGCCAAGGAGCGTTGCGATCTGACCAAGAAAGATCTGGGCATGCTCTACAAGGAATTGCGTGCCGTCCAGGACAAGATTACGGAAAAGGAACTGGCCATCAAGGCCAAGAACCGCGTGCTCAAACGTATCATCGCCAGCGTGGACGAGGGGCGCTTCCGGGCCAAACTTGCCAAGAGTGAACTCACCAAGGCCAATCTGCGGCTCGTGGTCAGCATTGCCAAGAAATACACCAACCGGGGGCTTCAGTTTCTCGACCTGATCCAGGAGGGCAACATCGGCCTGATGAAGGCTGTCGACAAATTTGAATACCGGCGGGGCTACAAATTCAGCACCTATGCCACCTGGTGGATCCGCCAGGCCATCACCCGCGCCATTGCCGACCAGGCCCGCACCATCAGGATTCCTGTCCATATGATCGAGACCATCAACAAGCTGATTCGCACCTCGCGGTATCTCGTTCAGGAGCAGGGGCGTGAGCCTTCACCCGAGGAAATCGCCGAAAAGATGGAGATCCCGCTGGAAAAGGTCCGCAAGGTGCTCAAGATCGCGCGTGAGCCGATTTCTCTGGAAACCCCCATCGGCGAAGAGGAAGACAGCCATCTGGGGGATTTTATCGAAGACAAGAAGTTTATGCTGCCCTCGGATGCGGCCGTGAATCTGAACCTGGCCGAACAGACTCGCAAGGTGTTGGCCACTTTGACACCGCGTGAAGAGAAGGTGCTGCGAATGCGCTTCGGTATCGGTGAGAAAGCCGACCACACCCTCGAAGAGGTCGGGCAGGATTTTGCCGTCACCCGGGAGCGTATCCGCCAAATCGAGGCCAAAGCGCTGCGCAAGCTGCGCCATCCGACGCGCAGCAAGAAACTGAAGCACTTTATCGAGAATTGAGGGCCGGTTCGGAGGGGGGCGTCGGTCAGAGGATGCGACCGAGACAGGACACAAAAAAAGCGTTGTTGGGCGACGGTCCTGCAACAATGGTTGTCTTGACAAATAAGATATGGAAGGATAGGACAGGGCTCGCTTCGGACCGGGTTGCCGCCCTTCAGTATGAGGTTGCGGTTATTCCGGAGGGCGTGAAACGGAGGCCACAAACGAACGCCGCGGTCCGCCCCCGGCCCTTGCGGCCCGCTTATGGGGCCCATAGCTCAGTTGGTAGAGCCACCGGCTCATAACCGGTAGGTCCCTGGTTCGATCCCAGGTGGGCCCATATCCCTGCTTCCGTATCATTCCCCTCGGCGCGCACGACTGTCCGTCAGCGCAGTCGAAGATGGCCTGTGGGGGGAGAAACGTGGTTCTCGGCGAGGTAGGTTTGAATGTTGAATTTGGCGTCACCAGTGCGATCCGGGCGAAACGTCCGGTGCGCTGATCCAAGCCGGCGGCCTGACGAGGACCCCGGCCTCCAGCGTCCACCAGCGTGGTTCATTTCTGAACCACGCTTTTTTTATCCGGTGTTCCGAGGAAGGCCATGACGACCCGGATACAGAACATCATTGAGGTCCTGGAAGCCTTGGCGCCCGCACGCCTCGCGGAAGATTGGGACAATGTCGGACTGCAGGTGGGGCATCCTGCATGGCCCGTAAACAAAGTGCTCGTCGCCCTTGATCCGACATTGGCGGTCGTCGATGAGGCCATCCGTGAGGGTGCCGCGGCGGTCATCACCCATCATCCCCTGATTTTCCGCCCCTTGCGCTGCCTGGACCTCGCCACCGCCACGGGGCGAATCATCCAGCGGCTGGTTGACAAACGTGTGGCCGTCATCGCGGCCCACACCAACCTCGACAGCGTATCCGGTGGGATCAATGATGTCCTGGTCGATCTTCTGGCGCTGCAGAACGCCACTGTCCTGCAGCCGACCGTCGATGACGGCAACGTCGGGCTGGGCCGTGTGGGCGCCCTCGCGCAGCCGATGGCTTTTGAATCCCTGGTCCGCGATATCAGGACCCGCCTGGGGTTGGCACACATACGCTACGCCGGCCAGCCGCAGGGCCCCGTGCGGCAGGTGGCGGTATGCTCCGGCAGCGGCGCAAGCCTGATCGCCTCGTTCCTGGATTCGCCCGCCGATGTCTATGTCACTGGCGACGTCCGCTATCACGATGCGCGGGAAATCGAGGCCCATGGGCGCGGGGTGATCGATATCGGCCATTTCGAATCAGAACACATCATCGTCGGGCGCCTGGCTGCGTTGCTGGGTGACCGGCTTATAAAACAAGGACTTGACGTCATCGTCACGGCGGCGGCGTGCGAGCAAACTCCTTTTATGACCCTTTAGGGCGTTCAGGCCGCGGCGATCGACAGCCCCCCAACCAATGGTCGCGGGGCCGCGCTGCCGGGGCCGGCCATGCACGGCATGAAGCCCAAGCCCAATTGGCCGTCGGCCCGCACACCCGGCCGCGGCCCTGCAAAAGACACTGCCAACCAAAGAAGGAGCCGGCCGAAGGATCATGACAGCCATCACGCAAGCGCAATTTGAAATGTTGATCAGTCTCCAGAACATCGAATTCGACAAGATTGAGGTGCAGCGAACCCTGAACGCCGTGGCCGCCCGGGTGTCCGAGCTGGAAAACGAGCTGAACGCCTTTGCCGAAGACGTCGAAAAGGAAAAACAGGCCCTGCAGGCCACTAAAGCGCTTTACAACGATTATGAAGAGCAGATCCAGACCAACGACACCCTGATCACTAAAATTGAAGCCAAACGGCGTTCCGTGAAAACCGAACGCGAATACCAGTCGCTGATCAAGGAAGAAGAACAGCTGCGGACCCGCAAGACCCAAATTGAAGATGAAATGATCGCGTGCATGGACCAGATGGAAACCCTCGCGGAGACCATTGCGGCCAAAGAAAAGGAACTCGCTCAGATCAGGGAGCAGGTGGCGGCCGATATCCAGAGCGTTCAGGAGGAAGCCTCGACGAGCGAGTCCCGCCACGCCGAACTCTCCCGCGAGTGGGAGCAGATGGCCGCCGGTGTCGACGGCCGCTTGCTGGACAAATTCGTCAAGGTCAAAAAGCAGACACCCGACGGCCGCGCGCTGGCACCGGTCAAGAACGCGATCTGCATGGCCTGCCACATGAACATTCCGCCGCAAATGTACAACGAGTTGCAGCGCTTCGATAGTTTGAAATTATGTCCCTTCTGCTTTAGAATTCTATATTGGGATAATTCGTGACGCATCGCATGTCAGGCCCCCGTCAATATGCGGGGTTGCAAGACCGGCGATGTGCAGCGGTGTCAATCAACGGTAAACGAACGGTCAGAGCAGACCAGGCGATCGCTGGCACGTGTGTGCCGGAGGAAAGTCCGAACACCACAGGGCAGGGAGCTCCGTAACGCGGAGTCGCGGCAACGCGAAGGAAAGTGCAGCAGAGAGCAGACCGCCACACCCGGAAGGCCGATCGGCCGGCCGGGTGGGGTAAGGGTGAAACGGTGCGGTAAGAGCGCACCAGTTCCCCGGGCGACCGGGGAAGCTAGGTAAACCCCTCCCGGTGCAAGACCAAATAGAGGAGCGCTTGAGGGCGGCCCGTCCGAGCTCCCGGGTAGGTCGCAGGAGGCGTCGGGCAACCGCCGCCCACAGATGAATGATCGCCGTCCGGCTCCGGGCAACCGGGGTTGGAAACAGAATTCGGCTTACGGGCTGCTCTGGCCGTTTTCGCTTGGCCGGCCTGTCACGGCCGGCTTTCTCCCAACGCTATCGATCGGAAGAAGTATGCAAGCGGAACAGGCGGGTGCCATCTCCTACCAGGAGAAAGTGAGCATTTTCTCCCATGACTACCTCAAATGTTGTGTCTATATTTCCCAGGCGCGGGACCGGCGGCTGATCTTCACCAAAAAGCTCTATTCCAAGCTGATCGGCACCACGCAGCTCATGGAAGACTTTCTGGACTTCCATGGTGCCAAAAACAATACCGACTGGTTTTTCTACCGTGAACTCACGGCGGCCGTAAGGCATCTCAGTCTGGGGGCGTACTCCCAGAAGCATATCGCCAACCGCCTGGTCTTCTACGATCTTCCGGACGCCGACGCCTTTGCCGTTCAAGGTGAAAAAACCCTTGAGTTCCTGAATACCTGTCTGGTGAACCTGGCCCCGGCTATTATTGAAGAGGCCCGGCGGCTGGACATCCCGCAACCCGAGCGGGGTTTCGACCCGGCCAAGTTTCCCAGCATCGCTTCGGCCGAAATGCTGGCCTACGATATCGACGACGAAAACAAGGACCTGCAGAAACAGCACATCGTTAAAATCGCCAGTGAATTTTTAAGCATCGGTCAGAAGTTCGACCAACTGGGATTCTTTGAGCCGTATCCCCTGGAGAAAATCCTTACAATCGTACCCGACAAGGTCAACGAAGTCCAGGTGAGGCGGTTCGAGATGCTCGTGCACAACCTGCAGTCGGCCTTTGATTCCTACGTCATCCACGGCGGATACCGCTACGGCAACCGCAAACTCAAGCAGCTTCGCAGCCATTTTTCGGTGGTGTTTCATCTCCTGCAGCTAACCGGGAGGCTTCTGCATTTCTACGAGCGCCATCAGCACGCCACCAGTTTCAAGAACATCTACCGCCAAGTCCAGGAGCGTCTCTATGCGCTCATCGACCCGAAGGCGCTGTTGGATCGCACAATCAACTATGGGCTCTTCTACGCCTGCCATTTTTTGAATACCGGCAGGGCGCTGGCCAAGGATATTCTCAATGCCAATATCGAACGCGGGCGAATCACGGTGGGCATTCCCGTCAAATTGGGGTTTCACAGCCGTCCCAGTCTACTGGTTGCCAAGATCGTCCAGCACTACGGCGGACAGGTCGAGTTGTGCATCGGCGAAGACCGCTTCGATGCCAGCAGTGTGTTGGATATCCAGTGGGCCGGAGGAAAAATCAACAAGGAAAACATCACCGAAGTGACTTTCGAAGGTGACACCCGGGCCCTCAACGATATTGAAATTCTGGCTGGCGTCAACTACGGGGAGGATACCATGGGCAAAGGCGTGCCCTTGCCCAAAGAACTGCTCTACCTGCGCTGATGAAGGATTTTCGTTTTATGCGCTCCCTTGTGCTATCGCTTCCTCGCCTGCTGGCTGCGAATCCCGGACGGCGACCATGAACTGGGCCATTGTCGTGGCGGCCGGAAGCGGCCGGCGCATGGGCGACGGCGTGCCCAAACCCTATCGCCTCCTGGGAGGGGTGCCCATCCTGGGGCGCACCCTGGAGATATTCCGCCAGAGCGCATCCTTTGAAGAAATCGTTCTGGTGGTGGCGGCGGATGCCATGAACGCCTGCCGCCGCGAAGTGATTGCGCCCCTTGGTATGGAAGACCATGTCAGCGTGGTCGCTGGCGGCAGCGAGCGCCAGGAAAGTGTATGCGCCGGCCTTGAGGCTTGCCGCGGGCGGGATGACGACGTGGTTCTGATCCACGACGGGGTGCGCCCGCTGGTTACGGTCGATCTTCTCCGAACCTGTCTGGCGAAGGCTGCGGATCATGGCGCCTGTGTTCCGGCCATCCCGTCGGCCGATACCCTGAAACAGGCCAGGCCGAACGGCCGCATCATCAAGACGTTGCCGCGCGATGCGGTCTGGCAGGCCCAGACCCCGCAGGGTTTCAGGCTGGCCCTGATTCGGACCGCCCACCGCAAGGCCCGTCAGGAAAGCTTCCGGGGGACCGACGACGCCCAACTGGTCGAGCGCCTGGGCAAGCCGGTGCATATTGTGCCAGGCAGCCGCACCAACATCAAAATCACCTGCCCGGAGGACCTGATCCTGGCCGAGGCCTTCTGGCAACAGCGCCGGACCTGAAACGCGGCAACGCCGAAAAGGCAACCATCAGGTGACGGGCGGTGCCGCCGGCAGGAAGGCCTCGATGGCCTGCATGGCATCTTCGGGGGTGGCCACCCATCGCAGGCAGCCTCTTTCGGCCTCGGCGGGGAAGGTGCGGGTCAGGTCAAAATCCAGCAGGACCACGGGACGGTCATGCTTGAGGGCCAGGGCCACCTCGGAAACGGTGCCGGCCCCCCCGCGGCAGGCGACGACGACGTCGCTTGAAAGGGCGTTGATGTAGTTGCGGCCGCTCCCCATGCCAGTCAGGATGGGGATCTGGATGAAGGGCGAAAGATGGCGACGATCGGCGTCCGGCAGGACACCGACAGTGATACCGCCGCGCTCGCTGGCACCCCGTGCGGAGGCCTCCATGATGCCGGCGGAGCGGCCGCCGTTCAGCAACACCCAGCCCCGGGCGGCAATCAGTCGCCCCAAACGGTAGGCCTTGGCTTCCTGCGAGGCATCAGCGCTGCCGCCGCCCATGACACCGATGACAACCCGGGTCGGGGGCGTTGCCATTTTTGTTTTCTGACCTATATTCATAACGCTGTGCCTTGGGAATTGGTGTACTTTGGTATGGGGCCGGCCTCAACCAAACATCGTGCCTTGTGACCAGCAAATATCGGCTAACACATTGTGTTTGCCGATGCAAATCAGCAAACAACGGCAACCAATCAACACCCTGAAGACGAGACAAGGTGTCGAAGGAGGATTAACCGATATGGAAACGGCAGGTATGGAAGCGCAAGCCCACCCAAACCGACAGGACGGTGAAGCTTTTCTCCAGCAGCTGCGAGCAACCTTTGCGCAAATGCCAAACGACATTCCGCTTCTGCTCTTTACGGAGCGAAGCCAAGACGACGTTTTTGCCCAGGCCAACCGTCAGGTCATTCGCGCCTTTCGTGAGTTGACCGACCGCATCACGTTGCGGGAGTACGACCTGGACCACGAAAAAGCGCGCGAACTCAACGTCACGGTGTCGCCAACCCTAGTCATCGCACCGGACCAATACAATATCCGCTGGGTCGGGGCCCCCATGGGGGAAGAGGCCCGGACATTCCTGGAACTGATGCTTCTGGTGGGCTCGGGACAAAGCAATGCCAGCGATCAATCCCTCAAGGTTCTGGAGCGGATTGACGGCCCGCGCAACATCAAAGTGTTTATCAGTCCGTCGTGCCCTTATTGCCCGCAGGAGGCGGTCAATGCCGCCAAGGCGGCAGTGGCCCGTCCCGATCTGATCTCCTTGGAGCTGATTGATATCCAGTGCCGGCCCGACATCGCTCAGCAATATTCGGCGCACAGCGTGCCGGTGGCCTACGCCAACGAGACGCTTATCGGTCAGGGCGCCCAGGCCGAAGAAGTCTTTATGAGCTCACTGCAGAAGATCGAACCGCAGACGATTTTTATCCCCGATGTGGACGCCGAGGTGGTGGAAACCGATCTGACGATCGTAGGGGGTGGGCCCGCCGGGCTGACCGCAGCGATCTACGCCGTGCGCAGCGGTCTCAAAACCGCTCTGGTGGAAGCCGACGCGCTGGGCGGCCAGGTGGCCCTGACGCCGATCGTCGAAAACTATCCCGGTTTCACTCAGGTGGGCGGCAAGACGCTCGTGGACATCATGGTCAACCACGCCCTTGAGTACGTCCAGATCTTCCAGGGTGAGAAGGTTGTCGACATCAAACCGGGCACACCGCACGAAGTCATCACCACGCGGCGTCGTTTCATGACCAAAACCATACTGCTGGCCACCGGCGCCAGCCACCGCCATCTGGGCGTACCGGGCGAGTCGCGGCTCAACGGGCGCGGCGTAAGCTACTGTGCCACCTGCGACGGGCCGTTGTTCAAAGGTAAGAAAGTCGTCATGGTCGGTGGCGGCAACTCCGCCGTTACCGAGGCCCTGCATCTATACCACATGGGGGTGGACGTGACCCTGGTCCATCGGCGCGACCAGTTGCGCGCTCAGGAGCACCTGGGCAAGAATCTCAGGGAAACCGGCATCCCCGTGCTCTGGAACACAGAGGTCAAAGACATTCTGGGCGATGAACGGGTGAACGCGGTCGAGTTGATCAACAACCAGACGAATGAGCTCTCCACCCTGGCCGTGGATGGGGTCTTTCTGGCCATCGGCTATGAGCCGGCGGTTGAACTGGCCCAGAAGGTCGGTATCGAGCTCAACGAGGACGGCTATATCGCCCGGGATGCCAAGCACCGTACCAATATCCCCGGGATCTACGTCGCCGGTGACGTCGAGGGCGGCTACAAACAGATTGTCACTGCCACCGGAATGGGATCCGAGGCCGCCATGACGATCTTCGAAGATCTTATCAATCCCTACTGGCAGCAGGATGCCTGACCGCAGGCATCGAACGTGAGTCCATGCGCCCGCCCGGATGACCGCTCCGCGGCGGGCGATTTTGAGCATGGCGCTTGGCCCGCGGCCCGAGACCTCATGATCCGGTCTCGATGACCCTCCACCCTCATCCCTGCGACCGTTGACGAGAGGAGCGCCTGGAATGGTGCGTTGGACAGGGCCTGTGTTGTTCGGTGTGCTGGTGATTGTCGCCATCGCGACGGCGGCCCGGCCCGCGTTATCCAGCGGCCCCTCGGCGTCGCACAAATCGATCGTATTCCCCAAGTCCCTCGACAGCTACGGTGATCACCCCGAAGATGGTCTGCCGGCGATCATTGCCAACCGCGTCCGTCAGGAACCCTTTAATCTGGTGGCCACCATCATTTTTATGGCCGCCATCCTGCACACTTTTCTGACCAGCCGTTTCATGGCCATTTCCCATCGCTGGAGCCAGCGGCATCGGGAGCGGATCGCCATGGGCGCCGCCGAGCGCTACGGCGTGCATATCGGCGCGGAGATTTTTCATTTCCTGGGCGAGATCGAAGTGGTCTTCGGCCTATGGGCCGCCGTCCTGACCTGGACCATCTTCCTGTTTTACGACTGGGACACGCTGCACTTCTACATCACCCAGCGGGTGAACTTTACGGAACCGATGTTCGTGGTGGTGATTATGACCCTGGCTGCCACGCGCCCCATCCTCAAACTGGCCGAAGCCGCCCTGGCGGAGGTGGCGCGGACGCTGGGCGGCACCCTCAAGGCCTGGTGGCTGACCCTTTTGACGTTGGGCCCCATGCTGGGTTCGCTGATTACGGAGCCTGCGGCCATGACGATCTGCGCCTTGCTCCTGGCCCGCAAGTTCTACGATTTGGCACCTACGCGCCCGTTCAAATATGCCACCATGGGTCTTCTCTTCGTCAACGTCTCGGTGGGGGGCACCCTGTCGCATTTCGCCGCGCCACCCGTGCTGATGGTGGCCGGGCCGTGGAAGTGGGACATGAGCTATATGGTGGCGCATTTCGGCTGGAAAGCCGCCCTGGCGATTGTGCTTTCCAATGGCCTCTACTTTTTTATCTTCCGTCGCGAACTGGCCGCGCTCGAGAAGAACTTTACGCTGACGAGTCTCAAGGACGACATCCAGCGCACCTACATTCATCGCAGCGAATTCGAACCGGAATTTGAGCGCACCGGGGTTGAGCTCGGCGAAGAACTGGGGTTTCGCTGGGCGGTGGAAAGCCGCTATGCCGCCCTGAAGAAAGCCATTGAGAAGCGGCTTTGGGACAAATACAAAGACGATATCCGCAACAGCCCCATCGACTTGAAGCTAGCGCGCGAAGCTTTCGATACCCGTTTCGAGGAGATCAAGCGCCAGAACCTGCGCCGGACTTTTCCGGGTCTGCTGCCCGAAGACCAGAGGCCGCGCTACCGGGATCCGGAATGGGACAACCGCGACGATCCGGTGCCGGGCTGGGTCATCGGCATGCATGTCGTCTTCATGGGCTGGACCATCGTCAATGCCCACGACCCGGCCATATTCGTTCCCGGTGTGCTCTTCTTCCTGGGTTTCTCTCAGGTGACCGCGCCCTACCAGAACCGGATCGATCTCAAGCCGCCGCTGCTGGTCGGGTTCTTCCTGGGAGGGCTGGTGATCCACGGCGGGGTGCAGGGGTGGTGGATCGCACCGGTGCTGGGAGCCCTGGCAGACATTCCCCTGATGCTGATCGCCACCGTGCTGACGGCTTTCAACGACAATGCCGCCATCACCTATTTGAGCACCCTGGTGCCGGACCTGACCCCCGATCTCAAATATGCGGTAGTGGCCGGAGCGGTGGCCGGGGGCGGGTTGACCATCATCGCCAACGCGCCCAATCCGGCCGGGCAGAGCATCCTCAAGAAGTACTTCCGCAACGGCATTTCGCCCCTTTATCTTCTCGCCGCGGCGACGGTTCCCACCCTCATCGTTCTAGCCTGCTTTATCGTCTTTCGATGATTCCTTCTCAACTTCCCGCTCAAGGCGTTGCCACCGGGGCAGCGCGCGCCTCACCGAAATCTAACCGCCCTCGAACACGCGGGTAACCCGCATCGTGCAGACAGCGGGCATGCTTCAAACAATCGACCAGCGCCCGGACTGGGACCCCGAAGCCGGAAAACGGCCTGTTTTGGGGACCGCCCCCTGCATCCATCCCACCGCCACCGTGGTCGACAGCAAAGTTGGCGAGTGGACCGAGATCGGGGCCTATACGACGTTTCAGGAATCGATCCTGGACGACTACAGCTACGTGGCGGGGAGGCATACGCAGATCTGGTGCGCCTCGATCGGCAAGTTCACCTCCATCGCTGCGGGGGTTCGCATCAACCCGCCCAATCATCCCATGGACCGGGTCACCCAGCACCATTGCACCTATCGCCGTCGGCAGTACGGCTTCGACGCCAAAGACGACCAGACCGTATTCGAATGGCGCCGCCGCCAGCGCGTGATGATCGGCCACGATGTCTGGATCGGCCACGGGGCCGTGATCCTGCCGGGGGTGCAGGTCGGTTCGGGCGCCGTCGTGGGAGCCGGTGCCGTGGTCAGTCGTTCCGTGGCGCCCTACGACGTGGTCGTCGGCGTACCGGCGCGGCGGCTGCGCCGTCGCTTCACCGATGCGATAGCGGCGGCCCTCCTGGATATCGCCTGGTGGGACTGGGATCGGGAGACCCTTCGCCGGCGTTTTGGGGAATTGATGGATGTCGAGCGTTTCGTGGCCCGCCATGCCCGTGTCGTCAACTGATTGCCGGCAAGCCCGGCCGGGGGATGCCCCCGCGTTGGATCCGGCCTGGCTTCAGCGTTTGCACGCCACCGCCGTCAAGGCCGCCCGTGCGGCCGGACGGATCCAGAAGCGCCACTTCGGCGGCGAGCTGCAAATCGATGCCGCCAAGCGGCATGATCTCAAACTGGCCGTCGACCGCCACTGTCAGCAGGCCATGGTTGCGGTGATCCAGAAGGACTTCCCGGATCACGGCATCCTAGCCGAGGAAAAGGCCTGCCTTCGTCCCGAGGCCGCCTTTCGCTGGTACCTTGATCCGCTTGACGGCACGCTGAACTACGCATTGGGCCTGCCCCATTTCTGCGCCTGTGCGGCCTGCTACTTTCATCCGCCCGGTCAAGACGGCATCGACACCAGCCCATGGGAATATCCCTTGACGGGCGTCGTCTATGCGCCCGTGCTGGATCAACGCTTCGAAGCGCTGGCGGGCGGGTCGGGACTTTGCAACGGGCGGCCGATCGCACCCGGCCAGGAACGGGAGCTCCAGGAGGCGGTCGTCGGGTTCAGTTTCGGCAGCGATCCCGTGACCATGCGCCGCATGCATGCCATCAGCGGCGAGCTGGCGGCGCGGAC
Source organism: Desulfobacterales bacterium (assembly GCA_030065275.1). Classification (GTDB taxonomy): domain Bacteria; phylum Desulfobacterota; class Desulfobacteria; order Desulfobacterales; family UBA5852; genus JABZFP01. The sequence continues at coordinate 3,116 of JASJCV010000092.1, read as the reverse complement.
CCGTAAAATGCGACTGTTCGGCGCCACCGGTCTCGACCTGGCCTATGTGGCCAGCGGCCGTCTGTCCGGATTGGTCCAGGGTTGCGTACGCGCATGGGATTTCGCCGCGGCGCGGGTCATCCTCGCCGCGGCCGGGGGCTATTTCCGGGCGCAACCCAGCGGCCCCGGCCAATGGCAGATCGTGGCGGCCGCACCGGGCATCGGCCCTGAATTACAGGCCGTGGTCGACCGTCAGGACATCAACGCCCGGCGCTAGACATCGCTGTTGCGGGCGTCTCGACCCCGAGCGCCAGGCCCTGTTCCGCCCGGTAGACACAGCGCCCGTTCACCCAGGTCTGCACGACCTTCTTCCATCGCGGGCGCGTGTCGATCACGATTATATCCGCCCTGGCGCCTGGCCGCAGGCATCCGGCCGCAAACCCGTCTTGCAGAAAGGCGCCGGGTCCCGCGGTGACCAGGCGCAGGGCCTGCGGCAGCCCGACCGTTAGCCGGGCGTCGGCCAGAAACGGCGTCTGTAGCAAGCATTCGGGATAGTAGTCGCTGATCAGACCCTGGCAAAGACCTTGCGACACCGTGTCGGCGGCCTTGAGATGGCCGTTGGTCGATGTCCCCCGAACCAGGTTGGGGGCGCCCATGAAGATATGCAATCCGGCATCACGGGCGGCTTGGGCGGCATGCATGCTGATGGGAAATTCGCTCCCGCCGACGTTCTGGCGCTGGATCAGCGCAATCTTTTCCGGGGTATCGTCGTCATGGCTCAAAATGGGAATTCCGGCCGCATGGGCGCTGGCGGCCAGCTTTCGGGCCTGCTCCCAGGCGCGGGGACGGTTGTCTTTCTTGCGGTCGACCATGGCGAGGACCTCGTCGGCCGGCACCTCATAGCTGCGTCGGTAAAAGTCGATATAGGACTGCAGGGTTTTAAACTGTCCTTGGCCCGGGGTGTGGTCCATAAACGATAGCAAGTCCACCTGTCCGGTATCGATCAGTCGTTCAATGATGCCGGCGCTGCGCGCGGAGCCGATTTCAAAACGGGCATGGACCCGGTGCTTGATGCTGCCGCGCGACTCGCGGTCGAAGGCTCTGATCAGGGCGACCAGCGCTTCAGCTTCCTCCGGCGCCCGCAGCCCCAGTTCGTTGTCCGCGAAACTGAGGGCATGGCAGAAGGTGGTGATCCCGCAGGTCGCCAGGCGCTGATCCAGCGCCTGGAGGGCGAATTCGGCATTGAATAACGCCCCGGGGCGCATTTCGATGCATTTTTCAATGGCGTCGCAGTGCAGATCGATCAACCCGGGAACGATCAGATGGCCGCGGACGTCGATCGCATGGGCGGCTTGCCGGGGCTCGGCCGACGGGGTGACCGTGATTATACCGTCCGCATCGAACCTAACCGCCGCCTCGGGCATCAGATCACGGCCGTCGAACAGCGGGCCGCCATAGAGGCAGACATCGGATTTCATGGGTGCCGGTCCTGTGCATCGGTTTCCCCTCGCGGGCATGACCGCAGGGTTTGCGCTAGCCGCGCGGTGTGGGGCCGTCCGCGGAGGCCCAAACGGCTCCGGAACCTGGGCGCCAGGCGGGGAACGACGGAGGTGATGGTCAAGGGGGCGGACATGGATGCCTCCTGTAATTGTACATCACGGACATCAGGCGGCCGCCAGCGCGATGGCCCGGCTCGTCGTGGCCTCGCGGTCGGCCGGGTCGTGAAAGATGGAAAGGGTGGCGGCACCCCGGCGGCGGGCCGCCGCGATCAGGTCAAGGACGGTCTGCCGGTTGGCCGGGTCGAGCGAGGCCGTCGGTTCGTCGAGCAGCATGAGGGGAAAAAAGGCGGCAAACCCGCGGGCAATATTGACGCGCTGTTGTTCGCCGCCGGAGAAGGTCGTGGGCGAAAGCGGCCACAGGCGCGGCGGGATGCGCAACTGCTCGAGCAGGACCCTGGCGCGTTGTCGCGCCTCGGCCGGTGCCGTACCGCGCTGGAGCAGCGGCTCCATGACAATGTCCAGGGTCGGCACCCGTGGGATCACCCGCAGAAACTGGCTGACATAACCGACGCTCCAGCGGCGCACATCCAGGATCAGGTGAGCGGGGGCGTCGGCCAGATCGACGACCGTGCCGCGATGGCGTAGGTGAATTCTCCCGCCGCCGATCCGGTAGTTGCCGTAAATCAGCCTTAAAAGGGTGCTTTTGCCAACGCCCGAGGGGCCGCACACGGCCGCGCTTTCACCGGGAAACAGCTCGAGCGCGAGACCGTCGAAAACGGGAATTTGGGTGCCGCCCTGGGTGTGCAGCCGGAAGTGCTTGGTGAGCCTGTCAATTTTCAGAATCGGTTCCATAGGGTCATCGTCTCAATTGCGCAGGATCGAAGAAACCAGCAATTGCGTGTAAGGGTGCTGCGGATCGTCCAGCACCTGATCGGTCAGCCCCATTTCGATGACCTCGCCGCGTTGCATCACCATCATGCGATGGGCCAACAGCCGGGCCACGCCGAGATCATGGGTCACGAACACCAGCGACAGCGCCAGTTCACTCACCAGACGCCGCAGGATGTCCAATAGGCGGGCCTGGACCGAGACGTCCAGCCCGCTAGTGGGCTCGTCCATGAACACGAGGCGCGGACGGGTCACCAGGCTCCGGGCGATCTGCAGCCGCTGCTGCATGCCGCCGGAAAAGGTCGAGGGCAGATCGTCCAGGCGCTCGGCGTCGATTTCCACCCGTTCGAGCCACGTGCCGGCGGCTTCACGGATGCGGCCGTAATGCCGCCAGCCGTTGGCCATCAGACGTTCGCCGATATTGCCCCCGGCGCTGATGCGCAGACGAAGGCCGTCGCGCGGATTCTGGTGGACGATGCCCAACTCCGCACGCAGGATCTGACGTCGCTGAACCTCGCTGCAGGCACACAGATCCACCGGACCGTCAGTGCTGTCGAAGACGACCTGGCCGCTGCTGGGCGCCAGGAGGCCGGCTGCGCAGGCCAGCAGGGTGCTTTTGCCCGATCCGGATTCGCCCACCACGGCCAGGACTTCTCCGGCCTGCAGGTTGAAGTCGATCCGGCGGCAGCCCACATAGCGGCCATAGTATTTGCAGAGATCTCGCACCTGCAACAGGGAAGGGGTCGGGTC
>JASJCV010000091.1 GCA_030065275.1 Desulfobacterales bacterium | reverse complement strand
GGAGCGCAACCCGAACTGCTTCGGGAATGCGGGTGAGATTGCCGATCATACTCATGGCAGCCTGCTTTCCTGGTCTAGCGGTAAGCCGACCGGTGGCGCAGGATTCGCGGCACCCGATGGCTCGCCTTATTTAGTCAATCTGATATGATGCTTTTTAAATTGTGTCCGTAAAAAGCGCTTTGCGTCCGGGGGTATTGTCTTTAGGGGTAACGTCATTGTTTCGGTTTCGGAAAAATACACCAACCACGCGTTGGACGTCTGTTGAACTTCAGCAATAGTGGACCATTTGATCGTTGACGCGCCGAAATCGGAGGATATCGTGAAGGAATCGTTCTCGATTTCCAGAGTGGCTTCCGGTTTCTCCATGCGTTCAAAGCGCAATTTGGCATGTCTTAAATACACCAAATAACTTCCCACAATGACGGCAACGCCCAGCACAACGATGCATCCGATCGCCCCCACCAGCCACGAACGATCGCCTCTGAGAAGCAAATAGGTGAGGAAGGCGGTTAAAACCAACAGAGCGAAAATAAATAGAAAACCAATTTTTTTCCACCAGTAGGCACGAACCGTTTCCTTGATCAAATCTTCGGAGTAGGTGAGTGTGATTGCTTTCATATGCGCCCTTGAAAAAAAATCCTGTTTGTCGCCCCGTTCATACTGATGCTAACCGCTGTCTTAATGCTGAATACGTGAGAGTCGCGCACAAGAGTTGGCGTGTAACCAATCTCAATTCAATTTTTTTGCTCTTTGGCAATTACGACTGTTCATTTTTTTTTGATACGAAATATATTACGGTATACAGAATGATAGAAGCATAGATACCGGCAATTAAATCATCCATCATGATACCCCAACCGCCATGCCAATGGGTATCGATCCAGGATGCCGGAAACGGTTTTATCCCATCCAAGATGATGAAGATCAGAAACCCATAAAGCCAGCCCAGTCGTAATTTTGAAGCTGGTGTTAGCGTGATAAAGATTCCCAAAATTTCATCGATCACGATGGGTCTGGCGTCCTGCCGGGCAAATATGCGCTCCGCATGCTCAGCGGCAAAGAGGCCGATGACAAAAAGACCAGCTGCGATAGCAATGTAAACGGAAAGGGCAAGTCTTCTACAAAAATACCACAACGACAATCCCAAGGCTGAGCCCCATAGCAGAGGAGCGATGGGGAGCATCTCTGAGTATAAGCCAGTCGCTATGATGACGATGATGAGATCCATTGCCGTCGTGGGTTTTTATGACGCCTGAATTGGACTGTCGACCGCCATTTCGCGGCCCGATTCATTATTAGTTGAGCTTGATCACCGCACCATTATCAATGTCTCAATTTGCGCCTTCGAAATTTGGTTTTTCGCTTTTGTCAAAAGGAACATCAAATTATCCAGATATTGTTCGATGCTTTTTCGCTCACGTTCATGCAACATGCATGCGGTAGGAAAATAATCTTGCGAGATCAGAATTCAAGTATCGTCGTTTTGAAAACCACGATCGAACACGGAGGTGTCGACGCAATGGTCGATCAAATGATCCAGGGCATGCTTAAATGTACCGGGGATAAGCGACTCTTCAAATGAGATCGGTATAAACTTTTCCTGATTCCGGGAGTATTTTTTATAGTTGGCCACTCAATGCTCATCTTGAAGAACTGGAAGGATTTAGGAAGGCTAGTGTGGCTTTAACACAGTAATGATGTATTTTAAAAAAGTTTATCTACAGCCTTAACGACTTAGCTGAGACGCGGAAAACGTGCTAGCGTTTTCCCGTCGGATTTTCAGCGCCTTGTTATGGGCGCATACTTGTGGGTTTTCGTATGTCCTTCCAGATCAGCCTGCCATTTTTTCTTTCCGACAAGAAGTCCATGCATTTACCATCACCTGCTCCTGCATATCCTCCATCTGGTGAACAGATTTTTATCCCATCGGCATTGAGCAAGTCACTTCCTAAATCACAGCATTGTTCTGGAAAATAATAAACGAATTTTTCCTTATATTCATACTGCCAAATCTCTCGTGGAGGATCGCCTACTTGTTCTGATTTGAATTTGGCAATTAGCGAATTTAACCAGTTCGGAATTTTTTCAGCAGCATGTACCGATGTGGCTACATGGAAAGATGCAATTATGGATATAATTAGTAGCCTTCTCATTATCATTTTGCCCATAACGGCTAAGCTTACCGGCAGCGAGGGCCGCTTGGCCCTTGCTGTCCGGTACAGTGACAGGTTGGGCTCAAGTCTATAATCCCCACCTGTAGTAGTTTGTGCTTGATTTCAATCCCATCATTCTAAGAAATTTTATAAAACCAAAAAATATTGGATATTTCCTCCTCATAATTCCAAAGGCGTATCTATCGGCCTCTTTTTCTTGCTCAGGATCGGTCCCAAAAGTATGCCTGTGTTTGTGATGGCCGATTTCATGATAAAAAACTAGTTCTGTTACACGTGAAAAAAACCTAAATAGTAGCGATTTGTCCTTGTACGAGTTTTCCCATAGCAGAGCAATTGAGTTTAGAATTGGTGTATACGTTCCAGAGGCGTTTATTTCATCCCGAGTTATAACATATATCCGACTGATAAATTCCAAATCATTTTCTGGTATTTGGCTCATCCATGAATCTAAGTAATGGCTAATATCGCACTTAGCATCTACAAGCATATGTTCAAATACTTCGATTCCTTTGACATGGTATCTTTTATAGTTCTTAACGGAAAACTGGTTAATTGATTTCAAAATTGACTTTATATGTTTGGGACATCCATTTGAAATCACTTTTTCGCAAATGCGAAGTGCCTCATCTTCATCCAAATCATGGAGTAATGAATATAGACCCGAGACATAACCAGATAATTCTTTATACTTTGAATTCGACCACTCAATATCAAAAATTTTTTCCTTAAGGATAGGGATAACTGGCTGGCCGATTTCATATAAAATTTTATGAGCTTCATATGCAACTGGATAGTTCGGTTGCATTAATCCACGTGATAATTTTTTGAAATTGTCCCTGATTGTCTTGTTGATATCCATCTTCTATTTTTAGTTTTTAGAGGCCCAACATTTATATTATTTAGTTTTCCATTTTTTGACGGAAATGCTTTATTTGAGACACTTTTTAATGTCACTAAAGATATGGGCAGAATCTAATCGATATCCATATTATTCAGCATCTCAAAGGTAGTAGTGCTTTTCATTTAGAATTTGCATCATTGTAACATTTTCTACTTTACGCGCTTATTAGTGTAATTATGCAGCACCTGCATAATTATAGGGATCAATGATTTTGAGACACTTTTGATCCAGCATTTCATCGAGACATTCGTCATTGCGACGGTTGGCGGGGCCGGCAGGGGAGATATCAATAAAATTTAGTCTATAACTTATGGAGACGCAACCGAATAATTGAACAAGCATGGGGAGTTAGGAATAATGACCGGTTTTCTGCCGTGACTTCGAGGATTTGTCTTCAGCCCGTGGATGGTATGCGAGCTGTCAGGCCGGCTTGCGGAAATAGAGGACGACGCTCTTTCCCAGAATGGGGTTGAGCAGGTGCTCCAGACGGCGGGTGAGGCGCGGTTGCTGCATGATGTCCCAGGTGAGGAAGCGCTGATAGAGGTTGACCGCTATGGCATCGGTGCGGGTGGGGCCCAGGAGGCATTTGAGCCACCAGTAGGGCGCGTGCAGGCTGTGGGCCCAGTGGCGATGGAAAAAGACGACGCCCTTGGCTTCGATCATGCGTCTAAGCGGCCCGGTGCGGTAGATGCGAACGTGGCCCTGGTTGGCCTGGTGGTATTCCCGGGAAAGCGCCCAGCATATCTTTTCCGGGAACCAGCGGGGCACGCTGGCGACCAGGGTGCCGCCGGGTTTCAGCACGCGTACGATCTCTTGCACCGCGCGGTGGTGGTCGGGGATGTGCTCCAGGACCTCGCTGCCGATGACGATATCGAAGCTTTGGCTGCGGAAGGGCAACGCCAGGGCGTCGGCGGCCGCCAGACACCAGGCGCCGCCGCCGTGAGCCTTCAAACGGTCGTGGAATTCGAGGCGGTCGCGGGCCGCGCACAGGTCGTCGGGGTTGCGGTCCGCTCCGACGGCGAAGACGCGTTCGCGGCCGTAGGCTGCCGCCGTGTGCCGCCCGTTGCCGCAGCCGATGTCGAGCACCTTCTGGCCGTTTCGCAGGCCGGCCCGATCGAGATCAGCGGTGATCACGAATCACCTCGTAGTAAGCGGCCACGGTTTTTTCCGCGGCCCGCCGCCAGGTGAATTTCTTCTGAACCCGAACGTAACCTGCCCGGCCGAGTGCCGCCGCCCGCTCCGGATTGTCGAGCAGTTCCATGATGGCCGCGGCCAGGGCTTCGTGGTTCTCGGGCGGCACCAGGAGACCGGCATCCCCCACCACCTCGGGCAGGGCCCCCCCGGTGGTGCTGATCACCGGGACTCCGCAGGCCATGGCCTCGCCGGCCGGCAGGCCGAAGCCCTCGTAAAGGGATGAAACCACGGCCATCGAGGCTCGGGCGTACTCGCGCACGAACGCGTCATTGCTGATCCGCCCGGTGAAACGCACCGTATCGCCCAGGGCCAGATCGCGGATCAGGCGCACGATGCGGCCGTTTTTTTTGGGCTGGCCGACCACGACCAGTTTCACGGCCCGCCGCCGGTGCACCGCGGCCACTGCCTTCAGCAGAAAGGCCAGGCCTTTGAGCGGTGTGTCCGCACTGTTGGTCGTGATGATGCGGCCGGGCTCGCGGGGCGTTCCGGGCAGCGGGTGAAAGCGGGCCGTGTCGATCCCGTTGGGCACGATCCGGAAACGCTCGCCCGGGATCCCGAAATCGGCGGCGATGTCGCGGCGGGCGCAGTCGGAAACCGTCAGGATGCAGGGCAGCTGGCGGGCTACCTGCTTCTGCATGCCGATAAAGGAGTACCAGCGCAGCTGTTTGAGCTTTTTCCAGAAGCGCTTTTCGGCCTTGACGGCGATGGCCCGGTCCCGGGTGATCGGGTGGTGGATTGTGACCAGGGTCGGCAGGCGGCGGCTAAGGGCCCAGACGCCGTAGGAGAGGCTTTGGTTGTCGTGGAGCACATCGAAGCGCCGGGCCTGCCTTTTCAGGAAGGCAAAGGCCCGGGCCCCGAATACAAAGGGCTCCGGAAAGCCCATGGTGGACACGTTGACCCATTCGTACAGGTTGGCGGGGTCGTCGAGCTCATGCGGGCGGGGCGTGCGAAAGGGGTCGGCCGGGTCGTAGAGATCGAGCGATGCCAGCCGGTGGACGCGCACGTCCGGGTCGAGTCGCGGGTCCGGCGGCCCGGAGATCACCTCCACCCGGTGGCCCAGGTCGCGCAGCGCCCGGCTCAAATGCCGCAGGTAGACCCCCTGTCCGCCGCAGTGCGGGTTGCTGCGGTAGCTCAAGATGCCGATGCGCAGCGGCCTTTCGGCAGCTGGCGCGCTGACGGTCTCGTCGCGTATCAAGATAGGGGTCCCATGACTCTCCTATAGTCGCTACCCAAAAACAGAAGCGGCAGATTATCCCCGGGGAATGGCGGGGTCAAGCGCTTTCTGGTGCGCTCATCCCACGCCTTCGCTTGGGGTGGCCCGATGGCGGCCTGTTCAGCGGGGGCTTGCGAGCGGCGCACGCGGCGGTGCCGCGGCGGCCGCCGCCAGGCGCGCGTCGAATTCCGCGATGCGCACCTTCCAGGCGTATTGCCCCATGGCGGCCATAAGCCCGGCGGTTTCTTTCTGAAAGGCGTGGCGGTGATCCAGGATATGCCCCAGCCGGGCCGTCAGGTCGGACGGGTCCGTGTACAGGCACAGATCGTGAAAACGGCCTGGGATGATTTCCGGATAGGATAGGCGCTGCGGCAGCAGCGGCAGGCAGCCCATGCGAACGGCCTCCACCACGGCAAGCCCGAAATTCTCCTGCAAGGCGGTGCTGACGACGACGTGGCCGCGCTGCAGCCAGCGGTGGTAGTCGTCTTTTGCGGCCGCAAACCCGAAGTGGACGATCCGTTCCCCCAGGCGCTCCCGGGCGGCCAGAAAACATTTGGGCTGGTCCTGGAAGCATTCCCCCAGCACGGCCACCTCGAATGCGCGCCCCTGGCCGGCCAGCGTGTAGAGGGTCTCGAAGAACGCCTCCGGGTTCTTGTCGAATTCCCAGCGATGGTTCCAGATGATCAGCGGAGGGGGCTCCGGGGCTGCCGGAGAGGCGTCGGGCGGGGAATAGGCTGGGAATTCACACCCGGGGTAGAGTACGCTGGCGCGGCCTTCGATGGCGGCCGTGATCCAATGGGGCCGCGCGTCCGGCATCTGCCGGATGAAGGCGGGCAGGGCCGCCACAAAGGCGTCCCGGTGACTGTGCGAGTTGAACCAGATCTCGTCCGCGGCAAGGGCGGTGGTGATGTCTGTAAATCCGAAATGCACATCGCGCCGATCCCCGGAGGCCACCGGGTAGGTCAACTGGTTTTCATGGAAATATACCACCGTGGGAAGGCTCTGGGGGGCCAGCAAGGCCTTTAAGTCGGCCATGCTCATCAGGTTGGTGGCCATGATCAGGTCGAAGCGCTCCAGGGGCGGAAGGCGCGGGGCCATAGCGAGGGCGGCACCGCGCATCCGCCATTTCCAGAAGCGGTCCGGCAGGGTGACCAGTTCGATGGTGTGCCGCGAATGGCGCTGGAGTCCCTCGGCAAAGGCACGGTGCGACCCTCCGCAAAAGGCTTCCAGAAAGAGGATTTGCATTTCAGCTCCGCGAGCGGTCCAGCGCCGGCAAGGGATTTTCGCCCGGCGGGAGATCGCCTTGACTAAAAGCCGCTTTGTGGCGATAATTGCGTTTGCGGTTGGCCAGCCCCGGCGTTCTGAAGACCGATGGCCGAACGCCACCCGGCGGCCTTCCTCCGGGGGACTAACGTGCCAATCCGCGCGACACTACCATGAATGCCGACGATAAAAAAGAAACGCTGCTCTTCGTCGACGACGAAGAGAACATCCTGGATATCGCCAGCGAGTACTTTGCGTTCAAAGGCTACGACGTGCTCACGGCCCGCAACGGGCGCGAAGCGGTTCAGCTCCTCTCTTCGGAGCACGTGGACTGCTGTTTCACCGATATCAACATGCCCGAAATGGACGGGCTGGCGCTGGCCGAATACATCCATCAGACCGACAACACCATCCCGGTCATCGTGATGACCGGCTACCCTTCGCTGGACAACTCGATCGCCACCCTCAAGAACGGCGTGGTCGACTTCCTGATCAAGCCCGTCAACCTGGAGCAGATGGAGTTGGCCGTGCGCCGGGTGCTGCGGCAGCGGCGGCTGTTCATCGAGAACATCCTTCTGCAGAAGGAGGTCGAGCAGAAGGCACGTCTTGAAAAGCTCAACCGCGAGCTGGTCTACAAGGTTGAAGAACTCAATCTGCTCAATCGCATCATGAGCGATTTTACCTCCATCGGGTCCACCAGCGACGTTTTCAAACGCGTCGTCGACATGGCTCTCGAGGTCGCCCACGCCGATACGGCCCGTTTTCTGGTGGTCAACGAATTCGTGACGCAGCCCTTCGAGGTTTCACGGACCGGCAACGGCTCGCGGCCCGAAATCGATATACCACCCTATGGCGATGCCTTCGTGGCCGAGGTCACCCGTGACGCCCTGCCGCTCCTGGTGGCTGAAAACAACAATGATGGCCGATTGCCCGAGGCCATCCGCTCGGCCGTTTTCGTGCCCATGAAGATCCGCGACCGCGTGTTCGGCGTCCTCACGGCCGCAATTTGCGAGGGCCGCCTGCGCTTCAGTGAACGCGACCTCTACTATCTGTCCTACATCACGCTGAACGCGGCCCGTTCGATCGAAAACCTGGCGTTGTACGAAAATATCTACCAGAACCTGTTCGCCACCCTGTACGCCTTCGTCAACGCGTTGGAGGCCCGGGATCGATACACCCGGCAGCATTCGGAACGGGTTGCCCGCCTGTCGATGCTGATCGGGGAGGTCCTCGAGTGTTCGCCCGAAGAGCTGGACGTGCTGCATTTTTCCGGGCACCTGCACGATATCGGCAAGATCGGGATCCGCGACGACATCCTGCTCAAGTCCGGTGGGCTGACCGAGGAAGAGTACGAGAAGATCAAGGAGCATCCCCAGATCGGGGCCAACATTATCGGTCAGCTGGGGCTTTGGGACCGCGAGAAGGACATCATCCGCTACCATCACGAGCATTACGACGGCACCGGTTATCCGACCGGGCTCAAGGGGGACAAGATTCCGCTGCTGGCGCGCATCATGGCGGTGGCGGACGTTTTCGATGCCATGGCTTCGGGACGCTCCTACCGCGGCAAGATGGATGAAAGCGTCGTCATGGCGATGATCGAAAAGCGCGCCGGCACCCACTTCGACCCGCGCGTGGTCGATGCCCTGAGGCAACTCTACCGCGACGACCGCGTGCCCCGTATCGCCGAAGCCTGACACCCCCCACGCATCCATACCCCTGCGCATAGAACCGCCCATCGCCATGTCTAGCGGATTCAATCCCGCTTGAGCACCCGGCTTTCGGGATTGCGGTCCAGATCGTCCAGCGCGAATTCGAGGGCGGCCTCGAGCAGGGCCGACTTGGTGCCCACGGGGGCGCCGGCCAGCTTGAGTTCGTAGAACTTGCGCTCGAAGCGGTTGAGAACGTCGAGCGAAAGGTAGAATCCGGCCTTCTTTTTGGGCGCCGCCGCTGCCGGGGCACCGCCGCCCGTGGCCGACAGCATCGGGTCCAGCGGCGATGGTTCGAAAAAATCAGGTGGTTTTTTAGGGTCGCTTGCCATTGGCTATCCTTCCGACGAGCCGGGCGTAATCCGCCGCGCCGGCCGCCTTCTGACGGTATTCGAAAATGCTCTGGCCGCGGGTGGGGGCTTCCGACAGGCGCACATTATAGCGAATCGGGTCGCAGATCTGCTTGCGGAAGAGCTTTTGCAGTTTGCGGTGAATGATCGCGCTCTGGCGGGTGCGACGGTCGTACATGGTCGGCAGGATGTATTTCAACTCGAGCGCCGCGTTGAGCCGCTGGGCCGACATCAGGTAACCGAAGAAGGTCTTGAGTCCCTCCAGCGCCGGGCCTTGCAAGGCCACCGGGCAGAGGACCTCGCTGGCGGCCATGAGGATGTTGACGCTCAGCACGTCCCAGCCCGGGGCGCAGTCGAAAATGAGGTAATCCAGAGCACCGTCCCGGGGCACCAGCGCCTGGGCCAACACGCGCTGGCGCACTTCCCGGGGCTGCTCGCCCAGCCAGTGTTTCAATTCCACCAGCCCGATGCCGCCGTTCAACAGCCAGAGATTCTCGCGGGCCGCCGCGATGGTCTCCTGGCGCTTCACGGGCCGCCCCCGGGCGTCCTTGCCGGTGATGAATTCATAGAGCCCCTGGGACGGGGCGATCCCCAGAAACTTGGCGGTCTGTCCCTGGGTGTCGCAATCCACCAACAGGACCCGATTTCCCTGCATTGCCAGTCCGTGGGCCAGGTTGACGGCCGTGGTTGTCTTGCCGACCCCTCCCTTGGCCATGGCAACGGCGATTTTGCGCATGGCGATATCGTCCTTTCATGGTTCTCGGCGCATATCCAGCCTGATGCCCTGTGGGCGGAAAGGCCCGCCGGCTGGGGCGGCCGGGCGCCTGACCGTAGTGCCGTCCGGTTTGCCGGAGGTGCGGCCCGGGACGCTTGAATGCCCGAGGCCCAGGCGAGAAAGCGAGAAAATAAGAATAGATATATTCAGTTATTCTTCTATTATACTTTTCGTGAATAAATTGCAAGACCGCATCCGGGCCTCACCGGGATATCAAGAGCCGGACGGAGCGCCCCCGCGCCCGGGTGTTTGCCCGGCTGGCCCGGCCGCCTCTCGCAGGCCGGGTGATCGGGGGATGCCCCGGCGGCGCTTTTCTGATATAAGGCCGGGGATGCTTCCACGCCGCCGAACCGATGGCCCTTTCGCAAGCCAAGGGAGATCTCGATGCCGACCAAATTAGAGACCCGCCACCGGGTATTCCAGGCGGATGCCCGCCGGATGGAAGCGGTGGCCGACGCGAGCGTTCACTTGGTGGTGACCTCGCCGCCCTATCCGATGATCGCCATGTGGGACGGGGTCTTCAGCCGCCAGGATGCGCGGATCGCCCCGGCGCTGGCTGGCGGGCGGCCGCGGGAGGGATTCGAACGCATGCACGCGCTCCTGGATCCGGTCTGGCAGGAAATCCATCGGGTCCTTCTCCCGGGCGGTTTTGCCTGCATTAATATCGGTGATGCGGTGCGCAGCTTCAACGGCGAGTTCGGGCTCTACGCCAACCACGTGCGCACCCTGGCGTCTCTGCAGCGCATCGGATTCACTTGCCTGCCCGCCATTCTCTGGCGCAAGCCCACCAATGCCCCCACCAAATTCATGGGCTCCGGGGTGCTCCCGGCTGGGGCCTACGTGACGCTGGAGCACGAGTTCATCCTGATCGTGCGCAAGGGCGGCAAACGTCGCTTCTCGACCGAGGAGCAGCAGCGGCGGCGGGAAAGCGCGATTTTCTGGGAAGAGCGCAATATATTTTTCTCCGATATCTGGACGGATATCCGCGGGGCGGGGCAGGCGATCGGCGGGAATGAGCCGCGCGGCCGCTCGGCCGCCTTTCCCTCCGAGCTCGCCCTGCGGCTGATCCTGATGTACGCCATCAAGGGGGACACGGTGCTCGACCCCTTCTGGGGTACCGGTACCACCACCCTGGCGGCCGCTGCCGCCGGCCGCAGCAGCATTGGATATGAGATCGAACCGGCGCTCACCCGAATGGGCGCGCGGTTCGATGCTGCCCTCCTTGCGGCCATGCAGGCCCGTGTGCGGGCGCGTCTTGAACGGCATACGCTCTTCGTTCGCGACCGGGAGGCCCGCAAAGGGCCACTGAAATACCGCAACCGCCACTACGGGTTCAAGGTTGTGACGCGCCAGGAGCAGGAGCTTTTTTTCGATGTGCCCGGCGGGTTCAAGGCGAGATCCGCGAATGAAATCACCTGTGCCTATGAGAGCGCCCCGTCCGTCTGACGACCGGATTATGATCGCCACTCCAAGCCTGCCCAAGCGGACCCGACCGCCAGTGGTTCGCCAAATACGATTAAATCTTTTGATTGTTTGAAATCATTATAAAATCTTCGACCAATCCCACCGACTAACAAAACGCTAACATTTTAATTGATTTGTGCTAACATGCGGGCCGCTCATCCGGCTGCCCCGCACGGTCGTTCGATAGATCCGCACGGGCGATGGGGCGGGCGGCCATTTCCAATCATACAGCCAGAGGGGCAAATGGAACTCTATATCGTCGCGGTCCTGGTCCTGTTCGCCATTGCGATCATGGATCTGATGGTGGGTGTCAGCAACGACGCCGTGAATTTTCTGAATTCGTCGGTGGGATCGCGCGTCGCGCCCCGACATGTGATCATGATCGTGGCCAGCCTGGGGATTCTGGCGGGGGTCACTTTTTCGAGCGGCATGATGGAGGTCGCCCGCAAGGGCATCTTCCACCCGCGCCTGTTTCTGATGCCCGAGCTGATCACCATCTTTCTGGCGGTGATGCTTACCGACGTGGTCCTGCTCGACTTGTTCAACACGTTCGGTTTTCCGACTTCGACCACCGTCTCGATTGTTTTCGAACTTTTAGGGGCGGCCATCGCCGTTTCCCTTTTCAAAATCTTCGAGAGTGGCCAGAGCCTTCTCGACCTGGCCCACTACATCAACACCGGCAAAGCCCTGGCGATCATATCCGGCATCCTGCTGTCGGTGGGGATCGCCTTTGTCTGCGGCGCCGTGGCCCAGTATCTCACCCGGCTGCTGTTCACCTTCAACTATGAAAAGCGCCTGAAACGCTACGGCGGCCTGTGGGGCGGGCTGGCCCTTTCCATGATCGTCTATTTCATCTTGATAAAGGGCTCCAAGGGCGCCTCCTTCATGGGGGCGGAAACGGTGGCCTGGATCAAGACCCACACCCTGACGATCCTGGGGGGCAGCTTTCTCTGTTTTGCCGCCTTGTTTCAGGCCCTGACGATGGCGACCCGCATCAACATTCTCAAACCGATCGTTCTGGTGGGCACCTTCGCGCTGGCCATGGCCTTTGCCGCCAACGACCTGGTCAATTTTATCGGCGTCCCCCTGGCCGGCTTCCACGCCATGATGCTGGCCAAGGCCAGCGCTAGCCCGCTGACGGCCTCCATGGACGCGCTGCAAAAGGCGGTGCAGACGCCCACGATCTTTCTGCTGGTGGCCGGCGGCATCATGGTGGCCACCCTGTGGGTGTCGCGCAAGGCCCGCACCGTCACGAAAACCGAAGTGAGCCTGGGCCGCCAGGACGAGGGGCTGGAACGGTTCGACTCCTCCCAGATGTCGCGGGTCGTCGTGCGCATGTTCAGCCGCATTGCCGAAGTTGGTCGGCAGATAGCGCCCGCAGCCGTCAACCGCTGGATCAAGCGCCGCTTCGACACCGCGAACTACGAGCCCGCCCCCGGGTTTGACGGAACGATCCCGGACTTCGACCTCCTGCGCGCCAGCGTCAACCTGATGGTGGCCAGCGCCCTGGTTTCCTGGGCCACGAGCATGAAGCTGCCGCTGTCCACCACCTACGTAACCTTCATGGTGGCTATGGGCACCTCGCTGGCCGACCGGGCCTGGGGGCTGGAAAGCGCGGTTTACCGGGTGACCGGCGTCATGATGGTGATCGGGGGGTGGTTTTTCACCGCCCTGATGGCCTTCTCGGTTTCGCTGACCTTCGCTTTCGTGATCAAGTATTTCAAAGGCGCGGGGGTCTTTCTCCTCCTGATGGTGGCGGGCTATGTCATCTTCCGCAACTTCAAGATCCACGGCCGTCGGGAGAAAGCCGCGAAGGAACTCGAACTTCTGGACCTCAAGCGGGTATCCGACGCCGATTTCGCCGTGCGCACCTGCTTTGAGCACAGCGGACGTTTCCTTGAGGTGGTCAACCGCTATCTGGCGGACTGCTTCGATGGCATCCTGACCGAGAACCGCAAACCGCTCAAACGGCTGCGGCGGGAGACGAGCAAGGTCCAGGCCTGGTCGAACATCATCGTGGCCAACATCTTCAAGACCATGCGTCTGCTGCAGCACGAAGAGGTAAAGGCGGCCGATAAGTACAGCCACGTCATCTCGGCATTGCAGGAGATATCCGAAAGTCTGCGGGATCTGATCCTGCGCTGCCACGTGCACACCTCCAACCAGCACTCCGGCCTGCTGCCGGCCCAGAAGAAAGAACTTCAGCGGGTGCGCAAATGCCTGGAAGCGCTTCTGGGCGAAACCGCCCGCATCCTGCTTAACCGTGAGGCCTTCAGCTACGGTGAAGTGGCCACCCCCTACGTGGAACTCAAGGACATGCTCGAAGATTTCGACCAGGCTCAGATCGAGCGTATCCGCTCCGGGGTGTCCAAGACCCGTCTGAGCATTCTCTACTACGGGCTGACCAACGCCTGCCTCAAGATCAGCGAACAGACGCTGCACCTGCTCACCCTTTTCGACGAGACCCTGCCCCGGGAACTGCGGGACAAACCCGACATGGTTCAAGACAAGAACTGAGCCCTGCGGTTGGCCGCTGTGCGTGCCGGGGTTTATGAGAGGGGAGAGGACAGCGGTTTTTTCGGGGGGGCCGGTGTCAGATTTCAGGTGGCATGAAATCAGAATCCAGGCGTCAGGAGCCAGAATTCAGTAGGATGTCGGGCCTGCGGCTTTATCTTTTTTATTTTAAGCCGGCGCATATCGGCTCCGCTTTTATTCTGACTGCAGACTCCTGACTTCTGACTTCTGCTTCTTCTCCTGCCCATTGAAATCCGACAGCTGGACAATGAAACCCGAAAACTCAGTCTCAATCCTCCAGAATTAAAGCGATCGGTCTTTATGGCCGCAGACGTTGGTGGCGGTGCCAGGGAGAACGGCTTGAGCGGTGGTTTAAAGTTTCAGGCTACGGGTGTCAGGTGACAGGAAATCAGCACCCAGGCGTCAGGAGCCATACATCACCAGTATGTCAAGCTTTCGGCTTTATCTTTTTTATGACAAGCCAGCGTATATCTGATCCGCTTTTATTCTGACTCCTGACCCCTGACTCCTGACTTCTCCTTCTTCCCCTGCCCACTGAAAGGCGCCATCTTTCAGTCGGTCACGATCAGAACGATCAGCTCTTTGGGCCCATGAACGCCGAAGGCCAGGGTCATCTCGATGTCGGCCGTCTTGGAGGGACCGGAAATCAGAAGGGCGTTGGTCGGCATCCCTGCCGTCCAGTTCTGGGCCTGGATGATTTCGCAGAAGCTGTTGAAGATCTGGTCGGCCTTGAGCACGGCGATGTGCACCGGCGGCACCAGCGACAGCGTGCGGGGTTCGCTGGCATCGGGCCACAGGACGACGGCGCCGGTTTCGGCGATGGCGCCGCAGGTCGTCGTGATGCCGGCATCGACTTCGAACAGGGTTTCCTTCAGGTCCTCGACGGAACGGTCGAAGGCAACGCGCTCGGGCAGTCCGGCGGCATCGTCGGCCCAGACCTGATCCATGGCCGGTGCCAGCCAGGTATCGGGAGCGTAGAGCAGGGTCTTGAGTTTGCGTGTGGCGAGGACTTCGCGGAGTTGCGCCCCCCAGTCGGCGCTGCTGACCACGTGCACCTCGGTGCGCATCGTCTCCATCAGTCCTTTGAGCTTCTGGATTTTTTCCTCGGCCGAGAACGTGGCGATGGGCATGCACGCGGTCGGCGGTGCCGGCGGGGTGTCCCCGATGGCTGTTTTCAGGCGTGACAGGATTTTTTCGCGGGTGGCATTAATCACGGGGCAGTCCCTCCTGGTCGGCAAGTTGGTGCAGGCTTTTGGGGGCGAAGCGCGGTGCCGTGCGCCCGGTGGTCCAGGCGGCCAGCGGCCCCAGCCGGGGCATGTGGTTGCCGATCCGGCCCAAAACCATGTTGTTCAGCGCATTGAGACGCGGATAGCGGTTGATGACGGCCCAGGCCTTCCAGGCCAGGGTCTCGGCCAGCCGGCGTTTGCTGCCGAAGCCCCGGACGCAGCCGTCTTCGCCCTGGCCCACGCCTTCGCGCCGCATGCGGCGGATCAGGTCCGGCAGGGGGATCTGGACGGGGCAGACTTCGCCGCAGGCCTGGCAGAGGCTGGAGGCCGATGCCAGATCGCCGGCTTTTTCGAGCCCCTCGAATTGAGGTGTGATGACCTCCCCGATCGGTCCGGGGTAGACGAACCCGTAGGCGTGGCCCCCGATGCGCACGTAGACTGGACAGTGGTTCAGGCAGGTGCCGCAGCGGATGCACTGCAGCGACTTGCGCAGTTCGGGATCGTCGAGAATCGCCGAACGGCCGTTGTCCAGGATCAGCAGGTGGACTTCGTGTGGACCGTCCTTTTCGCCCGGCTGCCGGGGGGAGGTGATCATATTAAAATAGGTCGTGATGAGCTGGCCCGTGGCCGAACCGGTCAAAAGCCTTAACAGGGGCGGGACTTCCTCCAGCTTTTCGACCACTTTTTCGAGTCCCATAACGGCGATGTGCACGGGCGGCACCGTGGTGCACATGCGGCCGTTGCCTTCATTTTCCACGAGACAGAGGGTGCCGGTTTCGGCCACCGCGAAATTGACGCCGCTCAGGCCCACCTGACCGCTGAAGAATTTCCGGCGCAGGGTCTGGCGGGCGATGCCGTTGAGTTCGTCCACGTCTTCGGTGTAGGGCGTGTCCGGAATTTTCTCCTGAAAGATGCGCGCGATC
>JASJCV010000090.1 GCA_030065275.1 Desulfobacterales bacterium | reverse complement strand
CAAACCCTGGCTTGGAGCGGCATGGACGACTATGAATCCGGCGACTACGAAGATGCCAAAGAAGCCTTCGAAAAACTCAAGGATTGGTATCCCTACAGCGATTATGCCAAGCTGGCCGAGCTCAAGATAGCCGACGCCAATTACAAACTGGGCAACTACGAAGAAGCCATTTTTGCCTACGAGGAATTCGAAAGTCTGCACCCTCGCAACGAAGCCATACCCTACGTTATTTACATGACGGGGATGTGTTACTTCGAGCAGATCGACAGCCCCGACCGCGACCAGTCCTCCGCCCAGAAAGCCCTTGAGACGTTCGGCCGCCTGCAGCGCGATCACCCCAACGACCCGTACACGGTCAAAGCCCAGGAGCACATCAACGCCTGTCTGCGGAGTCTGGCCATGTCCGAGCTTTCCATCGGGCGCTTCTACTACAAGTCCAAACATTACAAAGCCGCCATGCGGCGTTTCAAGAACGTTCTGACACGCTACCCGGATGTCGGCATCCACCAGGAAGCGCTGAAATTGATCGCCAAAACCGAGTCCTCGCTCGCCGAGTCCAGCCAGGCCGGTGAAAGCATCCTGCCGTTCTTCTAAAGTACCCCAGAAACAGCTTTACAATTTATCAGTGATCATGTATGTCTCTCTATTTCGATCGGAGCATTTATGCCTTCGCGGGGTGAACGGGAACGGGCTGCCGTAACAACCACCCGCCAGAGAAAAGAACGGCATCGGATCAGCAGCCGATGCTGATTATTGAAAGGGAAACACGATGGCCAGGAAATGTGAAATCTGCGGCAAGAAACCCATGGTGGGCAATCATGTCAGCCATGCCCACAACGTCAACAAAAGACGTTTCAATCCCAATCTGCAGTCGGTGCGGGCGCTGAAGGAAGGACGCACCAAACGGATCGTGGTCTGCACGAGCTGCATCAAATCGGGGCATGTCGTCAAAGCCCCTTGAGGCTCATCGGCGAGTCGCGCCGGGGGTTTTATCGCGACGGCGCATTGAGCCCCCATGAGCCATGAGCCCTCCTGCCGAGGGCACCAAAAAACGTTTAGGGGCCATCGTCGTCCCTGATCGCCCCACCCTTCCAAACGACCCGGAACAACCCGTCACACCCGCTGCATTCCTGAGTGGCCCTTTCCGTCAGGTATTCAACCGCCGGACTTCCTGCACCATACTGATTTTGCGCAAGGATGAAACCACGCGGTCCAGGTGTCCCGTACCCGCCACGGCCAGCGTCAGATAGCTCTCCACCGACTTGTTGGGCTTCGTGTGGGTATTCAAGCTCAAGATGTTGGCCTCGTTCTTGCTGATGCTGGTGGCGATATCGGCCAGAAGTCCCACCCGGTCGTAGGACACGATTAAAATTTTGACCGGATAGGTTTCACTGGTCTCCTCGGCCCAGGCCACCTCGATCTGCCGCTCCGGGCTCATCTTGAGCGCATTGACGCAATTGGCCCGGTGAACCGTCACGCCGTAACCCCGGGTAATATAACCCACGATGGGATCGCCGGGAACCGGTTGGCAGCACTTGCCAAAGCGAATCAGGATATCGTCGAGGCCCTTGACGAGAACGCCTGCCGAAGGCTTCCGCTTTTTCACCCGTCCGATCAAACGGTCGAAAATGGTTTCCCGCGGTTTGTCTTCGGCCTCCTCGGCGGTTTTGGGAACGAAGCGGCGAACAACCTGCAGCGGTGTGGTTTTACCGTAGCCCACGCTGGCAATCAGGTCGTCGACGGTCTTGAAACCGAAGTGCGCCACGGCCGCGTCCATCTGGTCCGATTTCATCAGCGTATTGAAATTGAGGCGGTGTTTGCGGAAGGCTTTCTCGCACATTTCGCGCCCCAGACTCAGGCTGCGGCTCTTCTCCTGGACCTTGATCCACTGGCGGATGCGGGAGCGGGCCTTGACCGTTTTGACAAACTTGAGCCAGTCCTTGCTGGGCCGATGGCTCTTGGAGGTGATAATGTCGACGGTATCACCGGTTTCCAGCTCGTGGTTGAGCGACACGATGCGCCCGTTGACCTTGGCGCCGGTACACTGGTTGCCCACTTCGGTGTGGATCATGTAGGCGAAGTCCACCGGTGTCGCCCCTTTGGGCATGGTCTTGACGTCGCCCTGGGGGGTGAAGACGTAGACCTCGTCCGGATAGAGATCGATCCGCACGTTTTCCAGAAACTCGTCCGGGTTGCGGAAGTTTTCCTGGTTTTCGACCAGGTTCTGAATCCAGGCGAACCGCCGGCCGATGGATTCGTCCATCGAGGCGCCTTCCTTGTAGCGCCAATGGGCCGCGATACCGGACTTGGCCACCCGATCCATCTCGAGGGTCCGGATCTGGATCTCCACCCGCTCCCCCCGCGGGCCGATAACCGTCGTGTGCAGGGACTGGTACATGTTGGGCTTGGGCCGGGCGATGTAATCCTTGAATTTGATATCGATGGGTTTCCAGAGGGAGTGCACGATACCCAGCGCCTCGTAGCACTGGGGAATCGATTCGAGGATGATCCGGAAGGCGATGATGTCGTAGACGTCCTCGAACGCAAGCTCCTGTGAGATCATCTTCTGGTAGATGCTGTAGAAATTCTTGTAGCGCCCAAGCACCTGGCACTCGAGCTTGTGCGTTTCCATCGTGCCGCGCAGGTAGCCTTTCACGTCCTCGATGTACTGCTCACGCTCTTCCAGGTCTTTACTGACGTTGGTCTTGATACGTGTGTATTCCTCGGGCATCAGGTACATGAACGACGTGTTTTCGAGCTCGTTCTTGATCCAGTAGATCCCCAGACGGGCGGCGATGGGCGCGTAGATGTCGAGGGTTTCTCGGGCGATCACGCGACGCTTGCCCTCTTTGTGAAAGGACAGGGTGCGCATGTTGTGCAGGCGGTCGGCGAGTTTAATCAGGATCACGCGGATATCGTCGGCCATGGCCAGCAGCATCTTGCGCAGGCTCTCGGCCTGGCGTGCCAGCGAGCTGCCGAAGGAGAGCTTGCTGATCTTGGTCACACCGGCCACGATGCGCATCACTTCCCGGCCGAAGGTCTGCTCGATCTCCTCGGGCGTGGCGTGGGTGTCCTCGACGACATCGTGCAGGAGGCCGGAGGCGATGCTGACCGGGTCGAGGTTCATCTCGGCCAGGATGCCGGCCACTTCGAGCGGGTGGGAAAGATAAGGCTCCCCGGAAAGCCGGATCTGGCCATCGTGGACGCGGGCGCTGAAAATATAGGCCCGATCGATGATGTCCAAGTCGGCCTCGGGGTTGTTCTCGGCCACTCTATCCAGGATGTCGGTAATTCGAATCATAAAACCGCAACACACCGGGCAGCGACAGTGCGGCTGCCGGCAATCGATGGTTGTGGCCATGCCGGGGGCCGTGAACCGGTGACCGGGCTTCCCGGCCCGCCGGGTGGCGGACTAATAGGCCTTGGCGAAGATCACCCGCTGGCTGCTGGGCTTCCCGCAGTAGACGCAGGCCTCTTTTTCCCGGGGCGCGTCCAGCGGAATGCACCGGATGGTGACATTCAGCGCGTCTTTGATCTGCTTCTCGCATTCGGGCGTACCGCACCAGGGCGACCGGGCGAAACCGCCGTGCAGCTCCGGTCGCTCCGCATGCTGCGGGGTAAAAAAGTCGCAAAACGCCTCGTGCGCATCCAGCGCCACCGTGTGGCCTTCGCGAAAATCCAGCGCCCGCTGGTAGAGGTTGTCCTGAATCTCGTCCAGCAGACGGGCAAAGCCGCTGATGAACTGGCCCGTGGGAATCGACGTTCGCGCGCGCGCCTCGCGGTCGCGGCGCCCCACGAAGACGGCATCCTTGTCGATATCCTTGGGACCGATCTCGACCCGCACCGGGATCCCTTTTTTGATCCAGTCCCATCCCCGGGCACCGCCGATATCGCGTTGATCGATCTCCACCACGACCGGGACGCCGTGGTAGCGTTGGCGCCGCAGATCGGCCGCCAGGTTGTGCGTGTATTCCATTACCCGGGCCCGATCCTCGTCCGTGCGACTGATGGGCATGAGGACCACGTGGGCGGAGGCGATGCGCGGCGGCAGCACCAGCCCGTTGTCGTCGCTGTGGGTCATGATGAGCCCGCCGATCAGACGTGTCGACGACCCCCAGGAGGTGGTCCAGGCGTGTTCTTCCTGCTCCCTGTCATTTTGAAAGCGAATGCCCGAGGCGATCGCGAAATTTTGTCCGAGGAAATGCGAAGTGCCGGCTTGCAGCGCCTTGCGGTCCTGCATCATGGCCTCGATGCACAGCGTGTCCACCGCCCCCGGGAAACGCTCCGATTCGGTTTTGCGCCCCCGGATAACCGGCATGGCCAGAAACGTTTCGGCAAAATCAGCATAGACCTCCAGCATCATCCGGGTCCGCTCGACGGCCTCCTCGGCGGTGGCGTGGGCGGTGTGACCCTCCTGCCAGAGAAACTCGCTGGTGCGCAGAAAAATGCGGGTGCGCATCTCCCAGCGCACGACGTTGGCCCACTGGTTGATGAGGATCGGCAGGTCACGATAGCTCGAAACCCACTTGGCGAACGAATCGCCGATAATCGTCTCGGAGGTGGGGCGCACCACCAGCGGCTCGGCCAGCGCGCCCGCCGGCACCAGTCCGCCGTCTGCGGATTTCTCCAGCCGGTGATGGGTCACCACGGCGCACTCCTTGGCGAAACCCTCCACGTGTTCGGCTTCCTTCTCGAGAAACCCCAGGGGGATGAAAAGCGGGAAATAGGCGTTTCGTACCCCGGTGGCTTTGAACATGTCGTCCATGCCGCGCATGATGTTCTCCCAGAGGGCGTAGCCCCAGGGCTTGATCACCATGCAGCCGCGCACCGGCGATTTTTCGGCCAGGTCCGAGGCCTTGATCACCTGTTGGTACCATTCGGGGTAATCGTCCGCGCGCACCGGGCTGATCGCGGTCTGCTGCTTCTTGCTCATGGATGTTTTTCTCCGTTGGCTTCCAGTCGCTTCGATGGGAGCGTCTCGTTCTCCGACGACGTGGTATCCGAAGACTGGGCTTCGGCGTGGTAGCGGTCGATTTCTGCCAGCAGGACGTCGACGAGTTCGCTCTCGGGAAATTTGCGCACGACCTCGCCTTTTTTAAACAGAATACCGACGCCCTTGCCGCCGGCCACCCCGATGTCCGCCTCGCGCGCCTCCCCCGGCCCGTTGACCACACAGCCCATGATCGCGATTTTGATCGGTAGCGCCAGGGTGTTGATCCGTGCTTCGACCTTTTCAACGATATCAAAGAGGTCGATCTGGGTGCGCCCGCAGGTCGGGCAGGCGATCAACTCCGGTCCGCGCCGGCGGATGCCCAGGGCCTTCAGAATTTCGAATCCCACCCGGACTTCTTCGACCGGGTCGCGCGTGAGCGATACGCGCAGCGTGTCGCCGATGCCCTCGGCCAGCAGCATGCCGATACCCAGGGCGGATTTGACGATTCCGGTGAACAGGGCGCCGGCCTCGGTCACGCCGATGTGCAGGGGCAGATCGGTGCGCACCGCCAGGAGACGATAGGCGGCTATGGTGCGCGGTACGTCCGAGGCTTTGATGGAGACTTTGATGGCCTCAAAATCCATTGATCGCAGGAGATCCACATGGCGCAGGGCGCTGGCCACCATGGCCTCGGGCGTCACCCCGCCATGGCTGGCGAGGATATCCTTTTCCAGCGAGCCGCTGTTGACCCCCACGCGGATGGACAGGCCATGATCCTGAGCGCAGTCCACCACGGCCCGGATGGCGGCCGATCCGCCAATGTTGCCAGGGTTTAACCGCAGGGCGTCGGCACCGGCCCGCGCCGATCGGATGGCCAGGCGATGATCGAAGTGGATATCGGCAATCAGCGGAATGGCGATCTGAGGTTTGATGCGGGCAATGGCGTCCGCCGCCTCCGCGTCGGGAACGGCCACGCGGATGATTTCGCAGCCGGCCGTCTCCAGCCGTTTGATCTGCGCCACGGTGGCGGCCACGTCCGCGGTGGGCGTGTTGGTCATGGACTGGACCGAAATCGGTGCTTCACCGCCAACGGTTACCGGCCCGATCTGGATGGGGCGTGATTTTCTTCTTGTGACCTCAAGCGGCAAAGTCATGGAGGTGCCATACCATCTGAGCAGATCTGGCCAACATCGCCCGGCCGAGTCCCTACCGCAATGCCCGACGACGGTGATCGAAATTCCCGGAAGGGGAAAAAGTTATCAGACCGGTCACGGTCGTGCAAGCGAAATGGCAATCGCTTGATGCCTGGGCCTCGCAACGGCATCACGGCCCCGGAAAGCGCACGTGTTTCCCGTCCATCGGCGCGCGTTCCCCGCAGGGCGGGAAACGCTTAGGCGAGACGGGCAAAGGGATTGTACTGTTTCTCCGTGCCGATATCGGTCTCGGGGCCATGACCGGTGTAGACGACGACACGATCGCCCAATGGAAAAAGCTTCTCGCGAATGCTGCGGATGATCGTATCGTAATCGCCCCCAGGGAAATCGGTTCGACCGATCGAGCCCTGGAAAAGCGTGTCGCCCACAAAGACGTGTCCATCCGTATGCAGGGCGATGCCGCCCGGGGTGTGCCCGGGGGTATGCAGGACGGTCAGGAACTGCCGACCGACCTGGATGCGATCGCCCTCCTCGACGGTGCGGTCCGGCGGGGGCGAATTGTCCACCGCCATGCCGAAAGCGCCGGCCATCTGGTCGAGTTGGGCCAACATGGGCGCATCCAGGGGATGGATGATCAACTCGGCGTCCGTGCGTTCCTTCATCTCCCGGTTGGCGCCCACGTGATCGAAATGCCCGTGGGTGTTGATGATCCGGGTGATGGTCAGTCCGTACTTCGATACCACGTCCAAAATGCGGTCGGTCTCGGCCCCCGGGTCGATCACCGCACCTTCGCGGGTCTCTTCACACCCGATGACAAAACAATTGGCCATGATGGGACCGACCGCGAGTTTTTCGATTAGCATGATGTTCCTCCCGGCGAACGACTATGCGGTTTCGTGCTGACCGGCCCTCTCGCCCGGATCGATGGCGGGCGGAGCGAGTTCGCCGCTTTCAAGCGCCTTGCGAATCCGGTCAAGAATGCCGTTGATGAAGGCGCCCGAATCGTCGGTGCCGTATTGTTTGCCCAGATCGATGGCTTCGTTGATGGACACACTGTGGGGGATATCCGCCTGCCAGAACATTTCGAACGCGGCCATACGGATCACGTTGCGATCGACCCGCGGCATGCGGAAAACCTTCCAGTTCTCGGAATAGCGCTCGACGATCGCATCGATCGCCTCACGGTTGGCGCTCACCCCCTGAACCAAGCGGTCCATGAAGTCGCGCGCTTTGCGCGGCGGCGTGAAATTGCGGTGAAACAGGGCCATGGCCTCTTCGGGGTCGCCCGCACGGGCGTCCAGAAAATAAAGGGCCTGCAAGGCCAGCTCACGCGCCTGTCGCCGTCGGCCCATGATCAGACCTGATCCACCACGTCCATCAGGTTGGCCATCTCGACCGCCGACATGGCCGCACTCCAGCCCTTGTTGCCGGCCTTGGTGCCGGCGCGTTCGATGGCCTGCTCGATCGTATCGGTCGTGATGATGCCGAAAATCACCGGAAGATCGCCATCCAGGCCGACCACGGCCACGCCTTTGGAGACCTCGGCGCTGACATAGTCGAAATGCGGCGTGGATCCGCGGATGACGGCCCCCAGGCAAACGATCGCATCGTAGCGTCCCTTGGCGGCCATGCGTTTGGCCATCAGCGGGATTTCAAATGCCCCCGGCACCCGCACCAGGTCGATGTCCTCGTCCCGGGCGCCGGAGCGCACGAGGGCGTCCAGGGCGCCACTGACCAGTTTCTCGGTGATAAAGTCATTGAAGCGGCTCACCACGATGGCGAATTTCTTGCCTTCCGCCAGCAGTTTGGCCTCCAGAACTCTCGGCATGATTTCTCCCTCTCCATTGGCGTTGGCCGCCCGGCGCGGCGGCGTTCGATCAGGGTGTGGCGTCAACCGTTTTGAGCATGTGGCCCATCTTGAGCTTCTTGCAGCTCAGGTAACAGCGGTTGAACTCGTTGGGCTCGATCTCGATGGGTACCTGTTCCACGATGCTCAGACCATAGCCTTGGAGCCCGACCATTTTCTTGGGGTTGTTCGTCATCAGGCGCATCTGGCGCACCCCCAGATCCACCAGCATCTGGGCGCCGATACCATAATTGCGCATGTCCGACTTGAAGCCCAGCTCCTCGTTGGCCTGCACGGTATCGAGGCCCTCTTCCTGCAGGGCGTAGGCCTTGATCTTGTTCACCAGGCCGATGCCGCGGCCCTCCTGGCGAAGGTAGAGCACGACGCCGGACCCCTCGCCGTCGATCTTCTGCATGGCCCGGTGAAGCTGGTCGCCGCAGTCACAGCGCATCGAGCCGAAGACGTCGCCGGTGAGGCATTCCGAGTGCACCCGCACAAGAACGGGCTTTTCGGGATCGACTTCACCTTTGACCAAGGCCAGATGGGTCAGGTTGTCCACCTCGTTTTCATAGACCACGATGCGGAATTCACCGGCCATCGTGGGAATAACGGTTTCCGCCGCCCGCTGCACAAATGATTCCTTGCGCATGCGATATTCCACCAGGTCGGCGATGGTGACAATCCCGATGCGATGCTTCTGGCTGAATTTCTCCAATGAAGGCATGCGGGCCATGCTGCCGTCCTCGTCCATGATCTCACAAATGACACCGGCTGGCCGCAGCCCGGCCAAACGGGCCAGATCAACGGAGCCCTCGGTCTGTCCGGTGCGTACCATGACCCCTCCCTTGCGGGCCCGCAAAGGAAAGATATGTCCCGGACGGACAAGATCGGTGGGTTTGGCGCCGTCACGTACGGCGGTCAAAATCGTGGTGGCCCGGTCGGAGGCCGAAATACCGGTGGTCACACCGCAGCGGGCCTCGATCGAGACGGTGAAACCGGTTTCAAAGGGGGATGTGTTGTGATCCACCATCAGCGGCAAATCGAGGGCATCGACCTTGTCGGGATTCAGGGACAGACAGATCAGGCCGCGCCCGTGGGTGGCCATGAAATTGATGGCCTCGGTCGTGACCTTTTCTGCAGCCATGCACAGATCGCCCTCGTTTTCGCGATCTTCGTCATCCACAAGAATGACCATTTTACCCCCACGGATATCCCGGATGGCTTCTTCTACGCTTAGCATTGGCATCGGTATGTGTGATTCCTCCCTAAAATTAAGCAGAATCGCCGGTCATCTTCACAGAAAACCGGTCTTGGTGAGCAGATGCATGTCAATCCCGCCGGCGGTGGTGCCCCCGTCCTCAGACGCATCGGCGGCAGACGGCGAAGTAAAACGCTCGACGTACTTGCCGATGAGATCGGTTTCGATGTTGACCCGGGTTCCGATCGCTTTGAACCCCACGGTGGTCAGTTTGGCGGTGTAGGGGATGATGCTCACCTGGAAGCTTTTTTGATCACAGGCGTTGACGGTCAGACTGACGCCATCCACGGCAACCGATCCTTTGCGAATCAGGTAGCGGGTCACCGGGGTGGGGGCGGCGATGGTGATCAGAATGGCATTGGCAAGATTTTCGCGGGCCTGGATAGCGCCGACGCCGTCCACATGTCCACTGACGAGGTGGCCGTCCAGGCGGTCGGACAGTCGCAACGCCCGTTCGAGGTTGACGCGGTCGCCCGGTTTGGCGTCTTTAAAAGTGGTGGTGGACAAGGATTCGGGCGAGAGATCAACAGCGAAGCGTCGTCCCGAAATGGTGACGGCCGTCAGGCAGGCGCCGTTCACGGCGATGCTGTCGCCGATGCGCGTGCGATCCAGGGGGAAGTCCGCCTCCAGCATCATTCGGCTGCCGGCACCGGAAGGACGAATAGCGGCGATGGTTCCCAGACCCTCTATGATACCGGTAAACATGCTGGTTATCGCCAAACCCTGGTGTTAAAGAACAAAAACATCATCCAATCGACTTATAAATATTAGGCACCAATCCGCCCTGTCAATCCGCATCCGCCGCCGTCCGCGGACCCTGCGGATAGGCCTCCACCATAAGATCGTCTCCGAAGCGGTGCACGGCTTGGATCCGCACCGGAAGGCTGTCACGCATCAGCGCCGGCCCCTCGCCGCTACAAATGGGAATCCCATCGTCTCCGCCCAGCAGTTTGGGGGCGTAGAACAGGCAGAGCTTGTCGACGACCCCGGCCCGCAGGGCCGCACCCGCCACCTGGCTGCCGCCCTCGATCAGCAGGCTGGCCAGACCCATCGCCCCCAGTTGCGCCATCAGCCATCGAAGATCGATGCGCCCCTTGTCCAGGGGCGCGGCCAGGAGCTGCCCGCCCGCCGCCGTCACGGCCTCACGCCGCTCGGCGGAAACTCCCGGTCCGGTCACCACGATCGTGGGTCGCTCGGCGCCTTGCTGCAGCACCTTCGCGCCGGGGTTGATTGAAAGGGCGGTATCGAGAATGACACGTGTGGGGTCGACGCCGCCCCCGCCCTCCAGACGCGTCGTAAGACGGGGATCGTCGGAACGTACCGTATTGATGCCCACCATGATGGCGGCGGCCTCGTGACGCAGTTCGTGTACGTGGCGCCGTGAGGCCTCGCCCGTGACCCAGCGGGAACTGCCGGTACGGGTGGCAATCCGGCCATCGAGAGTAGCGGCGCATTTCAGGATCGTGAAGGGGCGCCGCGTGCGTATGAAATGATTGAAGGCCTCGTTGAGACGCGCGGCCTCCGCAGCGCATACCCCTGTCACGACTTCGATGCCCCGGGCCTGAAGAAAAGCATGGCCGCCACCGGCCACGCCGGGATTGGGGTCGCGGGTCGCCACCACCAGCCGGCGGATGCCGGCCGCCAGAATCCGGCGGGTGCAAGGGGGTGTCTGGCCCGTGTGGTTGCAAGGTTCCAGGGTGACGTAGAGGGTTGCCCCCTGCGCCGCCGCACCGGCCGCGTCGAGGGCATTCACCTCGGCGTGGGGCCCGCCGTAGCATTCGTGCCACCCGCGGCCGACCACCCGGCCCTCCCGAACCACCACCGCTCCGACCATGGGATTGGGCAAGGTCCGCCCACGGCCCCTGGCGGCCAGGGCCAGGGCCATCTGCATATAGAATCGATCGCGCATGTCGGGGGATTCGCGTCTTGCCGGCCCTGTCAGCGGCTGCTCAGAAGGCTTTTCAACTCGGAGACAAAATCGTTGACGTCCTTGAATTCACGATAAACCGAGGCGAAGCGGACATAGGCCACGTCGTCGAGGGCATGCAGTTTAATCATGATCTTTTCGCCCAGCGTCGAGGAGGGGATTTCCTTCTCGCCGGTCTCGCCCAGATCCCTTTCGAGCTCGTCCAGAAAATTGTCGATCATATTGACGCTGATATTGCGCTTTTCACAGGCCTTCTGAATGCCGGCACGCACCTTGTCGCGCGAGAACACCTCGCGGCGGCCGTCTTTCTTGATGATCATGATCGGAATCTTTTCGATATGCTCATAGGTCGTGAAGCGCCGGCCGCAGACCAGACACTCGCGACGACGCCGGATTTCGTTGCCGTCCTTGCTCAAGCGCGAGTCGATCACCTTGTTGTCGGTCTCTTTGCAGAAAGGGCATTTCATTCGCTTTCCTCCCGGTCGTCGCCCGTGAATCGGATCAGCGCAATACCGGCTTCCTCAAGCATTTCAGTGGCCATCGGGTCGGCATAGCCGGAAGCGTAGATGATCGCCTTGAGGCCCGCGTTGATGATCATCTTGGCGCAGATGGAACAAGGCTGGGTGGTGCAATACAAGGTGGCGCCCTGTATGGACACGCCATAATAGGCCGCCTGGATGATGGCGTTCTGCTCGGCATGAATCCCCCGGCAGAGCTCATGACGCTGACCGGAAGGCACATTCAGCTGCTCGCGCAGACAGCCCACCTCCCGACAGTGGCGGATGTGGCTGGGCGCGCCGTTGTACCCGGTGGACAGGATCCTTTTGTCTTTGACGATGATGGCGCCCACGGCCCGCCGCAGGCAGGTGGTCCGCTTGGCCACCAGGGCCGTAATGTCCATGAAATAGGTTTCCCAGGTGGGGCGCTCATCATCGGCACGCGGCATTCGGGCTTGGATTGTGTCGGGATCAAAGGCGGCCATGCTCAGTTGTTCATCTCCTGGTAGATCGGGGCGTAAAGGGGGAACGTGCGGCACAGGGCCCGCACCTCGTCCCCGGCGGCGTTCAGTAGATCCGCGTCCTCGGGGTTCGAAAGCACCGCATGAATGAGCCGGGCGATGGTCTCCATCTCCTCGGCCCCCATGCCCCGGGTGGTAATAGCCGGGGTGCCCAGGCGAACCCCGCTGGTTACGGCCGGGCCGCGCTTGTCATTGGGAATCGTGTTTTTATTCACGGTCAGTCCGGCCTGACCCAGGAGACTCTCGGCTTCGCGGCCGGTGATGCCTAGATTGGTCAGGTCAATCAACATCAGATGGTTGTCCGTCCCACCGGTGACCAACCGAATGCCGCGATGCATCAGCGACTGCGCGAGTGTCTGGGCATTGGCGATCACGGCCTTCTGATAGCGCTTGAAGGCGTCCCCCAACGCTTCCTTGAAGGCCACCGCTTTGGCGGCGATGACATGCATCAAAGGCCCCCCCTGGATACCGGGAAAAATTTCCTTGTTGAGGCGCGGGCCGAAATCCATGCGTGAGAGGATGATTCCGCCGCGCGGCCCGCGCAGCGTCTTGTGGGTCGTCGACGTCACGATGTCGGCATGGGGTACGGGGGAGGGGTGCAGGCCGGCCGCCACAAGGCCGGCGATATGGGCCATGTCGACCATCAGGCGGGCACCGACCGAACGGGCCGTTTGGGCGAAGGCCTCGAAATCGATCGTGCGGGGATAGGCGCTGGCCCCGCACACGATCAGCTTGGGCCGGATCTCGTGGGCCAGACGGTCCAGGGCCTCATAGTCAATACGCCCGGTTTCGGAATCGACACCATAGTGGTGAAAGTCGAACAGACGTCCGGAAAAACTCACTGGACTGCCGTGAGTCAGATGCCCGCCGTGGGCCAGGTTCATGCCCAAGACGCGGTCGCCCGGTTTGAGGAGCGCAAAATAAACGGCCATGTTGGCCTGCGAACCGGAATGGGGCTGGACGTTGACGTACTCCGCGCCGAAAAGGGCCGCCGCCCGCTCGATGGCCAGCTTTTCAGCGACATCCACATATTCGCACCCGCCGTAGTAGCGTTTGTCGGGATAGCCCTCGGCATACTTGTTGGTGAGCACACTGCCCTGGGTCTCCATAACGGCCCGGCTGGCAATGTTCTCGGAAGCGATCAGCTCGAGGTTGTTCTCCTGCCGCTCCCACTCCCGCACCACCGCCCGCGCGATGGATGGATCAACGGATTGCAGATGTTTCAGTTTCACGAAAACTCCCATTGGGCGCCGGCGGTCCCGCTCGGGGGCGCGATCGAATGACAAGCCCGTTCAAACCCCTTGATTGAACTGATCCAGGCGGTTCTGATGCCGGCCGTTTTCAAAGGGCGTTTGCAGCCAGGCCGTTACGATTTCAACCGCCAGGATATCGCCGGTGACACGGCCACCCAGTACGAGGATATTGGCATCGTTATGTTTGCGGGCCATCATGGCGCCAAACAGATCGTGGCAGAGGGCCGCACGCACGCCCGGGAAGCGGTTGGCCACCATCGACATGCCCAGGCCGGTCCCGCAGAGAAGGATGCCGCGGGGAAAGCGGCCCGCCGATACCTGGGAGGCCACCTGCTTGCCGTAGTCCGGGTAGTCCACCGATTCGGTGCCGCTCGTACCGACATCTTCAACCGGGATGCCCTGGCCGACCAAAAAGGCTTTGATTTTCTCTTTGAGTTCGAAAGCGGCGTGATCGCTGCCGATGATGACAGGTGCCTTTTTATCGCTCATGGTGGCCTCGTTGTCTGCGGTGGTGTGGATGGCAGGTGACACAAATGCCGGAAGCGGGCGCAGGCCGCTCCCGTGTGGACATTCCCACCCGATATTGCAAGTGCGCTAGCTTCTAATACAACCGTCCGGTTTTTCGCAAGTTAAAACGCCGGCGCCACCGGTGGCGGGCCGGCGTGTGGCGCCGGGCAAGGCAGCGAGTGCCGCGGGCCGTTGGCACGATTCCGGAAAAAAATACCCGCGGTCGAGTGCCGGCAAGCGACAGGTACGCCATCGCATGCCTGCTGGGCCGGCGGAGCATGCAGGCCATGGCCGCCGCAGGGCACCGGACTGCCTGTTGCTTGACGATTCAACATTGAGGGGCGCGGAGCGCCGCGATTCAATCAGTGCGTGTTGATATATTCGATGGCGTCTTTGACCGATAAAATCTTTTCCTGATCCTCGTCAGGAATTTCCATATCGAATTCTTCTTCCATGGTCATGATCAATTCGACCAGATCCAGGGAGTCGGCCCCAAGGTCATCCACAAATTTGGCTTCCGGAACCACCTCGGACGGGTCGACGTTCAACTTCTCGGCAATCAGCTTTTTGACCTTATCTTCAACCGACATCTGCTCCTCCTTCAATACCAGCATTCGAATGTGACGATCAGCTGCAGCTATCGCAGGCTACCACCGATGCAGGCCATGGGCTCCAGCGCGACCCAATCGGGTTACTCCTCTTCGGTGTCAATAAGGGTGCGCCCCCGGTAAGTTCCGCAACTCATGCAGACATGATGCGGAGGTTTGGGCTCGCCGCACTGGGCGCAGGTGGTCAAATTGGGCCCGGCGGTCTTTTTGTGCGTGCGCCGCATGTCGCGTTTTGACTTGGATGTTTTGCGCTTGGGTACAGCCATGAGTAATCTCCTAACCTATTGGTATCATACAAAATAAATATAATTGTCGGCAAGTTGGATTTAAACAGTGATAAGTAGTTGATCCGTCACTAAATGTCAAGCGAATTTGATCGACTTGGCGTGCACGATGATTGTACCCTTTGCGGCGATGTGCTATGGGGTGCTGTTGCGCCGTGCGCACCGGTCGGGAATCCAGCGGCCGCCAAGATGCCCACGGACGACGAACACGTTCATGCGCGAGGAGAAACCCATATGAATCCGGTCATCACCCGATTCCCTCCGAGTCCCACGGGCCATCTGCATGTGGGCGGCGCCCGCACGGCCCTCTTCAACTGGCTGTATGCCCGCCACAGCGGCGGGCGCTTCGTGCTGCGCTTCGAGGACACCGACGTCGAACGCTCCACTCGGCAGTCCGTGGATGCCATTCTCGACGCCCTGACCTGGCTGGGCATCGACTGGGATGAAGGCCCTTATTTCCAATCCGCGCGCCTGCCGGTCTACCGGGAGTATTTGCAAAAGCTTCTGGATGCAGGCCGGGCCTATCACTGCACCTGTTCACCGGAAGCGATCGAAGCCATGCGCCAGGAAGCCATCGCGCGGGGCGGCAAACCCCGCTACGACGGCCGTTGTCGGGACCGCCAGCTGCCGCCCTCGAGCGACGCCGTCATTCGCTTCAAAGTCCCGCCAACGGGCACCACGGTGGTGGATGACAAGGTCAAAGGGCCCATCGCTTTCCAGAACAACGAACTGGACGATTTCATCATCTGCCGCAGCGACGGCATGCCCATGTACAATCTGGCCGTGGTGGTCGACGACATTACCATGGGCGTCAACACCATCATTCGCGGCGACGATCACGTCAACAACACCCCCAAACAGATCCTCCTATACAATGCGCTTGAAGCACCGCTGCCGGTCTTCGCCCATGTTCCCATGGTGTTGGGCGGCGATCGCTCGCGGTTGAGCAAACGTCA
>JASJCV010000089.1 GCA_030065275.1 Desulfobacterales bacterium | reverse complement strand
TGGCATAGTACAGCCGGCCGGGGCCTTCTTTTTCCAGCCGCACCTCGGTTTTGAGACCCGGCGTGACCTGCTGTTCGGGATCACTGAATGTCACGGCATCGTCGCTCAGGCTGCTGAAACGTGTTGCGCCGATCGGCCGTGGGCCCAGAAAGGCGCGGACCGTCATTGCCGGCGTTTCGGTTTCATAGATCCGGCTGAAGGCCGCGAGCGCATTGAGGACGAAAACATTCTCCTGGGTGTTTTCCCAATGATCGCGGTTGCCGCGCGACTGGGTGATGGCGCGCACCAGCTTGAAGGGGATGTCGCCCGCCAGCCCGCGGCCGTCCGCGTCAGCGGCCAGCCGCAGCAGGGCGGACAGCACCGCGGCATTGCTGCGCAACGGGGTGGCCAGCATGTAGCTGTAGCTGTCGTCGAGGACCTCGTTGAACTGGACCTTACCGCCGGACTGGCTGGCGTGGGCCAGGATCATGCGTGCGGCTTCCATGGCCAGGGGGCGGCCGCCGTCCACGTATAGGGCCGCCTGAAGGAAATGGGCCTTGCCGAACAGATCCATCTCGCCCAGGTGCGGCTGATGGCGTTCGAGATCGTCCAGGGTGATCTGTCCGTTCGCCGCCAGGGCGGCCCTATACGTGGACGGCGGCCGTCCCCTGGCCATGGAAGCCGCACGCATGATCCTGGCCCATGCCAGCCAGTCCGGCGGCAAGGTCCAGTTCAACGAGGTCCTCGATGACAGCTACAGCTACATGCTGGCCACCCCGTTGCGCAGCAATGCCGCGGTGCTGTCCGCCCTGCTGCGGCTGGCCGCGGACGCGGAAGGCCGCGGGCTGGCGGGTGACCTCCCCTTCAAGCTGGTGCGTGCCATCACGCAGGCGCGCGGCAACCGCGATCATTGGGAAAACACCCAGGAGAACGTTTTCGTCCTCAATGCGCTCACGGCCTTCAGTCGGATCTACGAAACCGAAACGCCGGCCATGACGGTCCGCGCCTTTCTGGGCCCACGGCCGATCGGCGCGACACGTTTCAGCAGCCTGAGCGACGATGCCGTGACATTCAGCGACCCCGAACAGCAGGTCACGCCGGGTCTCAAAACCGAGGTGCGGCTGGAAAAAGAAGGCCCCGGCCGGCTGTACTATGCCACCCGCATGCGGTACGCCCCCACCGAGCAAAGCGCCGAGCGCATCAACGCCGGCATCGATGTGCGTCGTGAGTACGCGGTCGCGCGTGACGGCCGCTGGGTCCGCCTGCAGAGCCCCATGGCCATCCGGCGCGGCGAACTGGTGCGGGTGGATCTTTTCGTTTCGCTGCCGACCCTGCGGCATTTCGTGGTCGTGGACGATCCGGTGCCCGGCGGTCTGGAACCGGTGAACCGCGATCTGGCCACCGCCTCGTCCGTGGATGTGGCCAAGGGGGAATTCAAAGCCGCCGCCGGCTCGTGGTGGTTCAACTACAGCGACTGGTCCGATTACGGCCGCTTCGGCTACAGCTTCTATCACCAGGAGCTGCGGCACCACGCGGCGCGCTTTTTTGCCGACTACCTGCCGGCCGGCCGCTATCATCTTACCTACACCGCCCAGGCCATAGCGGCCGGCCGTTTCGCCGTGATGCCGGTCCACGCCGAGGAGATGTACGATCCGGACGTCTTCGGCCAGGGCCTGCCGGCGACGCTGACGGTGGAGCCCTGAATCCATGCGCATACCGCGACGCAACATGATTGGGTACGGCCTGCTCCTGGGGGTACTGATGGCGGCGGTACTCGCGGTCGTGGCAATCGAAAGCGCCCTGGCGCCACTGCCCGATCTCACCGCCGGCCGGATTGTCAAGCCCCAGCTTTTGGACCGCCACGGCCGCCCGCTGACCGTCACCTACCAGAACCCGCGGAACGAACATGCCCGCGTCGCCTATCACGAGATCCCGGCGCTGTTGCGCGCCGCATTCATCCTATCCGAGGATAAACGCTTTTTTTCCCACGGCGGCGTGGACTGGCGCGCCCGTCTGCATGCGGTCTGGCAGAACCTGAAAGCCGGGCGGGTGGTGCGCGGGGCCAGCACCATCAGCGAGCAGGTGGTGCGCATCCTGCAGCCGCGCCCGCGCACCCTCTGGTCCCGCTGGCTGGAGGGCATCGCGGCCCGGCGCCTGGAGAGACGCCATTCCAAGGCCGCGATCCTGGAATGCTACCTCAACCAGGTCCCCTATGCCGCCCGGCGGCGCGGCGTGCTCCCGGCGGCACGCTATTATTTCGGGCGCGACCTGAACACCCTGAGCGCCCGGGAGGCGCTGGCGCTGGCCGTGATGGTGCGGGCCCCGGCGCGGCTGAACGTGCACACCGCCCCACGAGCTGTGGACCGTGCGGTGAGGCGTCTGGCGGCGCGCATGCACACCGCCGGCATGTTGTCCGCCACACAGTGGGCCGCGGTGAATCGGGGAGGGTTCCGTTCCGCTATGCCCGCGCCGGCAACGGACGCCAGCCACTTCGCCCGCTTCGTCCTGGCCCAGGCGGCGGCGGACACCAACCGCGTGACCACCACCCTGGATCGTGACATTCAGCGGGTCGGGCAGCAGATCCTCGACCAGCAGCTGCGCAGCCTCAGTCGGCGGAATGTCGCCAACGGCGCCCTGTTGGTGGTGGATCACCGCCTGAGCGAAGTCCTCGCCTGGGTCGTCGGCCGCGCTGGGAAACCCTCGGCCACGGCCAATGCCTACGATGCCGTCCGGACGCCGCGGCAGCCGGGCTCCACCTTGAAACCCTTCGTCTACGCGCTGGCCTTGAGCCGCGGCTGGACGCCGGCCACCATGATCGATGACCGCCCCTTGAGCGAATCGGTGGGCCTGGGGCTGCATACTTACCAGAACTACAGCCGCCGGCATTACGGCCCGCTCTCCCTGCGTGAAGCCCTGGGCAACTCTTTGAACATTCCGGCGGTCCGTGCCATCCAGTACGTGGGCGCCGGGAAATTTCTGGACACCCTGCATGCCCTGGGCATCCGGAGCCTCGACCGGCACCCGGATGTCTACGGGGACGGACTGGCCCTTGGAAACGGCGAGATTACCTTGTTCGAACTGGTCCAGGCCTACGCCGCCCTGGCCCGTGGCGGGGTGTTCGTTCCCCTGCAGGTTCTGCCGGAGCCGCCGTCCCGGGGCTTGACCCGACGCGTTTTCAGTCCCGAAGTTGCCTCGTTGACGGGGCATATCCTGTCGGACGCGAACGCCCGGCGCCTGGAATTCAGTGCGGACGGCATCCTGGACATGCCCGTCCAGACGGCGGTCAAAACAGGCACCTCCAGCGACTACCGGGATGCCTGGGCGGTGGGCTACAATTATGGCTACACGGTGGGGGTCTGGATGGGCAACCTGGACCGTCGCCCCATGAAGGCGGTCACCGGGTCGGTGGGCCCGGCCCTGGTACTGCGCTCGGTCATGGCGGAGCTCGTTCGCGGCCGGGCCGTCGCGCCGCTTTATTGCAGCCGCCGGCTGGTACAGGCCGCGGTCTGCATTGCCGACGGTCGGCTGGCCGACAGCGACTGCGACCGCCGGGAGGAGTGGTTCGTGCCCGGAAAGATGCCGGCGGCCCGGGTCCCGCCGGTCGGTGCGCTTCGCATCCGGCAGCCGAGCGCCGGGCTGCAGATGGCGATGGACCCCCGCATCCCGGACGATCTGGAGGCGTTTGAATTCGAGCTGGCACCGCGGGGGGATGTCGTGGGCGTCGAGTGGTTTCTGAACGACCGCCTGCTGGCGCGCACCCGGGAGGTCCGCTACCTGTGGCCCTTAGCGCCGGGCGTGCACCGGCTGATGGCCAGGGCCTGGCTGTCGGGGGAGGCGCGCCCCCGCGAGACCCGGACGGTGGTGTTCGAGGTCAAATAACACCGCACGGGCATGCCCATCCCTATCGGCGCCCCTTGCGCCCGTCCAACACCCGGCGAATGTTCAGGGCCAGG
Organism: Desulfobacterales bacterium; assembly: GCA_030065275.1. Classification (GTDB taxonomy): domain Bacteria; phylum Desulfobacterota; class Desulfobacteria; order Desulfobacterales; family UBA5852; genus JABZFP01. The sequence goes on along the minus strand of JASJCV010000089.1, from coordinate 11,527 downwards.
TCGCTCAGATTGAGCGGCTTCATCAGCAGAGCGCTGATGCCCAATTTCCTGGCCCGGGGACCGTCGATGCGGCTGCTGTAGCCCGTGCACAGGATGACGGGGATTTTCTTGCGAAGTTTGAACATTTCCCGGGCCAGTTGATCCCCGGTCATGTTCGGCATGGTCATGTCGGTGATCACCAGGTCGTAGCGCTCCGGTGCCCGGCGGAAGCGCTCCAGCGCCTCGGTACTGCTGGTGCAACCCTCGACGCGGTAGCCCAGCCGTTCGAGCCCCTGGCGTCCGAACGTGACGATAACGGCTTCGTCGTCCACCAGAAGAATACGTTCGTGGCCCATCGGCAGGGCCGCCTGCTCGGCCGGCGACTCCGCCACGGCTTGGATGACGGGCAGATAGACGGTGAACCGCGTTCCCTGGCCGACGGTGCTTTCCACCCGGATATCCCCCCCGTAGCTCTGGACGATGCCGTGGACGACGGCCAGGCCCAGCCCGGTGCCCTTGCCTTTTTCCTTGGTCGTAAAATAGGGGTTGAAGATCTTGTCGACGATGTCGGGAGAAATGCCCCCGCCGGTGTCCTGGACGCGGAGACGGGCATAGTCGCCCGCCTGCAGCCCCGGGTGCAGGCGCACCGAGGCCGCGTCCAGGGCGATCTGGTCGAGGCAGACGGTCAACCGGCCCCCCCGGGCCTCCATTTCCTGGGCCGCGTTGGTGCACAGATTCATCACGATCTGATGAATCTGGGTGGGATCGGCCATGACGTTGCCCACCCGGGGGGCGATCTCGACATGCATTTCGATGGTGGTGGGCAGGGAGGAGCGCAGCATCTTGAGCGCCTCTTTGACCTGGCTGCCGAGTTGAAGCGGCTTGAGCTCCTTTTCGTCCTGCCGGCTGAAGGTCAGGATCTGCTGGACCAGGTCCCGGGCCCGCATGCCGGCGGCCTGTATCTGCCGGAGATTGCCGTGCACCGGGGAATCCGCGTCCGTATCGAACAGGGCCAGTTCGGCAAAGCCGATCACCGCCGAGAGGATATTGTTGAAGTCGTGGGCGATGCCCCCGGCCAGCACGCCGATAGCCTCCATTTTCTGCATCTGCTGGATGCGGGCCTCGTAGTCCTGGCGCTCGGTTTCGATCGCCTTCTGCTCGGTGATGTCCGTGGCCACCTGAAGACGGACGATGCGGCCGTCCACCCACTGGATGGCCCGGTCGTAATTCACGTACCACCGCCGCGTCACCGGATTTTTGTTTTCCCAGACACAACCGCTGGTGGGCTGGCCGTTCGCGTCGACCAGGCGGTCGTTGGTGCATACCGGGCATTGCTGCGGTTCGTTGCGGAAGACCTTGAAACAGAGGTGGCCGGTGAAATCGCCGCCGAAAACCTGCTTCATCTTCTCGTTCATATAAAGAATTTCGAAGGTTATCATATCCGCCACGTAGATGGTGGCATCGATGGATTCCAGCACGGTCAGAAAACGCTGGTGCGCGTCTTTGAGCCGGGCCTCGGCCTGCTTTCTGCCGGTGATGTCCGTATAGACGACAACGACGCCCCGGAGTTCTTCGCCGTCCATGATCGGGGCGCCTGACGCGATCACATGCCGGGGGGTGCCGTCCTTATGAAATCGAATGGTTTCGAATCGTTCCACCTGCCGGCCGGACAGCACCCGCCGGGTCTTGCGGTGGGCCTCGTTGTCGCCACGTGCCACGAGGCGATCCAACTCCTGACCGCGCGCCTCCGCTGCCGCGTAGCCGAACATCTGGACGGCACCGGGGTTCCAGTCGATCACGCGATGGCCGTCATCGGTGGTGATGATCGCGTCCGGTGCATACGACAGGACCAACTCAAGGAAATGTTGGCGCTGTCTGATCTCTTCCTGGGCGGTTTTGATGTCCGTAATATCCATCAAAACGCCGTCGAACACCACCTCGTCGCCATCCATATGGGGCAGGGCGTTACCCGAAAACCACCGAGTTTCACCCGTGGGTTTGATAAATCGGCCTTCGTAGTGCCAGGGGCTGACGGTATCCACGGCCGCATCGATGGAGGACAGAAAGCCTTCCTGTTCTTCGGCCGGGATTTGACGGTATAAGGCTTCGAAAAACTTATCGATGGGCGCCTCCAGCCCGAACAATTCGGCCGCCTGAGCGCTCACATAGCGCAACCCGTATTCACGGGCGGGTGTGGCATAGAATTGGTAGATGACGCCGGGAATGTTGGCGCTGAGCCGTTTGAGCAGATCGTCCCTTTCGCGGATTCGCTGCTCGTGGGCGTAGGATTCGGTAACGTCCCGGAAGACCAGGACCACGCCCACGACCGCTCCGTCCGCATTCCGGATGGGAGCGGCGCTGTCGGCGATAACGTGTTCGCGACCGCCCCTGGCCGCCAGCACGGTATGCCCGGCCCGCGCGATGCGATCGGCACCGGCCATGACAGCCTCCATTCGATGGCCCTTCGGCTCCTGGGTGCGGGCATGGATGACGTCGAACACCTCGGGGAGCGGTCGCCCGATCGCTTCCGGGGCCGACCAGCCGGTTAGATTTTCCGCAGAGGGGTTCATGCGCATGACCACGCCGTCGGTATCCGTGACGATCACGCCGTCGCCGATGGCATCGAGGGTGATCTTCAGGTTGTTCTGGCTCAGTCGCAGCTTCTCTTCGGCCCTTTTGCGCGCGCTGATATCCAGGGCGACCGACAGCATGCAGGCCTCGCCGGCCACGTCGATGACCTCGGCGAAATAGAGAACCGTCAGGATTCGGCCGCTGCGGGTCCGGCGCCGGACCTCGAATCCACGGACGCTGCCGTCCTTTTCGATGGCTTGCAGGACCCGATCGCGGTCGGCGGGATCGGCCCAGGTGCCGACGTCCAGCGAGGTTCGGCCGATGACCGCTTCCCGCTCGTATTCCATGACCCGCTCGAACGTTTCGTTCACCTCCACGTAGCGGCCGGTTTCAAGCACGCTCAGAACGACCAGCACGGGGCTGCTGTTGAAGGCCTTGGCGTATTTCTCCTCGGAGAGTCTGAGTGCCTCCTCGGCCTGTCGGCGCGCGGTGACGTCCTCGACGATGCCCTCGATCAGCTGCTCTCCGGTTTCCGGATCGGAGACGAAATGCGCATTGACGCTCACATCGATGACCTCCCCGTCATGGCGCCGGAAACGGGTGCTGAAATTCGTGATCTCCCCGTCGGCGCGCAGCTTCGCGATCACCCGGTGGCGATCCCGGGGATCGACGTAAAGCTGGCGGCTGACGTCGGTGAGCGCCGCGCGAAGGGCCTCCGGCGACGGGAAGCCGTACATTCGGGCCAGGGCCCTGTTGGCCGTGAGCATGCGGCCCTCGAGGGTCGCCTGAAAGATGCCTTGGACGGAATGGTCGAAAATGCTGCGGTATTTTTGCTCCGAGCGCTTCAGCTGCCGGAGATGTTCGCTGTCTTCGATCCAGGAGTGAATCAGGCGCACGGCCACCCGGGCCAAAGGCCTGGTCAGCGCCAGTTTGCCGGTGATGCCAAAGGCGGCCACCCGCCGGCCGTCGATGGTGATCGGACAGCTGAAGCCTTCGCGCACCAGGGGATTGTTCGCGGCCTCTTCAGGGCTGACGGCGTAATCGTCGACCTGGCCCCGCATGATCTTCTCGGCCCCCGCATGCAGATCGCCGATACGGCTGGGGTCGGTGGCGCGCACGATGATCCCCTTGTGGTCGTAGATCAACACGGGAAGGCCGGTCTCGGAGTGGACCACCTCCATGAAATGCTCGGCCATCTTCCAGAACGCATCTGAAAGCCGCATAATCATAGCTCCAGGTGGGGTGGGGCGCCTATGGCCGTCATCGACCGGGTCGAAGCCGGGCGACGATAACTTTCGAAAACCACTGCTATTATCACTCTATAAGCCGAGTTGCCCCCCCAAGGCAAGCCTATCCCTGTCCGACGGTGGCCTCTTTTACAAAGGCAGCGGGTGGCAAGGCGTCCAGGGCGCAGGCCAATTTCTTTTTTGACAATTGCGGCGGCGGCATTTAGGTAGAAAAAGTCAACCCGAGCGTTCGATGGCGTCGACCGTTGCGCGGCCACCCGGCTGCAGCGGTGCGGCCGTTGTCGTGACGGCGGAACCATGCCCCGGAGGGCGCCATGCGATTGAGTGAACTTGAAACCCCATGCCTGGTGCTGGATCGCGAAAAGCTGGCCCGCAACATCGCTGCACTTCACGTGCGCCTCAGGGGCCTGGGCGTCAATCTGCGGCCCCACGGCAAGACCGCCAAATGCATCGATGCGGTCCGCCTGGCCCTCGAGGGGCCGTCCGGCGGTATCACGGTGTCCACCCTGAAGGAGGCCGAGTACTACTTCGATCACGGGATTGTGGACATGATCTACGCCGTGGGCGTCGCGCCGGTGAAGCTCGATCGCATCGCCGCTCTGATCGGAAGGGGCGCACACCTCAGCGTGATCCTGGATTCGATGGCCCAAGCGCGCCTGCTGGCCGAGCGGGCCCGGGCGCACGACCTCGTGATCCCGGCCCTGATCGAACTCGACTGCGACGGCCACCGTTCGGGGGTCGTCCCCGATGATCCGCTTCTGACCGAGATCGGCCGCTTTTTGCACACCCAGAAACACACCGCACTCGCCGGTGTACTGACCCACGCCGGCGAATCCTACAACTGCCGCTCCATCGAGGCCATCCAGGCCCTGGCCGATACCGAACGGGAGGCGGCCGTAAAGAGCGCCGAAGCGCTGCGGCGCCTCGGGCTGCCTTGCCCCATCGTTAGCGTGGGCTCGACCCCGACGGCCAATTTCGCCCGGGACCTTTCCGGTGTCACCGAGGTTCGCGCCGGGGTGTTCATGTTCTACGACCTGGTCATGGCGGGGCTGGGCGTCTGTGCGGCCGACGATATTGCGCTCTCGGTGCTGGCCTCGGTGATCGGCCATCAGGAGCGCAAGGGCTGGATCATCACCGATGCCGGCTGGATGGCGCTTTCGCGTGACCGCGGCACCGCCTTCCAGGCGATCGACCAGGGCTACGGTCTGGTCGGCGATATGACGGGGCGGCCGCTGGGGGATCTGATCGTGACCGGCGTCAGCCAGGAACACGGCATCGTGGCCGGGCGTGCCGGAAAGCCCACGCCCGCTCCGTCGCTCGAGGTGGGCGCGAAGGTCCGAATTTTTCCCAATCATGCCTGCGCCACAGGGGCCATGCATGACCGCTACCAGGTCGTGGACGGCGAGGACAAGGTCGTCGCCGTCTGGTCGCGGATCAACGGGTGGTGAATCGACGGATGAGCGCCTTTGAACGTCAATCGCTTGAGCGTCTGGTCGCTCGCTGGATGGCCGAAGGCTGGCAGAAGGGCAACCCGTCTATCGTCGACGAACTGCACGCGAACGACTTTGTGGATCATGCCTCTGCCGGCCGCGCCGCGGACCGGAGCGGATTCAAGCAGGGCATCATCGAACTGTATGCGGCCTTCCCGGATTTTCACGCCGTCATCGACGATCACGTCATCGACCTCGAGGCTCGGAAGGTGGCCGTGCGCTGGCGCGGTTCCGGAACACACCGCGGCCCATTTCTGGGCCAGCCGCCCACCGGACGAACGATCCGGTTCAAAGGCATCGAGATTCTGTATTTCCGACAGGACCGGATCATCGCGCGCTGGGGGGAGTGGGACGGCCTGGACATCTTCGCCCAGATCAGTGGGTCCTTGCCATGATGCCTGCCTGCACGACGGGGAGCCTCTTTCAAGTTTAATACCCTTCCGCCAACGCGATCGTCCCGGGCGTTCAAATTGACACTGCAGGGCGCGCTTATTACCCTGTTGGCAACTTAAAAGCGAACGACCGCGTTTTCATGCCCCCACCACTTTTAGACAAGGAGATGCCCATGGATACTGTGGACCTAAAAGCGACAGCCCGGAGACTGGTTGCCAGGGGTAAGGGCATCCTGGCCGCCGATGAGAGCTCCCCGACCATCAAGAAGCGCTTCGACTCGATTCAGGTCGAATCGACAGCCGCCAACCGTCAGGCCTATCGCGAACTGCTTTTCACTACCGAAGGCGCCGATGCTTTCATCAGCGGCGTTATTCTCTTCGACGAGACCCTGCGCCAGACGTCGGCCGACGGCACGCCCTTTCCGCAACTGCTGGACGACCGGGGCATCGTCCCCGGCATCAAGGTTGACCAGGGCGCCAAGGCCATGGCCGGTTTTCCCGGAGAGAAGATCACCGAAGGGCTGGACGGGCTGCGGGGGCGGCTGGATGAATACCGGCAGTTGGGCGCGCGTTTTGCCAAATGGCGCGCCGTCATCACGATTGCCCACGCCCTGCCCAGCGACGCCAATGTTCAGGCCAACGCCCATGCCCTGGCCCGCTACGCGGCCCTGTGCCAGGAGGCCGGCCTGGTTCCCATCGTCGAACCGGAAGTGCTGATGGATGGCGACCACGACATCGCGCGCTGCGAAACGGTGACGGCACGCACACTCCAGTCCGTCTTCGACGCCCTTTTTCACCAGCGCGTCGACCTGGAAGGCATGCTGCTCAAGCCCAACATGGTGATCTCCGGTCTGGCCTGTCCCGAGCAGGCTGATGTCGAAAGCGTGGCGGCCCGGACGGTCCACCTGTTCCGCCGGGTGGTGCCGGCGGCCGTGCCCGGGATCGTCTTCCTATCGGGGGGGCAGAGCTCGCTGGTGGCCACCGCCCACCTCAATGCGATGAACGTCCTGGGCCCGCACCCCTGGGAACTCTCCTTTTCTTATGGACGGGCGCTCCAGGAGGACACCCTCAAGGCCTGGGGCGGAGACCCCGGACGCGTGGCGCAGGCCCAGAAGATCTTTCATCACCGCAGCAAGTGCAATGGTGCTGCTCGCTACGGGGAATACCGCCCGGCCATGGAAGACGAGGCCGCCTGAAGCCGTATGACATAAACCCGCCGGGCGATCGCCGGGGCCGTGGTTTTCTCCCCCTCCGACCGCCTGGTCGGGATTTGCCGCTCCCGCTGGCGCTCTCCGGCACGCCCCCCACGGCCGTGAGTATGATATCATTATTATTGTTGGATTTTATCGACGTTTGCGCCCCATTCGTGTATGCTGGTGCGACTTATCGCCAAGCTGCCCCGATGGCGCTGCCCGAAGCCCGAAATCCGAACCGCTGGATGTCATGTTGTGGATTTGCCCTTGTGTGGTTTTCGCCCCGGAGTCCCGAATGCTGGCCGTTCCGTTTAGCTTCCAGTTCAGTATCAGCCAGTTCTTTCAGTCGCCGTTCAATGTCGCCCTCGCGCGCATGGTGCCCCTGCCGGTCTTCCGTTTTTATTGCTACGTCGTCGGCCTGTCCTATCTGACGGTGCGCGCCGATCACCGCCAGCAGGTGGCGGACGGTGTTCTCGCCAATCTGCCCGGCCTGACGAAGGCCTCGCCCCCCAGCGATTATCTGCTTTGGAAGACCTATCTGGGCATCTTCGAGCATTACTTCGAAAAGCTGGTCAACGCCTACCATCCCACCGCGCGCCTGGAACGCTATCTCTCGGAGCAAATCACGGTCCGCAACGAAGACTGGCTGAAGCGGGCCTACCGCGAACAAAAGGGCCTGCTCCTCGTGAGCGGCCATTTCGGGGCGGTCGAGTATCTGCCCCTTTTCCTGGCCCTCAAAGGCTATGCGCCGGCTATGATCATGCGGTTTAAAACCGAGCGTCTGCGGCGGGAATGTATTTTCCGGTGCCGTCAGTTCGACGTTGAGGCCATCGACGCCGATCAGCCCAACGCGGCCCAGAGGGCGCTGCGGGCCGTCAAGCGGGGACGCATCCTGATAACGCTCTGCGACGAATTCACGCACTGGCGTCCGCACCGCGAGCGTCACGTCTCGGTCCTGGGCCGTCGGGTGCGCGCGGACCGAACCCTCGACGTGCTCCACCGCCGCAGCCGGCCCCCAGCCTGCCTGGGACTGGTCCAGCGCACCCGCAGCGGTTTTGCCCTGCAGATCGAACCGATGACGGACGGCGGGGAGACGGCCCGCCTGGGCGAGTGCTCATGGCAGCTCCTGGAAGGCTACATCCGGCGATTTCCCGAACAGTGGTACCAGTGGCGGGCGGTGGCCAAAGAACTCGGCAGTTATGAGCGGCAGTACAACTAAACCGCGTATCGCCGGGGAAAAATGGATTCGGGTCCAACCGCAGGGCTTTCTGTCGGGCCCGAAATCCCATGGCGGGATAAGCCTTTCAAGCTGCCGTTTAGACCGCCAGGCCGTCTTCCAGAATTCCGCGCCCCTTCTCCAGGTGTTCATCCGAGATGACCAGCGGCACGAGGATGCCGCCGGAGAAATCGATTTATTCCCGACCGCCGCTATCCCAGAGCAAGGTACCCTTAGCCTTGTCGATATAAACGGGGGCACTGCTGACGCTGCCATCCGCCGACATGGCGGCCCGTCGCGCTTCCCCATGCAGTGCGGTAGAAGATGGGGTCATGGCTTTCTCCAATCTGGGTTCGTCATCGGTTCTTGGTCGGGGTCGTGGTTTTTCTGCTCGACGCTGGGCGCCATCGACATTAGGGGTCGATCTGCGACATATCGGTATTAATATGGAATTGTTATCATTTTACCAACGTGCCACCTAACAGGGAGTGCTCGGACATGCAGCCTGCCCCCATGCCCAAAGATATATGCTGTGAGAACTTCAAGGGTCTCCTGGCGTATATCCGCAACCATTACGGTGATGACGGCGTCCGGCGGCTTACGGAGGGACTGGTGGACGGGCCCTATTATGTGAGGGATAAATTCAGCCCCGATCGGATTATTCCGATACGTCTGGAGCAATTGACCGATCCGGCCTACTGGGTGTCCAACGATTTTTCCCTCGCGCTTCTGGGCAACGTCAAGAAACTGGTGCCGGGTCCCACCCCGCTCTACACGGCCGGCTGCGCCATGGTCCAGGAAAGCCTGTCGCGCACGACCCTGTTCGCCGCCCGGCTGGCCGGTCCCCGGCGTTTGGCCCAACGGGCGGCCCGCATTAACGCCCGTTTCAACCGCACGAAGGATGTGCATCTGGCCGGCTCCACCGCCACCTCGCTGGCTTTCGAGCTCAATTATCGTTCCGGTTTCAAGGTCACGCCGGACGTCTGCAACTGGAACCTCGGCATCTACAGCGGGATTGCCTCGCTGACCGGGGTGACGGACGTCGTCGGGCGGGAGACGGCCTGCGTGCTGGAAGGGGCGCCCCACTGCCGTCTGGAAATCACCTGGAAAAGACGCCGGCTCATCCCGCGCCTCGTGCGCGGCGCCCTGGCGCCGATCGTTCGCTGGTGCGTCCGGGATCTGATTGACGATTACGAGAGAACCATCGAAGAGCGCACATCGCTCTTTGACAAACTGGCGGTGTCCGAAAACAAGTACCGCACGCTTTTCGAGGATTCGCGCCAGCCCATGAGCCTCACCTGCGAGGGCCGCTTGGTGGAGGTCAATCCCGCCTGGCTCGCACTCCATGGTTACAGCGACAAGGCGGACGTCCTTGGCCGCGATGTCATCGACTTCATCCACCCTGACGACCGCCGGCTGCTGGTCGCCCGCCGCGCGAACGCCCCTGCCGCCACGTCCGGGGTCGCGAGAATGCGCGACCTGAGCGCCGCCGGGGAAACGATCGACGTGGAAGTCTACGCCAGCCGCATTGAATATGGCGGTCAACAATCCACGCTGACCACGGTGAAGGACGTCACCGCGCTCAAGCAGGCGGAAGCCAACCGTCTGCAACTCGAAGCCCGTCTGCAGCGGGCCGAAAAGATGGAAGTCGTGGCGGCCCTGGCCGGCGGGGTGGCGCATGATCTCAACAACATTCTCTCGGGCGTTGTCGGATATCCGGACCTTCTCCTGATGCAGCTTCCCAGGGACAGCCCGCTGGTCGAGCCGCTGCAGACCATCCAGGACTCCGGGAAGAAGGCGGCGGCGATCGTCGAGGATCTTTTAACCCTGGCCCGCCGCGGTGTTTCCGCACGGGAGGTTGTCAATCTCAACGCGGTGATCGATCGATACATTACCAGCCCCGAATACCGCCGTATGCTTTCCTTCAATCCGGGCGTCGAGGTAAACGTTAATAAGGACCCCGCGCTTCTGAACCTGAGCGGCTCGCCCGTACACCTGTCCAAAACGCTGATGAATCTCGTTTCGAACGCGGCCGAGGCCATGCCCTCAGGCGGGCGCATCACGATTACCACGGCCAACCGGCATATCGAGCCGCAGACCCGCGACTACGAGGAAATGCCCGATGGCGACTACTGCGTCCTGACCGTCCGCGATACCGGGATCGGTATTTCCGAGGAAGACCGCGACAAGATCTTCGAGCCCTTCTACACGAAGAAAAAGATGGGGCGCAGCGGGACCGGCCTGGGCATGGCCGTGGTCTGGGGAACGGTGCAGGATCACGCCGGGTTCATCCGAATTCAGAGCGCGGTCGGCGAAGGCACGGTCATGCGGCTTTTATTCCCGGCCACGCACAAATCCATGGCGGTCGCCGAGGACCAGCCCGTCGATCTGGAGCGGTTCCGGGGACACGGCGAAACCATTCTGGTGGTTGACGATATCGCCGAACAGCGGGCCGTAGCCCGCCGGATGCTTGAAACCATGGGCTACCGTGTGGCGGTGGCGGCCAGCGGGGAGGATGCGCTGACCTATCTGGAGTCCTCCTCCTGCGACCTCGTCCTGCTCGACATGATCATGGATCCGGGCATCGACGGGCTGGAGACTTACCGCCGCATGGTCGATCGACGGCCTGGGCAGAAGGCCATCATTGCCACCGGGTATTCGGAAACCGAGCGGGTCCGCGAAGCCCAGTCGTTGGGTGCCGGCCGCTATCTGCAAAAGCCCTTCACCTTGGAGAAACTTGGTCAGTCGGTGCGCACCGAGCTCGACCGTCGAACCAATGTCTCCTGACGCCGACCGGCCCGATCGCCTGAAACCCGAGACGGGTGTTTGCTCCGTTCTTCTGTCGCCGCTACGCCCCGATCAAGGCGATGGATCTTCCCCGGCGCCGTCAATGGCGGCCCGCACGATCAGACCACGAGTTCGCGGATAAATACGGACAGCTGGTTGAGGTTGCGGCAGGGGCGCACCTCGTTGCAGAGGGCGGCATAGGTCCGCATTTCACTGTCGCCGGAATTCCAAAAGGACTCGGCTTCGGGGTTGAGCCAGAGCAGGCGCCGGCCATTACCTCGCCGACCTTGTCGCGTACGATCCGGGTATAGAGCAACTGCCTGGCGTATCCCTTCCTTAGAGCGTCTTGGCCTCGTGTTCGTGCGAGATCCTCGCTGGGCCGTCTCCCCATTGACACACGCTTGGCTTGACCCCTGAGGCAAGCTTTGCCATACCTGATCGGGCTGTCGGCCGCGAATGGACCGCCGGCCGCCCCGGTCCTATCGGCTGGGGCGAAAAATGCTCCCGAAAGGAAAGCCGTGCCAGACAATCGCGTCTTGTTGACCCCCATGTTCCTGGACCGACCCGAACCCGGCCTCGAAGCCCTGGCCCGGCCCGGATGGGCATTGAACATGCCCGACCTGTCCCCAGGCGACCCGCAAACCCGCATGGG
>JASJCV010000088.1 GCA_030065275.1 Desulfobacterales bacterium | reverse complement strand
CCCCGGAACGCCGGTCTTTGACAAACCTGGATCGGTCATTTAAACTTCGCCTTGTATACTGAACGACCCATTGGCATCGCGCGGCAAGCCGCCAACCAAATCTTACGCCCTATCATTAACGCGGTCCGGCATGATCCTCCCAAAAGAAACCCCCTACAAAGATCGTCTGCACAGCTATTACCTCATTTTCGAAAATTTCGTGGTGGCCATGCAGGAGGAGATCGGCTCCGGCTGCATTTATTGTCGCTCTGCCCGCCAGTCGCACAGGGTCCATTTTCTTCCCGACGCGCTGGGCCGTTGTGTGGTTAGAAACCGAGGGCAGCCGCCGCGGACATATCATCAACTGGGGGAAGTCATCAACGCGTTCAAGGTACTACCGTTCATAGTCAGCGTCTACTACCTGAATCGCGCGGCGGTCGAATTCTGGGGCCAGTTGGCTTCCCGACAGATCGTCAAGAAACCCGTTGCCGGCGTCAATCCCACCTCGCTCGAGGATATGGTCGAACGCCACAAGGCTGAACAATTTTCGGGACTGTTCGATATCACGACCGCCAATGGCGGGGGTGGTCTGCTCTTTTTTAAGGATGGTGTGCTGGTGGGCGGCTCCTACGCCTGGGGCCGTGGCGGGTTGAGCCCTTCCAAAAGCGACTACCGACGACTGATCGACCTGGTTGCCGACGAGCGTTGCACGCTCGAAATCGGACGGTTCACCCCGCCCGACGTTTAGCGCCGGGGGTCCTGTGGGCGGCGGCGGCAGCACGCGGCAACGGTTGGTCTGGTCCGCCGGAATGCGGCGCGACCGGATTGAAGCAACGCACGCCGTCATGCGGCGGTGCGGCATCAGGTCAGAGATACCCCGGGTTGAAACGGGAATGTGTTCCAGCGGACTGGAATCACATAGGCCATGATGTCTTCGTCGCGCTGAATGCCGATACGCTGCGGCGGCCCCTCCACGATCAGCGGCACCGAAATCATGAACCCCGGGCCGAACATCCGGGGGGCATTCCCGGATATCGTATTGGCCTCCTCGCCGATCACGTCTTGAATAAGGGCGTCGTCAGCCTCCTTCTCGCCGAGTCTCAACACCAGATGACGCAGCATGGTTCGGGGGGCGCTTACAAACACAAACCCCTTGCGCTCGCCGGAAATGCCGATGATCCCCCTAAAACCGCCGACGGCAATCTCCTCGGGGGCAACCAGAAAAGTGGGGGCAATATCCACTTATTGTTTGGTACCCGTCCGAAAACCAATCTGGGTGCCGTCGATAATTACTTCTAAATCCTTCTCGGTCAGCATCTCTTCCCCCTTACGGCTTGGCAGTGGCCGATCGGTTTCGTCAGCGCATTGTTGTGCTCGGGTCCGCCGCCGTCCGGCGTCAACCCGAGCCGCACGGCCTTCCAGGTAAAACGATGGAATAACAGATACTCATCGCTCCTTGTCATGTGAACCGACAAAAAAATTGGCCGTCAGGCTTGCCAAACTGCTGATTAAACCCCACATTTTTGTACTTACAAAACATTTCTCAAAACAAATAAAATTGATTGTCTTCCAATTGTGAGTCCAAGAAAGACGAATTCGTAAAAAGTACGGGTGCAAGGCTCGCGAAACACGAGGTATGAAGCTTTCTTCCGGTACGCTGCAATGAAGAGGGCTTAAGCGTAAAGCCGCTATTTGACTTTATACGAGACCATCAAGAAAGGAGCTTCGCGTTATGCCAAAGTCAATTTTAAACGTGACTATCGCATTAATTGCCTCTGTTTTGCTGGCGCCCTCAGGTGCGGCCGCCTTCGAGATCATCACGGCCGAAGACATCCAGAAAAACATCATCACCCGGGACATGCTCATCCGGACCGCCGACAATTTCATCATTCTCTACGACGCTTCCGGTTCGATGGCCGAGGAATACAAAGCCGGTGTCCAGAAACTGGATGCCGAGCTCCAGATCCTGCGGCAGCAGAATTCCATCCTGCCGGAGTTGGGCTATATGGCGGGTCTCTATGCATTCACCCCCTTCAAGGCCTATTACGAGATCCAGCCCTACGAGCGCGTGGCGTTTCAGCGGGCCATCGACCAGCTGCCCAGTACCGAAACCGCCGGAAACTTTGCCGGGCAGCCCACACCGCTGGCCGAGGGCCTCGCCGCCCTCGATCCGATCCTCGGCAAACTGTCGGGCAAAACCGCCGTTTTTGTTTTTAGCGACGGCACTTACACCTACAACCGTGTAACCAAGCGGCGGCCGATGGATGAGATCAAACCCCTGGCCGACAAATACAACGTCTGCTTTTACCTTGTCAGTTCAGCCACCACGCCCAAGGCCCAGAGACTGCTCGACGACATGGCCGCCATCAACGAGTGCTCCCGCGTGATCCCGTTCAGCGCGCTGTATCAGAACCCGGTGTGGGGCCTGGGTGCGCTCTTTATCGTCAAATCGACCGTGACGGTCCAAACCGTGACCGACAAACGTGTCGTGGGGGTCGAGGTGCGCGACATCAATTTTGCCTGGGACCAGAAGGCGATCAAACCCGGCGATCACGAAAACCTTAAACAGGTGGCCGAATTTCTGCAAAGCAATCCCCAGGCCTATGCGGTACTGGCCGGCTTCACGGATGCCTCCGGAGATCCCGAGTACAATTTGAACCTGTCCAGGATGCGCGCGCAGAGTGCCAAGAATTTTATTCTGGAACAAAGCCGCATCGATCCCGATCGCGTCATTCTGCACTGGTACGGCGCCACCAATTTCATCGCCGACAACAACACCGAAGAGGGGCGCTTCCAGAACCGGCGCGTGGAAGTCGCCATCGGCTTCATGGAATAGGCGGGGCACGCCCACCGCCGGGTCTTTGGGCAAGCCGGCGGTCGTCTGATCTGCCGCCCGCGACCGGCCGCCGAACGCCCGGAGGCCGGTCGCGGGCTGTGCCGACAACGGCATGATCGGAAAGGAGCACGGGATGCTTAAGAGAACACTTGTGGCCGCTTTGGTGCTTGTGACAGCGACGCTGTTTGGGTGGAGCGCCACCAGCCACGGCGCCAATCCCCGCAAAACAATTATCGTCATCGTCTCGGAACAGAGACTGATCGCACTGGAAGGTTATACAATCGTCCATGAGTTTGACGTCGTGACCGGGCGTCCCGGTAAGGAAACGACCCACGGCAAGTACACCATTTTCGCCAAGCACGAGGACTACACCAGCAAAACTTATAACGTCGAAATGCCCTTTACCATGTTCTTTAGTAAGGACGGTAAAGCGATCCACGGCACGTCCTGGGCCACGCTGCGCTCCTATGTGCACACCTACGTGACCGAATCCGTGGGGTCGCATGGGTGTGTGGGGTTGACCGACGAGGACGCCGCCACGCTGTTCAAGTGGGCGCCGGTGGGCACAGCGGTGGTGGTGCTCACCGAAGAGGAAGGCGAATAGCGCCATGATGCCGGTCATTCCGGCGGTTCGCCGCACCGCCCGTTGGATAACAGGGTTTGGCAGTCTGGTGCTGGCTCTTGTCCTGGCGGTCGGTCCTGCATTGGCCGGGCCCCAGGCCGATTTGGTTCTCGTCGTCAAAAGCGAGAAGCGCCTCTATCTTCTCCAAAATGGCGACGTGGTGGCCTCCTTCCGGGTGGCCTTCGGCCGCAACCCCAATGGGCACAAGGAACAACAGGGTGACGAGCGGACCCCCGAAGGCCGCTATGTGCTGGATCACAAAAATCCCCACAGCAATTTCTACAAGTCGATTCACATCTCCTACCCCGATGCCGCAGACCATGCCCGTGCCCGCAAAAAGGGCGTGGACCCCGGGGGTGACATCATGATTCATGGCCAGAGAAACGGCTACGAGCGCTGGGAGTGGTTCACACAGTTGGTTAACTGGACGGATGGCTGCATCGCACTGAAAAACAGGGACATGGACTTTGTCTGGAATGCCGTCAAAGTGGGGACGCCGATCGAGATCAGACCTTGAGCGATCCGCCTGGGAAACATTCTCGCGATATTCGGTTTTCGCTGCTCGTGGGTTTAGCCTGGCCGGTATGATGCTCGCAGCTGGCCTTTTCTTGGCCGGCTGTGCCACACCCCTTCCCCAACATTACGAAGCGGTGCCATCGGTGGCCTATGCCAATCCGCAGGACACCGACCTGGGCCGCTTCATCCAGCCGGATCTAAAGGCCCACCCGGGGAAAAACGGGGTGCGCCTGCTGTCCCAGGGCCGACTGAGTTTCAAGGCCCGTCTCGATCTGGCGGCCATGGCCGAAAAAACGCTGGATCTTCAGTACTACCGCTGGGCGGTGGATACCTCCGGGAGCATCCTGGCGGCCAAGGTCATGCGGGCCGCCGATCGCGGCGTCCGGGTGCGCATCCTCATCGACGACATCAACACGGCCAACTCGGATTTCAAATTCGCCCGCATGGATTTCCACCCCAACATCGAAATCCGGCTGTTCAACCCCTTTCGCCGCCGCGGTTTTCGGCTGTTCGACTTCGTCACCGATCTGGACCGGCTCAATCACCGGATGCACAACAAGGCGTTCATCGCCGACAACGCCGTGGCCGTCGTGGGCGGTCGCAATATCGGCGATGAGTATTTCGATGTCGATCCAGAGGCCAACTTCAGGGATCTGGACGTGACCCTCGTCGGTCCGGTCGTGCGGGAAATCTCCACGAGCTTCGATGAATTCTGGAACAGTGAATGGGCGATTCCCGTCAATGCCATCGTCAAGGAAAAGATGACCGCCGATGAATTCAAGGCACGCCAAGCCAAACTCTATGCGTGGGTCGCCGAAAAAACCGAAGGCCCCTATACGATCGGGCAGCCCCGAGAGGCGATCCGCGATGACTTCAACGCCGCCCGACACGCCTTCATCTGGGCTCCCGCCCGGGT
Organism: Desulfobacterales bacterium; assembly: GCA_030065275.1. Lineage (GTDB taxonomy): Bacteria > Desulfobacterota > Desulfobacteria > Desulfobacterales > UBA5852 > JABZFP01. The sequence goes on along the minus strand of JASJCV010000088.1, from coordinate 10,434 downwards.
CCTCTACGATTCGCCCTGGAAAATCGACAGCGGTCACGATGAAGTGGCCACCGGATTACGGGCGCTTGAAATAGACGCTGAATTGCTGATGGAGGCCGCCTATCTGATTGTTGGTGAAACTGGAATTGAGAACGCAGGGCGTTTAAATGCCAGGGGCGTCCGCGTTCGCATCCTGACCAACTCGCTGGCCACCAACGACGTGGTGGCCGCGCATAGCGGCTATGCCAACTATCGCAAAGACTTGATCCGCAACGGGGTGGAACTCTTCGAACTCCGACCGGACAGTCGCAAGCGCAACCGAAAATGGTCGCTGCTGTCGACCAGGTCCATCGCCAGTCTGCACACCAAGGTATTTGTCATCGACGCTGAGACGACCGTTGTCGGCTCCTACAATACCGATCCCCGTTCCCGGGACATCAACACCGAAATCGTCGTCATGATCGAAAGCGCTGAACTGGCCGCTCAGGTCAAGGCGTATATGGCCAGCGGCGTCGCACCCCAGGCCAGCTACCGGGTGACGCTTGAAAAGGGCGAAAGGGGATTCGACCGGCTGGTCTGGACGACCGAAGCGAACGGCGCGACGATCCGCTTCGACTCCGAACCGGAAGCCGGCTTCTGGCAGCGTTTCAGCGCCTGGTTCATCTCCCTGCTGCCAATCGAAGATCAGCTGTAGCGCCAAACACCAGGGCGAAGGTGTTGCCGAACCAAGGCGTGCATTTTGCCGGATGTGGAGGGCACGCCGCTGCGTCCGACCGATCCCCGACGATAAATATCGTCTTTACATCGGGGCAGTTATTGCACTATGCGATAGAGACGGCATAGAATTTCCCCTCGGCCATTGACGACGATACCGAAAGATTGGCGAGCGATTCATGGACCTCGACAACCTGATCGAAGAGTTCACCAAGCTCAAGAGCGAAAAACTTGCGCTCGAGACCCAGGGCAAGCTCCTCGAGACCTTCATCCGCCTGGTGCGCTCCTCGTCTCACGAGAGCCGGATCAAAGCCACCCTGAAAAAAACAGTGGATCTCACCGTCGAACTGACCGGCGCCGATGACGGCAGCCTCTTCCTGCTCGACAACGCCGGCTGGGTCACGGACTGTATTCTGATGCGCGAATCGTCGTCGGCGGCCGAGCGCCGGCAACTGATCGGCAAGGTGCTCGACCGGGGCCTGGCCGGCTGGGTCATCCAACACCGCCGGGCCGGGCTGATCGAGGACACCACCCGCGACCAGCGCTGGTACCAGATGAAAGACCAACCGTATGTCGCCCGGTCGGCCCTGGCCGCGCCAATACTCAAGGGACGCGAACTCTTCGGGGTTCTTTCGCTGGTGCATTCGCAACCAGGCCGTTTCAGCGAAAAGACCGCCTCGCTGATTCAGGCCACCGTGGATCACATCGCCATCGTGCTGGAAAATGCGCAGTTCTACTCCCGGCTCGAAAAGGCCTACCAGTCCCTGGCCCAGGCCAAGGAGCAAATCGAAACCTATTCTCAGGCCCTGGCGGCCGAGCTGCGCAAAGGCCGCCACATGCAGCGCAATTTTCTGCCGCGGTATCTGCCTTCCATCGACGGCTGGACGCTCGATGCCCGCTTTCATCCGGCCCGCCAGGTATCCGGCGACTTCTACGATGTATTCCCCCTGTCGGGACGCCAGTTGGGCCTGGTGATTGCCGATGTCTGCGACAAAGGGGTCAGCGCGGCCCTGTTCATGGGACTCATCCGCAGCCTGATCCGTATCTTCCTGGAGGACCCCGATCCCGGAACCACCCCTCCCGCCCCGGACCCCACCGGGCGCACGGACAGGGACCCCCTGCACGCCATCACCCAGATCAACCGCTACCTGGAATCCCATCACGGGCACGAGGGGATATTCGCCACCATGTTCTTCGGCATGCTGACACCGGAAACGGGACAACTGTGCTATGTCAACGCCGGGCACGAGTCCCCGCTGCTGGTCAGTCCAGCGGGTGCAATCCGGGCCCTCAAGCCGACCGCACCGGCCGTGGGCATGATGCCACAGACCTGGTTCGCCACCGCCGATATTCACATGCAGCCCGGCGAAACGCTGATCGCCTTTACCGACGGGGTCACCGAGGCCGGACGCACGCCTGGATCCTTTTTCGGCACGAGCGGTGTCCGTCGGGCCCTCGCCGCGGCCCGCCACGCAAACAATGACTGCCTCGGCACGCTGGAGCAGGCCGTATTCGCGCACCTGGACGGGGCCGACCTGACCGACGACATCGCCATGATCGCGGTCACCCGCGAGAAAGTCTAATCCGATCCCCTTGAAGGAGGCGGGTGCCATGACGCCACGACGCTCGACGCTATCCGTTCCCGGCCATGTGGCCAAAATGCATACCAAGGCCCTGGGCAGCGCGGCCGATATTGTCATGCTGGATCTTGAGGACAGCGTGCCCCCCGATGCCAAGGAAAAAGCCCGCCGCCAGGTGGTCCAGACGCTGCAATCGGCGCAAGCCCGGTCGCGACCGCTGGCCGTACGCATCAACGCCCTGGATACCCCCTACGGCTACCGCGATCTCCTGGAGGTCGCCGAAGCCGCCGGCGACCGGATCGACACGGTCGTGGTGCCCAAGGTCAACGCGGCCGGCGACATCCATTTCGTCGATCGTCTCCTGGACGGGATCGAACGGCATCTTCGCCAGGCGCACACGATCGGCATCGAGGCCTCCATCGAAACCGCCGAAGGCTTGAACGCGGTGCGGGACATTGCCGCCGCCAGCCCGCGCCTTCGGACCCTGGTGTTCGGCATCGCGGATTTTACGGCTTCGGTGGGCGCCCGGCTCGTTTCTCTTTCCGGGCACGGGGAAAACGAGGAAGCCGTCTATCCGGGCCATCGTTGGCATCACGCCCTGAGCCGCATCGTCATGGCCGCCAAGGCCAACGACCTCATGGCCATCGACGCCCCCTACGGCAATTTCAAGGACGAGGCCGGGCTGGAGCGCGCGGCCGCAATGGCCGGCGCCATCGGATGCGACGGTAAATGGGCGATCCATCCCCTGCAGATCGAAACGATCAACAAAGTCTTCACCCCCTCGGCCGAGGATATCGACCGCGCCCGCCGGATCATCGCCGCCGACGATGCCGCCCGCAGCGGAGGACGCGGCGCGGTGGCCGTGGACGGTCGGATGGTGGATCAGGCCACCGTCCGCCTGGCGCGCCGGCTGTGGGCCCAGGCGGGACGGATGGGCCTGCTTTGAGCGGGGTTTTGACGGGAGGCCGCGGCCACCGATCCGTTCCCGTGATTGACAATAATTCTCTTTTTCGATAACCCGAATGAACGCAACAGGACATGCTCACAGCGGCAACGATTGTTTCAACTCTTGAAACGACGGCCTTGTGTCTTCCTGCTCGCACCTTCCCCCGCGCCATTCCCATGGTCACCGGGCGCCTTACCGTTTTATGCAGGAATAGGCCTTCCCCCAGCGAAAGGAGGAGGTATGTTTCGCAACCGGCAATGGCTCCGCTTCTTTCTGCCCACCGTCCTGATCGCCTTCGGCGCTATCATCGGTATCCAGCCCGCGGGAGGGGCTGCCATCCCGCCGGACATGGACCCGGCCAAATACCCGGCCCCCAATGTCGGCTGCCTGGCCCCGGGCAAATGCCACCTGGGCATCGAACCGATCCGGGGACATGATTCGGAGATGGCCAAGCAGATCTACGCCAAGGGCAAGGCACTGGGGGACCCCAATGGCTGCGTCGTGTGCCACGGCGGCAACCCGGCCGAGGAAAAGGACGCCGTCAAAGCCCATACCGGGGCACCGGCGGGGGGGCCTTTGGACACCTTCGTGGTCCATTCCGGATCGGTCTGGGTCAACGAAAAAATCTGCGGCCAGTGCCACGAACCCCACGTCTATGCCCAGCACCGCTCCATCATGCAGACCGAGGCCGGCAAGATCCAGGGTGCGCTCTGGGGCTGGGGACCGGCCAGCACGGGGTATGACAAGAAGTACGGCAACTACGATGTGGACGATCCCGACGGCCCCGATCCGGTATTCGGCACCGAGGCCTACAAGTCCTACACCAAGGCCCTCATGGAGGCCTATCCGGGCAATTTTCCCAAGCAGCTCGCCCAGGTGCCCAAGACCAACCTGGACACCCTCAAGGACAAACCCTGGGAGGCGATCTACACTTACGTGCGCACCGACTGTCAGCGCTGCCACGTGGGGGTCAAGGGGCGCGACAAACGCGGCGATTTCCGGGGCATGGGCTGCGCTTCCTGCCATATCCCCTACAACAACGCGGGGCTCTACGAAGGCATGGACAAGACCGTCAAACGCGACGAGAAGGGCCATGCCATGGTCCACTCCATCCAGTCCTCGCGCAAGACCAAGGTGGTCGTCAACGGCCGGGTCTATTCCGGCATCCCGCATGAAACCTGCGTCTCCTGCCACAACCGGGGCAAACGCATCGGTGTCTCCTTCCAGGGGCTGATGGAATTCCCCTATGGCAGTCCCTTCGGCGACCAGGGCAAGAAGCAGCCCAAGCTGCACACGAAATTCTACCAGTTCATCAAGGATGACGTGCACCATCGCCTGGAGTCCCGGGAGGGCAACCCCGAGGGGGGCCTGCTCTGCCAGGACTGCCACAGCACGACCTCCATGCACGGCAACGGCAACATCACCGGAACGCTCCTGGCCAACGTCGAAGTCGAGTGCTCCGATTGTCACGGCACGGCCAGCGAATACCCCTGGGAACTGCCCCTGGGCTGGGGCGACGAATTCGGCCAGGAGCTCGACGCCGGTCAGGCCCGCGGCCTGGCCCAGGAGCCGCTGACCTCCCAGAAGAAGTTCGGCGTGGTCTACCCGGCCCAGGAGGGTTATCTGCTGACCGCGCGCGGCAACCCCATGGGCAATGTCGTGCGCAAGGGCGACAAGGTGGTGGTCCACTCGGCCACGGGGCTTGATTTCGAGGTGCCGACCCTGAAATCCCTGGCCCTGGCCAACAAGTGGCAAAACCCCGACAAGGCCATCTCCGCCAAACTGCGCGCCAAAAAGCATATGGAGACGATCGAGTGCTACGGCTGCCACTCGGCCTGGGCGCCCCAGTGCTACGGCTGCCACGTCAAGGTGGACTTCTCCGGCGACAAGAAGGCCACGGACTGGGTTGCGGCCGGCAACACGCATTTCCCCAACGGCCACACGGCGGAATCCATGCGCAACGTACCGCCGCCCACGGCCCCCGGCGTGGCCTACGGCAAGACCAGCGAGAACCGCTCCTATCTTCGCTGGGAGGACCCGGTCCTGGGCATCAACGGCGAGGGGCGCGTGAGCCCCATCATCCCGGGCTGTCAGCAGATCACCTCGGTGGTGGCGCCGGACGGCACCCTGCTGGTTCACAACAAGATCTGGCGAACCCCCGAGGGCCTCGAAAACGGTGGCGGTGAAGGCCAGCGCAGTATCGACATGGCGCCGGCCGCACCCCACACCACCGACCGCCAGGCCCGGGAGTGCACCTCCTGCCACGCCTCGGCCAAGGCCCTGGGCTACGGCACCCATGACGGTCGCTATCTGCGGGGCTACAATCAGGGCGTCTATGTCGACATCATGGACAACCAGGGACAGTTACTGACCAAGACGGCCGAGTTCCAGATCAGCCCGGTGCCGGAACTGTCCATGGATCTGGACAACATCGTCAACCGCGAGGACCTCCAGCTTCAGACCGTGGGCCACCACTGGCCCCTGGACGGTCCCCTGCCGGCAGAAGTGCGCGCCAACATGGAGCGCACCGGGGTCTGTCTGTCGTGCCATCAGGTGATCCCGGACGGCGCCCTTGTCTACCAGATCATCGCCAAGGTGGGTGAAACCCTGGGGATGGTGCCCAAGAACGACGCCGAACACCGACGCTTGATCGGGCGAGCCATGTTCGTGGCCGCCAATGTCGAGATCTTCGGCATCCCGATCGCCATTCTGGTGGTCATCGCTTTCGTGGTGCTGCTGCGTCGCAAAAAAATCGGCTAAAACCCCCCACCCCGCAGAACGTTCAAAGGCTGCGCCCCGTCGGGGGTGCAGCCTTTGACCTTGGGCGAACCCACGATAACGGCCAACCCGTCGGGAGATCGCATGAACGCCGGACACAGAAGGCTTCTGGTTATCGATGCCGCAGTTAACCTGCTGCTGGGGCTCCTTCTGCTCCTCTTCCCATCCGGCATCGCCGCCTGGCTCGGGGCGCCGACCGCCGTCAGCGCGTTTTATCCCAGCATCCTGGGCGCGGTTCTCTTCGGCATCGGCCTGGCCCTGGTGCTGGAAGTCAAGAGAACCGGGCCGGGCCCCCGCGGTCTCGGCACGGCCGGGGCCATCTGCATCAATTTCTGCGGGGCGGGGGTGCTCGCGGCCTGGCTCATCGCGGCACCGCCCGCCGTCCCCCTGCGCGGGCAGATTCTCCTGTGGTCGATCGCCATCGGCGTCCTGGCGATCGGCTTGGTCGAACTGCTGTCCGGGGCCTGGCGGCAGTGAGATGCGCAGCAATCGATCGCTTGTGCGCACACCAGCAAGCTGAGCGACGCCGCATGGCGGCACAAGGCGCTGCCGCAACGACCGGCTGAGCGACGCCCAGGATACGCGGGGTGCGGCGGTTTCTTCGGTTTCCTTTTCTTTTCCCGCAAAAAAAAGGAACGACCTCGGATTAATTCACCGGAACGGTACGAACCCGACGGGTCCGCCTTCAGGGATGGCGGGGTGCGATCCAAACCACGCACCCCGAAGCCCTAAGGACTCCTCCGCAAGATTTTACAATACCCCCTTTCTCGCTCCGCGCTATCGCCGCCCACGATTATCGAAACAGCACCCTGCAGATGTCTATCGCGCAGGAGGAGAAGGAGGAGGCTGCCCATGCAGGCCTCGGTCCAGGCCGACGTTCGGTATCTTCGGGGATGGCTTACCAATCGGTCGTCAGCCACCACGACCCCAAAGGCCATCATCCTGGCTGCCGCACGCTATCTTCTGGCACCGGAAGACACATCCCCGGGAGCACGGCCGGTGATTTTGCCCGCGCCGCTGTTGAGCGCCAAGGGTCATTCAGGTTTTTAAAACGATTTTCCGGATGGGGTGGCGATCGGTCTGGGACTGGGTATCGCGCTGCTCGACTGATGGGCGCCAGGCGTGGCCGCAGGGCGGAAAGCTCAACCCGGGGCATCGGGCCGTACCCGGTTGCGCCCTGCTTCTTTGGCACGATAAAGGGCCCGGTCGGCGGCGGCGATCAGGGTGTCGATGTCTTGATGGCGGGCATCCTCCGACCAGGCCACGCCCACGCTCAACGTAACGGTCAGCGCCTGCCCCTCAAGGGCGACCGGCTGGTCGGCCACTCCTGCGCGCAGCCGCTCGGCGATCACGAGCGCTTCCTCCCGCCCGCATTCGGGAATCACGAGAAGAAATTCTTCGCCGCCAAAACGTCCGATGGTGTCGTAGGGGCGCAGCAGCTGGCGCATACACTCGGCAATCGCTTGAAGAACGGCATCACCGGTCAGGTGGCCGTGGGCATCGTTGATGTTCTTGAAATGGTCGATATCCACCATCACCACGGCCACCGAGCGGCCGCTGCGGGCCGAACGGTTGAGTTCCTTCGACAGGGTTTCAATCACCGTGGCGCGGTTCGGCAGCCCGGTCAATTCATCGTGGGTGGCGCGGTATTCGAGCTCGGCGTAGGCTTTTTGGAGCGCGGCCGTGCGCACTTCAACCAAACGCTCGAACCCCTCATGCATCTCCTGGATGCGTCGCTCCATCCGCCAGCGGGCGGCCAGTGTGGAAGCGAACTGGCGGATCTCAAACGGATGGAACGGCTTCTGGATGTAAAGCAGGCGATCGGTGGGCGGCACCCGCTGCTCGATGGTCTCAGGGTCGACGTCGCTGTAGCCGGTCACCATCACGATCTGGGTTGCGTCGGACAGCGCGCGAAGTTCTTCCGCGGCCCACAATCCGCCGCGACCCGGGGGCATGCGGATATCCAGAAAAGCGATGGCGAAGGCCCTGTCCGCTTCGACGGCCTGGCGGGCCGCCGCCACGGCCGCCTCGCCCTGGTCACAGAACACCAAATCGTAAGCGCCGTCAATTTCACCCGAGGCCTTTTCCAGCACCTGGCGATAGAGGCTGCGCATCATTTCCTCGTCGTCGGCGACAAGGATGCGAATCGTTTGGGATTCGGGCATGAGCTTTCCTTGAATCATTCCATGGCATCGCCGAGCGGCATGGCGACCGCGCTCCGTCCGGGGGTGCCAATCCGTGATGTCGGTCCATACGGCTCTCTATCTATCCGATTGCGTCGGCGCCTTCAAGTCACCCCTCCCGGAACGCGCCACGCGCCGGCTTGGGCCAAAACTTTCCTATTCCCCGAAACTATGCCATAGAGGACCGACGCGAATCCACCCATATGAAAGGCCTCACCATGATCCCCAATCAACGTGACCGTTTCAGCCTGCCGTCGGAGGTGGCTTATCTGAACTGCGCCTACACGGCCCCCTTGATGAAAACGGCCGAAGCGGCCGGCCGTCGGGCCCTGGCCCAGAAAGCGGCCCCCTGGGAGCTGACCGCCGCCCACTTTTTCGAAACCATCCGGGAAAATCGCCGTCTGTTTGCCCGCATCATCGCAAGCGCGGCCGAAGATGTCGCCCTGATCCCGTCCGTATCTTACGGTGTGGCCCTGGCGGCCCGCAACCTGCCGGTGGCCGCCGGCCAGAAGATCGTTGTGCTGCAGGACCAGTTCCCCTCCAATGTCTATACCTGGCGGCGGCGGGCGCTGGAGACCGGCGCCGTGCTGTCCACCGTCGATCGCCCCGGCGACGGCGACTGGACCACGGCCCTTCTCGATGTCATCGACCGGGATTGTGCCATCGCCGCCCTGCCGCACTGCCACTGGACGGACGGCACCCTGATCGATCTTGCGGCCGTGGGTGCCCGCTGCCGGGAGGTGGGAGCGGCCCTGGTCGTGGACGGCACCCAGTCGCTGGGGGCCATGCCCTTCGCCGTGGCCGATATTCAGCCGGACTTCCTGATCACCACGGCCCACAAGTGGCTGCTGGGGCCCTACAGCTTCGGGTTCTGCTATATCGCCCCCCGCTGGCAGGAAAACGGCGTGCCTCTCGAGGAAAACTGGCTCAACCGGGAGGGATCGGAGGATTTTGCCCGCCTGGTGGACTATCGCGATGCCTATCAGCCCGGCGCCTTGCGGTTTGACTGCGGCGAGGCCTCCAATTTTATTCTGGCCCCGGTGGCCGCGCAGGCGCTGCGGCAGATCCTGGACTGGAAGGTCGTCAATATCGCCGCGACCCTCAAGATCCGGACCGAGGCGATCGCTGTCCAGGCGCGCGATGCCGGATTTGAAACCGCCCCGGCGGCGTTTCGCGCCCCGCACCTGATCGGCCTGCGGCTTACCACCCCACCCCCGGACGACCTTCCGGCCCGGCTGTCCGCGGCCGGCGTCTACGTCAGCGTGCGCGGCAGTGCCATCCGCGTGGCACCGCATCTCTACAACACGCAGGAGGATATCGACCGGCTGTTCCAGGCGCTGCAGGTAAGCCTGTGGACGCCCGCAAGCGCCGGTTAGTCTTCCGAATCGACCATGTGGCCCGCCGTAACGGCTAAACCTGCATTTCCCGGTCGATCCGGTCGAGCTTGTCCTCCAGGCGATCGAGTTGATCCCCATCCTCCGGCAGGGAAAGCTGCTGGCGCAGGGCTTCCAGCTGTTCGCGCAGGCGGGGCAGAATTTCCGTCTTCAAGTGACGCTGCGCGGCGGCGCTCAGGCGCTTGAGTTCCGCCAGAATACGATCGAGCTCCGCCTCCAGCCGCCGGGCCTGCTCACTGGAAGGCAGGTCCTGCAGATCCTGCCAGTACCGGTCGATCTCGTCGGCGACGCCGGCCACGGCGTTTTCCATCCGGCGGGTCAGATGCTGGATACGCGCGGCCCATTTGGCCGTGCCCTCCATGGTCTCGCCGTCTCCGATCGGGTCTCTGGACGCGGGGGCGGCGAGCACCATCAGGGCCTTGCGCCCGGGTTTGTGCGGATCGGCATCGATATAAAAAACGCTCTCACGCCCCAGGGTATCGGCATGCCGCCGCTCGATGCAGACCGCCACCCGGTAGTCTCCCTGAGCGGTGTATTCGATCCCGGCCACCGATCCGATTACCGTCGATTCAACCAGCACCCGGTCTTCGGTTCGCAGAGCCTCGATGGCATCAAAGCGAACGGTGAAATCCAGATCGCCGCCACAGCCGGCGAGAAAAAAAACCATCAGCACCCATCCCCAGCATTTTAACCCCACCCTCATCCCTCTCCTTTCGTTCCTGTCGCCGTCACAGCCGGGTGTGCATATTGCCGGCACGGCGTCGGATCGTTTCGTTCACCCCACCGGGCAAAGCGTTTGGCGCTGCTAAGGCATTTCGGTTGCACCCCACGGTGGCAGCCGCTATAAAGGCACCGCCCCC
>JASJCV010000087.1 GCA_030065275.1 Desulfobacterales bacterium | reverse complement strand
TCGGCATCCGACAACCCCTTGAAAAACATCACGTTGGCGATCAATTGTTTGATTTCGGTGTCCACTGGAGTCCCCCTTCAGACGAGGTTGGTGGGCAAGGTCGAAATCGGTCGATCGTCGAAAGGGGTTAGATCAAAAAGATTGACTTGGGTCCATTTTCTGGTGACTGATCCATGTTATTTTGCGGCAAAATGAACGCGATTTAGTTATTGACATCGCTTTGGTATTAGGGCTATTGATGAGCTACACATGCCCCGGTTGAAACCCCGAAGCCTCTAATTCATTGAATTTTCGAGTTACCGGCGCACTTCGAACCACGTTCTCTCCAGCAAAACCGTCGCGTCAGCCCAGCGTGCCTAGCTGTTCCGACGCGGTGCCATCTATAAATTCGGTGCCATCAAATTGATTCAACGACCTTAGCGGGAAACGGATCATGAAAAAATACATCATTAGCGGAGCGCTCGTTGCAGTGGGCATCGTCATTGCCTTCCCCCTCTTCAGCATGAGCTATTACACCATGGTGCGCACCTCCACGCCCGAGTTCTGCGCCTCCTGTCATGAAATCAAGCCGGCCGTGGTGGCTTGGCGCTCCTCCACCCACACCAACAACGCGGCCGGCGTGGTGGTGGACTGCATGGACTGCCACCTGCCGGCCCCCGAGAACACCTTCGACTTCTTTTTTGCCAAGACCTATCACGGGATCAAGGATGTCGCGGTTCATTTTCTGAGAGGTGAATACGACCAGGCGCAAGCACGCGAAAATGCATACAAATCCTTCGACAACAGCCAGTGCCAGAAATGCCACCGCAATCTGCTGCACATGCCCAACAAGCGCGGGGCCATGCTGGCGCACCGCGCCGTGGTCCATGCCCGCCCGGGCTATGAAAAGAAGTGTATCGACTGCCATTACGATCTGGTGCATTCGGAGCGCGGCCTGGTCATGTTCCGCCAGACCCGGCGTATACCCTACCAGGCCAAGGGATTGAGACAGCTGTAACGCCATCATTGAACGGTTTTACATCGTTTGATTTATCGTTAACCGAAAGGAGTTAGATTCATGAGGCGAGCACTGTTTTACCTAACCGTCGGATTGCTGGTCTTCGGCCTTTGCGTACCCGGGGCCCTGGCCCAGCAGCCCAACTACGCCAAGGTCAAGGAATTCCGGATCGAGCGCAGCGTGCCGCCGGAGGCCCAGGCCTGTATCGAATGCCATCGGGCCACGACCCCCGGTGTATTCGCCGACTGGGCCAAGAGCCGCCACGCCAACGCCAACATCACCTGCCTGGACTGTCACCTGATCCAGCCCGGCGACCAGGACATCGCCAAGGACCACGAGAAGTACTACAGCCGGTCGGACATGCCCTGGGGCGAGCAGAAGTACAAGATGCCGATTGCCTCGATCGTGACCCCCAAGGACTGCTCCCGCTGCCATCCGGACGAAGCCACCCAGTACAGCAAGTCCAAGCACGCCAACACGATCGAGATCATGTGGAAGATCGATCCCTGGCTGAACAAGGGCATGAATTCGGACAACGAGCGCAAGACCGGCTGTTTCAATTGCCACGGCACGGTGATCAAGATCGACGAGAACGGCAAGATCGATCCGGCCACCTGGCCCAACGCCGGGGTGGGTCGGCTCAATCTGGACGGCAGCAAGGGCTCCTGCACCTCCTGCCACACACGCCACCGCTTTTCCGTGGCCGAAGCCCGCATGCCCGAGGCCTGCGACCAGTGCCACCTGGGCCCGGACCATCCCCAGATCGAGATCTACGAGGAGTCCAAGCACGGCACGATCTACCATGCCTACAAGGATGAGTATAATTTCGACGCCGCCGGCGGCACCTGGACGCCGGGCGTGGACTACCGTGCACCCACCTGTGCGGGATGCCATATGTCCGGATCCGGCAAGGAGCCTACGAGCCACGACGTGACCCAGCGGCTCTCCTGGGAAACCCAGGCCCCGCTCACTGTGCGCCCCCAGGACTTCAAACCCTTCCCGTCCGGGACCAACTGGCAGGACGAGCGTCAGAAGATGAAAAACATCTGCAGCGCCTGCCATAGCAATGCCTGGATCGACGACTTCTACGATGGCTTCGACAAGGCCGTGGAGGAGTACAACGAGATCTACTTCAAGCCCGCCAAGGCCAAACTCGACGAGCTGTACGAAAAAGGGTTGCTGGACAAGACCAAATTTTTCGACGAGCGCCTCGAGGTCGAGTACTACGAGCTCTGGCATCACGAAGGCCGCCGGGCCCGCATGGGGGCCATGATGATGGCCCCGGACTACGCCTGGTGGCACGGCTTCTACGAGTGCAAGCTGCGGTTTGCCAACTACATGGAAGAGGCCAACCACCTGATCGAAACCGGTCAGAAAGCCTACGTGGCCGAGGACTTCCCCGCCGCCACCGGCGATACCACACGACCGGTCCAGATCTTCGGCGAAAAAGAATAACGCGCCCAACATCAGGGCTTGGCCCCACATCGCCTGAAAGCCCCCTGCCCGAATGACGGGAGGGGGCTTTTTTTAGGAGATGCCGAACAACGTCCGTTAGTTGCGTCACGCACCAGCCCTCGTCTTGGCGGCCTGCGCCAAGTACGCCTCACACCTCGGTCCCGACCAGCCGTATCCCGAATCATTTTACGAAACCGCCCGGGAATTGGATTTTTATTTTCATGGTGCCCCGAAAAAAAATGCTTAAGTTGACCTAAATCAATGCAGCCTTCGTTCGGGTCAAATAAAAAGGCGGTGGATTCAACGGAAACCAGACGAAACGAACCCCATCCATAAGGAGGATTCCAATGTTTTGTTATCAGTGTGAACAGACGGCCAAAGGCGAAGGCTGCACCAAAATCGGCGTTTGCGGCAAAACACCGGATACGGCTGCGCTTCAGGATCTTCTGATGTATACCCTCAAAGGCCTATCGGTGGCGGCGGTGGCCGCACGCCAGGCCGGCATCAAGAATGCCGCGATCGACCGTTTCACCTGCAAGGCGATTTTTTCGACCCTGACCAATGTCGATTTCGATCCGGACCGTTTCGTTCCCATGATCCAGCAGGCTGCGGCCTACCGCGACGAGCTGCTGGCCAAGGCGCAGGCCGATACCAGCCATCCGGCCGTGACGTTCAAGCCGGCCGCCACCCGGGAGGAACAGGTCGCCCAGGGCGAGGGTGTGGGCATCGGATCCGATCCCAACGTCAATCCGGACATTCTTTCACTGCAGGAACTCCTGACCTACGGTATCAAGGGGCTGGCCGCTTACGCCGACCACGCCGCGATCCTGGGCCAGGAGGACGATACGATTTACGCCTTCATCCATGAAGCCCTGGCGGCCATCCTGAATCCGGCCAACGGTGTGAACGAATACGTCGGCCTGGCCCTGAAGTGCGGTGAGGTCAACCTGCGGGCCATGGAACTGCTGGATGCCGGCAACACCGGCACCTACGGCCACCCGGTGCCCACCAAGGTGCCCCTGGGTGTCAAGCAGGGCAAGGCCATTCTGGTGTCGGGCCACGACCTCAAAGATCTGGAGGAAATCCTCAAGCAGACCGAAGGCAAGGGGATCAACGTCTACACCCATGGCGAAATGCTGCCCTGCCACGGCTATCCGGAACTCAAGAAATACAGCCATTTCTATGGCCACTACGGCACCGCCTGGCAGAACCAGGCCAAGGAGTTCGCCGCTTTCCCGGGCGCCATCCTGATGACCACCAATTGCATTCAGAAACCCACGGACGCTTACCAGGACAACATCTTCACGACCGGCTTGGTGGGCTGGCCGGGCGTGCAGCACGTCCCCGGCCCGGATTTCGCCCCGGTGATCGACAAGGCTCTGGCCATGCCGGGCTTTACCGCCGACAGCAATGGCAAGGAAGTCATGACCGGCTTCGGGCGCAATGCCGTGATGGGGGTCGCCGGCCAGGTCATCGAGGCCGTGAAGAGCAAGGCCATTCGGCATTTCTTCCTGGTGGGCGGCTGTGACGGCGCCAAGAGCGGACGCAACTACTATACCGAACTGGTGGAGAAGATTCCGTCCGACTGTGTGGTCCTGACCCTGGCCTGCGGCAAGTTCCGATTCTTCGACAAGGAGCTGGGCGATATCGGCGGCATCCCGCGTCTGCTCGACATCGGCCAGTGCAACGACGCCTACTCGGCCGTTCAGATCGCCGTGGCCCTGGCCGGTGCGTTCGAGTGCGAGGTCAACGATCTGCCGCTGTCCATGGTGCTCTCCTGGTACGAGCAGAAAGCCTGCGTCATTCTGCTCTCCCTGCTGCACCTGGGCATCAAGGACATTCGCCTGGGACCGAGCCTGCCGGCCTTCATCACGCCCAACGTTCTCAATGTGCTGGTGGAGAATTTCAACATCATGCCCATCGGGACCCCGGATGAAGACCTTCAGGCCATTCTGGCCTAAGTTGTAGCCGCCCCGTCCGGACAGCGTCGCCTCTGGTGGGCGCTCCGGGCGGCAGGCCGCGAATCATAAGTCGGCGAACGCGTGCACCGCGCGTGTGGGGTGCACGCGGACAGGAGGTTGGCCATGAAATGCCCCGGTCAGGACATGCAGTTCTGGAAGCCCGGTGATATCTACGAGGTCGATTGCCCCGGCTGCGGCCGCACGGTCGAATTCTTCAAGGACGACACGGCCCGGCGCTGCGGGCACTGCGGGCACCGGTTCGCCAACCCCAAGATGGATTTCGGTTGCGCGGCCTACTGTCCCTACGCCGAACAGTGTATCGGCGACCTGCCCCCCGAAGTGGCCGCCCAGCAGGAAAACCTGCTCAAGGACAAGGTGGCCATCGCGGTCAAGCGGCATTTCGGGCGGGACTTTAAAAGTATTGGACACGCTTCGCGGGTGGCGCGCTATGCCGAACAGATTGCCCGCGAGGAGAAGGCCGTCCTGGCCGTCGTGTTGACCGCCGCCTACCTGCTGGACGTGGACAAGCAATCGTCGCCGGTGGATGGCCAACCTGCAGTGGCCCGTAGCATTCTCGAACAGGTCAAGGCCCGCCCGGAGCTGGCCGATCAGGTCTGCGCACTGATCGCCCTTCGCCACGAGATCGGCCGCAGCGACGACCTCGAGGCGCGCATCCTTCACGACGCCCTGCTGCTGGCCCGGCTCGAAGAGCGGAAGCGCGATGGGGACCTGAGCCCGAATAACGTCGCTCAGGCGGCGGAGGCGTGTCGGACGGCCGCCTGCCGCCGACAGGCGCAACGGCTGTAATTCCCGCCGTAAGCTGCGGGCCTATTTTCATCTGGACCGCCGGTCCCCGCACAAGACGGGCGTGGCGGCAATTTATAAGGAAAGCAACCATGAAAATCGTACGCAAGATCATCGAAATTGACGAAGACCTCTGTGACGGCTGCGGTCAGTGCGTGACCGGATGCGCTGAAGGCGCCCTGGCCGTCGTCGATGGAAAGGCCAAGGTCATTTCCGACAATCTCTGCGACGGATTGGGGGCCTGCATCGGCGAGTGTCCCACGGGGGCGCTCGAGATCGTCGAGCGCGAAGCGGAGGCATTCGACGAGGCGGCGGTGGAACAGCACCTGGAGCACCTTGCGGCGGCGGATGACAAGCCGGCGACGCCTTTTCCCACAGGCGGCTGCCCCTCCGCCGGCCTGAAAATGTTTGCCCCGCGCAAGGCCGGTGAGTCGTCCCCGCCAGTCGCCGGGGACGAGGGCCCCGCGGGCGACTCGGCCCTGACCCACTGGCCCATCAAAATTCGGCTGGTTCCGCCCCACGCGCCTTTTTTGAAGCAGGCCCACCTCCTGGTGCTGGCCGACTGCGGGGCGGTGGCTTTTCCGACGCTGCACCGCGACTTTCTCGAAGGGCGGGTGGTGTTGATTGGATGCCCCAAGTTCGACGAGGTCAAGGAGTATATCGAGCGCTTTGCCCAGATCTTCGCCCAGGCCGACATCCAGACCGTGACGGCCGTGCGCATGGAAGTGCCCTGTTGCGCCGGGCTGCTGACGATCGTTCAGAAAGCCATGGAGAAGGCCGCCGTGGCCATCCCCCTGGAGGAAGTGGTCCTATCGGCCCGCGGCCGGCGCGTCGAGGCCTGACCGGCGCGGATGATCCCCTCGCGATGAGGGGGTGCCGCCCTCGTCGACAGCCCACTTGAAACGGACCCGCCCCTCCCCGGCATAATTGCCCCGCGCGGTAAACCGTCGCTCGGGATACCGTCCTGACCGGTCGACATACCGCTTGAATTCATCCCCGGATTTCTGTTAAGGACAACCAGTCTGAAGGTATCTTCGAGTCTCCCGAATCCATAGTCACGTTTCCCGTTTGACATAAGCATATGAAAGCGCGCGACAACGCGCTGTATCGTTTCTTGTTTCATGATACAGAGTTGTATCAATCTAAAGGGGGTCGTATGATACAGCCGGCCGTCCCCCGCAATTCAGGCCCATCCGCGCTTTTTGGCCGCCCTGCACGCATGCGACCATTGCGCGGAGTGTATCATGAACACCGTGGTGAAGGGTGCGGTGTGATGCGCCCTTGACGCACGAATGGACCAAAACATAGCGATTTTAATAGATTAGACGCTCTTTTGGGGGCAGGCAATCGATGGCACGCAATTTGATATACCCGAGAGAGAAACCGTGGCCTCGATGCCCTCGACCGGCATCGAATGCCACCGCCAAGTGGAGCCGCCCCGATTTTGAGACCCTGCAATCAAAATCTTCGAAAAACCCTGATCTTGGTCGAGGAAATGATCGCGCTGGCTGACCAGGGTGATGCCGACCGTGAAGACGTGGGGTGCGGCGTGCTCTACGGTATTATCCGGGATTCGGCCTACAAGATCCAAAAGATCGCCGAAGAAGAAAAACGCCGCCACCAGGAAAAAGGCTGGTGGCACAAAAAAACCAGCGGCCAGCAACAAATGCGGCCATAGATCACCTTGACTTAACAACAAATACGAGGAGAAGAAACTGGTGAGTTTGAAAGGATCCCAAACCGAGAAAAACATTCTTACCGCCTTTGCCGGCGAATCCCAGGCACGCAACCGCTACACTTTCTACAGCAAGAAGGCCAAGAAGGACGGCTTTGTCCAGATCGCTCAGATTTTCGACGAGACCGCTGTACAGGAAAAGGCGCATGCCAGCCGCCTGTTCAAGCTGCTCGAGGGCGGCGACGTCCAGGTGACCGCCGCGTTTCCGGCCGGCGTGGTCGGGGAGACCTACGACAACCTGATGGACGCCGCCGCCGGCGAGCGCTACGAGTACACCGAGATGTATCCGGGGTTTGCCCGGGTGGCCCGGGACGAAGGATTCGAGGTTGCGGCCATGGTGATGGAAGCCATTGCCAATGCCGAAGAACAGCATGAAAAACGCTATGTCGAGCTGGCCGGCAACATCAAGGCCGACCGGGTCTTCAAGCGCGAAAATATCGCCAAATGGCGCTGCCTGAATTGCGGCTATGTCGCCGAGGCTCTGGAAGCGCCCGGGATGTGCCCGGCCTGCGCCCATCCCCAGGCTTATTTCGAACTGCTCGGCGAGAACTGGTAAGCCCCTCGGTCACCATCACCACGGGCGGGGGTGTCGGCTGCAGGGTCCGAATCCGCCCGCAACCAAAATTTCAAGGAGATCACCATGGCGGAAAGACTAGAAGTTTACAAATGCGATCTGTGCGGCAACATTGTCGAGACCCTTCACGGCGGCGCCGGCGAGCTGGTCTGCTGCGGGCAGCCCATGAAGCTGCTCGCCGAGAACACGGTGGACGCGGCCAAGGAAAAACATGTGCCGGTCATCGAAAAAGTGGCCGGGGGCTACACGGTCAAGGTCGGCGACGTCGCTCATCCCATGGAAGAGAAGCATTTTATCGAATTCGTCGAACTGATTGCGGACGGCAAGGTCTATCGCCAGTTTCTGAATCCCGGCGAGACGCCCGAAGCCACCTTCCCTATCGACGCGAGCCAGGTTTCGGCACGCGAATATTGCAACCTGCATGGGTTGTGGAAAGCCTAAGACACCGGGCCGGATGACATCGTCGGGTGTCGGCCCTTGGCCAAGCGGTGCTTTGGCCGGTGCCCGTTTTACCGGTTTCGGTTGAATGAGGTGAGCCATGAACACTTGGAAATGCGCCAAATGCGGTTATACCGTCAAACAGGAAGCCCCCCCCGAACCCTGCCCTTCGTGTGGGGAAAAGTGCGAGTTTCTCAACGTGACCTGCTATACGCCGGATTGTAAAGACGAAAGCATCGATCAGCGTATTCGCTAGAGGAGAAAACCACCATGGCCCGAACGCTCATTGTCTACGCCACGCGCACGGAAGAGACTGCCCGGATCGCGGGCCTGATCGGCGAGGGTATCCGTTTTGCGGGTCACGAGGCCGTCGAGAAGCATGTGAACGAAATCAAGTCCGAAGCGGATCTTGAGGGCTACGACGCCTATGTGTTCGGCTCGCCGACCTATCACGGGGACATGCTTCAAGGGATGAAGACCTTTCTCTTTCTGGCCGAAAAGGCGCCATTGGCGGCGAAAATCGGCGGAGCGTTCGGCGCTCATGGGTGGAGCACCGAAGCCCAGGAGCGTGTGTTCGCGACCATGAAAAATATTTTTGGGATGGACATGGTCAGCGGGCCGCTTTTGCTCAAATCGAGCGAGCTGGGCGGCGGCTTGCAGATGGCCCAGGACTACGGTCGTGAGATTGCGGCCCGCCTGAACTGAATAACGCGCGAGGTGCCGCGCGTCTGCGAACGGCACCCACCTTTCAGCCGACGGAGGATATTATGTCGACACCGCAACACTGTCCGGGATTTGAAGATTTTCGCAACCTGAAATCGTTCACCTGCAAGTGCCCCGAGTGCGGCGAAGAGGTCGAAATATTTTCGGATGAATTCGACAAGCCCCGCAACTGCAAGGGTTGCGACAAGCCGATCGATTTCAGCCAATGTCAGCTTACGGGCGAGGCCAGGAGCATGTCCCCGCGCTGATCGATCCACGGCCCGTTGCCGCTTGAGGATGACGGGTCATTTTTTATTAACGAACCTAACGGAAGTCCGTCGTTACGGACCGTTCCGGCAGGTGAACTGCCGGCCCATGCTGTTGGAGGCGTATATGGATGTTGTCACCCTCTCGCGTTTGCAGTTTTATGCTACTTCGGCCTTTCATTTTCTTTTCGTTCCTCTGACCCTCGGTCTGAGTTGGGTGGTGGCGTACATGGAAACCCGCTATGTGCGCACCGGCGATGAAACCTACCTTAAAATGACCAAGTTCTGGGGGAAGATCTTCCTCATCAATTTCGCGGTGGGGGTGGTCACCGGTATTACCCTTGAATTCCAGTTCGGCACCAACTGGTCCGGCTATTCCAAATACATGGGCGATATTTTCGGGACGATTCTGGCCATCGAGGCCACGGCCGCCTTTTTTCTGGAGTCCACCTTCATCGGCGTGTGGCACTTCGGCTGGAAGAAGCTTTCCGCCAAGGCGCACGCCGCTGTGGCCTGGCTGGTGGCCATCGGGGCCAACTTTTCGGCGGTCTGGATCCTGATTGCCAACTCCTGGATGCAAAATCCGGTGGGCTACACCATCCGCGGGGGACGTGCGGAACTGACCGATTTTTTCGCGGTGATCACTCAAAAATTCGCGGTCCTGCAGATTTTCCACGTCCTGAGCAGTGCTTTCGTGCTGGTTGGCTTCCTGATCATGGGCATCAGCGCCTATCACCTGCTGCGCAAGCAGAACGTGGACTTCTTCACGCGCTCCTTCCAGATCGGTCTGGTCTGCGGACTGGTGGGTTCGCTGGTGGTGGCCGTCCAGGGCGATCTGCACGCCAAGGACGTCACCGAAAAGCAGCCCGTCAAGCTGGCGGCCATGGAGTCGATCTGGGAGACCACGCGCCAGGCACCGATTTATCTCCTGGCGCTGCCGGATGAGGAAAACGGCCGCAATGCCATCGAACTGCTGCCCATTCCCGGTGCGCTCAGTTTTCTGGGCCACGGCGACTTCAATGCCGAGATCAAAGGCCTCAACGACTTCCCACGTGACGAGCGCCCGCCAGTCCTGCTGACCTTCCTGGCCTTCCGGGGCATGGTGGGGCTGGGCACCTTTTTTATCCTGGTCAGCATCTGGGCTTTCTTCCGGCGTAAAAAACTGATGGAAAGCCCGCTGCTGCTGAAGATCCTGGTGTTCTCCATCCCGCTGCCCTATATCGCCATCCAACTGGGCTGGGTGGTGACCGAGCTCGGACGCCAGCCCTGGATCGTGTGGGGCATGCTGCGCACCGCCGATGCGGCCTCGGCCGTGTCAGTCCTGCAGGTGGCCACCACACTGGTCGGATTTATTCTGATCTACAGCCTGCTGGGGATCGTCGGGTATTATCTGATCATCAAACATGCCAAACAGGGGCCGCAGTTGGAAGGCGCCTGACCCGGCGCGCGGCATCAAAACAGCTTCGCCCCGTCAGAGCTCACCCGGCCGGGTGAACCCTGATGGGGTAAGAGGGGGATTTAATGGATTTACAGGCAATTTGGTTTTTTCTGTGGGGCCTTCTGTGGGCGATTTTCTTCATGACCAGCGGATTCGATTTCGGGATCGGCACGCTGCTGCCCTTCATCGGCAAAACCGATGAGGAGAAGCGGACCATGATCGCTTCGCTGGGGCCGCTCTGGCACGGCAACCAGGTCTGGCTGATCACCGCCGGTGGCGTGACCTTCGCGGCTTTTCCAGTTGTCTACGCCGTCATGTTCTCGACCCTTTACTCGGCGCTGATGCTGGTGCTGTTCACGCTGATCCTGCGCGGGGTGGCCATCGAGTTCCGTTCCCAGCAGGATGATCCGCGCTGGAGGCGCATCTGGGAGATCTGCATCTTTATCGGCAGCTTCGCACCGGCACTTCTCTTCGGCGTGGCCTTCGCCAACATCTTCAAGGGGATTCCCTTTGACGCCGACGGCATCTATCACGGCAACCTGCTGACCCTGCTCAATCCTTACGGCCTTCTGGGCGGTGTATTGTTCGTCATGCTTTTTCTGCAGCACGGCGCCCTCTGGCTGACCATCAAGACCACCGGCACGGTGCAGCAGCGCGCCGCCGCGGTGGCACAGAAGGCCTGGCCGGTGCTGGTGGCCGTGGCGGTCGTCTTTCTGGCGGCCAGCTGGTATGCCACCGATCTCTACGCCAACTACCTCAGCTATCCGGCCCTGTTCCTGGTGATCGGCCTTGCGGTGGCCGGCCTGCTGGCGGCACGGCTGTTCATGGCGCGTCAGGCCTGGATCAAAGCCTGGGCGGCCTCGGCCCTGGCCATCGTGAGCTGCACCTTCTACGGTGTGATCGGCCTGTTCCCGAGCCTTTTTCCGTCCAGTCTGGACCCGGCATTCAGCCTGACGGCACGCAACGCCAGTTCCAGCCCGCTGACGCTCAAGATCATGCTGGTGGTGGTCATCGTCTTCGTGCCGATTGTGCTGATCTACCAGATCTGGGCCTTTAAGCTATTCGGCAGCAAGGTCACGGCGGCTGACCTGGCCCACGAGGAAGGCGCCTACTAGCCCCGGGCTTTAGATCGTCATACGCAAGGAGTACGTCTTGATGCAGGGATTTCGAATTCTCGTCCTGGTGCTGCTGATCATCTCGACCGGTGCCGCCTATGCCTACACCATCCAGACCGCGGACAAGGGGGCTGAACAGATTGAGCTCTTCGGGGGTAAAAGCGGTCCCGTGCCGTTTCCGCACCGGCTTCACCAGGAAGTGTTGCCGGATTGTGCGGTCTGCCATGAGCTCTTTCCCCAGGAAGCCGGAGCGATTGAAAAGCTTAAGGCCAGTGGTGATTTGAAGAAAAAGCAGATCATGAACAAGCACTGCACCAAGTGTCACAAGAAGTTGAAGAAAGAAGGTCAGAAAACCGGGCCGACCACCTGTAAATCCTGTCACATCAAAAAATAAAGGCCAGCGGGCCGCCCGCCCGGGCGGCCCGGCGGGCGAGGAGCCATTATGCTGGTTGTCGGCCTTCAGGGCAGTCCGCGGCGCAAGGGCAACAGCCGTTTTCTCCTGGACACCTTTCTCGATGCCGCCGGCGCACACGGCGCGGAGACGGCGTTTGTTGACGTGGATCGGCGCGACATCGTTCCCTGCAAGGAATATACAGTCTGCGAAACGCGGGGAACCTGTCCGATCGAAGACGACGTTCTGCACGAGATCTATCCGCTGCTGCGACGGGCGGATGTGATCGTGGCGGCCACTCCGGTCTTCTTTTACAACATGACGGCCCAGCTCAAGGCGTTGATCGATCGCTGCCAGCTTTTCTGGGCGCGCAAATACCGCCTGCGGCTGCGCGACCCGCGGCACCGGACCAAAAAGGTTTTTCTGCTGTCCATGGCGGCCACCCGGGGCAAGAACCTTTTCGATGCCATCCATCTCACGATGGACTACTTCGCCGACGCTCTCGATGCCGATTATGCCGGCCACCTGACCTACCGGAACATTGAAGGGCCCAAGGACATGGCCCGTCACCCGGACGCCGTGGCCGATGTCGAGCGGGCGGTGGCCGAGTTGATGACACCGCTCGCGGACCGCCAACGGGTCTTGTTTGCGGGACGGCACGACGCTGGCCGCGGCCCCATGGCGGCGGCCCTGGTCCGAGCCCTGGGCGGTGATCGGTTGGCGGCGGCCTCCGGGGGCGTGGCTCCGGCGGCGGAACTTCACCCCGCGGCGATAGGGGCGCTGGGCGAGATGGGCTGGGACATCGCTTACGAAAAACCCGGGGCCCTGGCCGAGCGCATCGAGGGTTTCCGGCCCGAGGTGGGCATCGCGCTTGAAGCGGGGCTTGACCTCCCGAAGCTGCCGACCGGCAGTTGGCTGGTCTGGGACCTTCCGTCCGTACCCGTGGATGACCCGGCCGGGGCACAGGAGTTGGCTGCGGCCGTCGCGGAGAAGGTTAAGAACCTGCTGACACAGGTCTGAACCAAATACGGCATTCGGCGCCCCTGATCTGCGGGCAACCGCCCGGGAAGGGCGCCAACATTTTATTCACCACTGAAAAGGAGGAGATCTGGAATGGACAAGTATGTATGCACGATCTGCGGTTATGTGTATGACCCGGCCGAAGGAGACCCGGACAATGGCGTGAATCCAGGAACGGCCTGGGCGGACGTGCCCGAAGACTGGGTCTGCCCCATTTGCGGCGCCGGGAAGGACGATTTCGAAAAGGAAGAGTAGGCTATACCGCCCCTGCGGCGAACAGCCGATTGTCAATGCCCTTGAACGGCCCCGTGATGGCTGGTCAAGGGCATTGATTTTTGGCCAGGGCGTCTTATTCTCCGAATCCTGAGCACGGAGTCCAAAGCCGATTGTGGCGTCCGGCCCGTGCACACCGTATCACTAACATCAAATTGTTTGAGGGAATCTATGCGGCCAATCGAAATTGCAGACGGAATCTACGATGTGGGGGTTAAAGACTGGAACATCAGGGATTTTCACGGGTACAGCACTCACCAGGGAACCACCTACAACGCCTTTTTGATCATTGACGAGAAAATTGCCCTGATCGATACGGTCAAAAAAGAATTCGCCGATCAGATGCTGGACAACATCGCCCAGATCGTCGATCCCCAGAAAATCGATCTGGTGGTCAGCAATCACACCGAAATGGATCATTCCGGCAGCCTGCCTCGCCTGATGCATCGGATCGGTGAGGACAAGCCCCTGTACTGCTCCAAGATGGGCGCCAAAAACCTCAAACAGCATTTTTTCCCCAACTGGAATTACCATGCGGTGGATGACGGGGAAGAGTTGAACCTCGGACAACGCACGCTCACTTTTCTGGAGACGCGCATGCTGCATTGGCCGGACAGCATGTTTACCTATCTGAAGGAGGACAGGATCCTTTTTTCCAGCGATGCCTTCGGCCAGCATTACGCCGGCCCGGAAAAATTCGACGACGAGATCGGCGAGCGGATCATGCCGCATGCCAAGAAATACTACGCCAACATCCTCCTGCTGTACTCGGCCAAGACCCTCAAGCTTCTCAAGAAAGTTACCGGTCTGGGGCTGGAATTCAACATGATCTGCCCGGATCACGGTGTTATCTGGCGCCGGGACACGGACAAGATCATCGGGGCCTACCTGCGCTGGTCCGAACAGGCCACGGAGAACAAGGCCCTCGTCATATACGACACCATGTGGCACAGCACTCAGCAGATGGCCGAGTCGATCGTGGCCGGTTTGGCCGAGTCCGGCGTATACGCCGTACCCATGGACCTGCGGCGTTCCGACCGCAGTGATATCATGACCGAAGTGCTCGACGCCC
This sequence comes from Desulfobacterales bacterium, assembly GCA_030065275.1. Classification (GTDB taxonomy): domain Bacteria; phylum Desulfobacterota; class Desulfobacteria; order Desulfobacterales; family UBA5852; genus JABZFP01. The sequence continues at coordinate 1,051 of JASJCV010000087.1, read as the reverse complement.
GCGCCCTGATTATCGGCTCGCCCACGCTCAACAATCAGGTGTTTCCCACCGTGAGCGACTTTCTGACTTACATGAAAGGGCTCAAACCCAAGAACCGGATCGGCGCGGCCTTCGGCTCCTACGGCTGGAGCGGGGAGGCGGTACGGCATATCACCGAAGAGCTCAAGGGTATGAAATTCGACGTGGTCGAACCGGGCTTGCGGATTCAGTATGTACCGGACGCCGAAGGCCTTGCGGCCTGCGAGGCCTTCGGCCGCCAGGTCGCCGGGGCCATGAACGCCTGAACTTTTCGCGGGCCGAAGCACGCTGTGCCGGCCGATCGGAGACGGCACCATGAAAGTGCCCGTAATCGACATGAATGACTGCACCCTCTGCGGCGGCTGCTACGAGATGTACCCGGAGCTCTTCCGTTTGAACGATTCCGGTTTCATCGAAGTCGCCGAGATGGAATGCTATCCCCAAGACGACGTGGACGATATGATCAAACACTGTCCCCAGGATTGTATTCACTGGGAAGAGATTTGATTCGGACCGTCCGGCAACGAGGAGATTGAGTTTGTCCAAGGTGGCCATGTTTGTATTCAACGGATCGCCCACGTGTTTTGTCCACGTGCTTTTGAACGCCCTGGACATGCACGCCAGGGGAGTCGAAGTCCGGATTGTCATGGAAGGGGAGTCGACCCGACTGGTCGAACAGCTGGCTCAGCCCGACAACTGGCTGAACGGGCTCTGGCAGAAAGCCTGCGCCCTTAACCTCGTGGAAGGGGTTTGCAAGGCCTGCGCGCAGAAACTTGCGGCGCGGCCGGTTGCCGAAAGCAACAACCTGGCGCTTCTGGATGACATGAATGGTCATCCGGGCATGGCGGCTTTTCGTGAAAAGGGTTACGAGATCATTACCTTCTGAAATATTCAGGACAGGTATTACGCCCTTCCTGTCACTTTTCTTATACGTACAAGAAAAGATGAACTCGCAAAAGTCATATTTCAGACGGTTTCGGAAAAAGTTCGAGATCAAGGCTTGCGAATCCCGAGGAATGAGGCGTACTTGCGG
>JASJCV010000086.1 GCA_030065275.1 Desulfobacterales bacterium | reverse complement strand
GCCCATCGTCCGGGCATTGCGGGCACGCTTCAACCCCAAGTCGGCCGATCGATCCTGCGGGCCGCCGGCGGCAACCGGCGGCCGATTTCCTTCCGCATATTCTCTGGCTTCACGAACGTGTGGGCATTCGCCCCGGTGTTGACTTTTGGCGGTTCGATCTGAAGTTAATAGCTGCGTGAAACGAACCGATGAAAAAAAAAGTGCGAGGCCGTCCATTATGACCGATACACCCGCTCAGCAAAATACAGCCCCCGTGCAGGGACGCGTCGTGGCCGTTTCGGTCAGCGACCGCAAGGGCGTAAAAAAAACCAACATCGAGCGTGGCCTCCTGGTTAAAAATTTCGGCCTCGAAGGCGACGCGCATGGTGGTGACTGGCACCGCCAGATCAGCCTGCTGGCCCGGGAGAGCATCGACAAGATCCGCGCCAAGGGACTCGATGTCGTTCCGGGCGATTTCGCGGAAAACATCACGACCAGCGGATTCGCGCTCGAAGAACTGCCGATCGGCACCCGCCTGCGCCTCGGCGAGGAAGCGCTGGTAGAAATCACCCAGATCGGCAAGGTCTGTCACGACCGCTGCGCCATCTTCCATCAGGTGGGTGACTGCGTCATGCCGCGGGAAGGGGTTTTCGCCCGAATCCTCAAGGGCGGGGCCATTCGGCCGGGAGACGCGATCACCGCCGCGGAATCGACCAGCGTCTAGCGGCTGGCCAGGGTCCCCCCAGATTGTCGGCTGCCGCGAGCGGCAGCCGACCAAAACCCTCGTGCTTAAAAGCTTGTTCCGCGCAGGCAAAGTTGGTATGGAAACGAGGCCGTCGATTGGGGTTCAGCACAAAACCCAGTGTGCCCGCGCCTTTCCAGCGCGCTCGATTAGGCCCGAAGGTGAATCAGGTATGCATTTCGACAACAACGAATCTTTTTCCGGCGTGCGCCGCCCCACCGCGGTGAGCCTACCGCTCGTTTGTATCGTCGGATATTCCGGTTCCGGCAAGACCACGTTGATGGTCCGTCTAATCGAGGGCCTCGTACGCCGCGGCTATAAGGTGGGCACGATCAAGCACGACTCCCAGGGCGGAAGGGTGGACCACCGCGGCAAGGACAGCTTCCGCCACAAGACGGCCGGCGCCGCCACGTCGATCATATCCTCACCGCGTCAGGTGGCGGTGGTGGCTGACGTGGACCGGGAGCACGGGCCGGAAGCACTGCTCGGCCTGATGGGCGCCATGGACATCGTTCTGGCCGAGGGTTACAAGCGCTCGCTGCTGCCCAAGATCGAAGTCTACCGGCCCGAAACCGGCAAGCAACCGGCCTGCAAGGGCGACCCCCACCTGCTCGCGGTCGTGAGTGACGCCGCCGTCGATTGGGGCGTTCCCCGTTTCGCAGCGACCGATAGTGACGGCCTGGTCGATTTTCTGATCCAGCATGTCGGCCTGCAGACGGTCAAGGCGACCGGGTGACCACGGGCGGCCGCCCCCGGCCCGGGTCGTGGCAAATCCAACGTCATCCCACCCTCCCCGTAACAGCCTGGTTAGATTCGAAAGCGAACACAATGACCGATCCGGAATGCGGCTATGTCGAGGCCTTGAAGATGATTCTGTCGCAGCTTCGTCCGCTGGCGCCGACGAGCTTGCCGCTCGACCGTGTCGAGGGCTTCAATCTGGCTGAAGATGTCACCGCCGTGGTGGACTCGCCCTCGGTGGACACCTCGATGAAAGACGGTTACGCCCTGCGGGCCGCCGATACGGTTCCAGGCGACAATCATGCCCCGCGGAAACTTGAAATCACCGGCCGGGTTGCCGCCGGCGATGCGCCCCCTCAACGACTGGCGCCCTTCACGGCCCAACGCATCCTGACCGGCGGGGCGCTGCCGCCGGGCGCGGATACGATCGTGGCCGAGGAGTTTGTCCAGGTGGCGGAGGGCCGGGTCCAGGTGACGCGGCCGACGGACAAAGGCCGCAATATTCGGCGGCAGGGAAGCGACACGATGGCCGGTGTGCCACTGTTCGCCGCGGGACAGGCGCTCTCTCCGGGGTCGATCGGCCTGTTGGCCGCCGCCGGTCATGCCGAAGCCCGTGTGCACCCCAAGCCCCGGGTGGCGATCATTGCCACGGGGGACGAGGTGCTGCTGCCCGGGGAGCCGCTTTCCGAGGGAAAACTCTATGCCAGCAACCTGCTCACGATCAACGCCTGGTGCCGGCGGTTGGGCATGCGCACGAACCCGGATGTGGTGGGCGACCGGACCGAGGCGCTGGTCGAACGCTTGGCCCGGGCCGTTCGGGAGCAGGACGCGGTCGTGACCAGCGGAGGGGCCTGGACCGGTGACAAGGACCTGGTTGCCCATGCGCTGGCGGAACTGGGTTGGCAGCCGCATTTCCACCGACTGCGCCTGGGACCCGGCAAAGCCGCCGGTTTTGGATTTCTCCAGGCCAAGCCGGTGTTTCTGCTTCCCGGCGGGCCGCCGTCCAATCTGGTGGCGTTTCTGGTGCTGGCCCTGCCCGGCCTGCTTCGGCTGGGCGGCAGCGATCCGCCCGGGCTGCCCCGGATCAAAGCCAGACTGGCTGCCGCGGTGGCGGGTGATCGTCATTGGACCCAGGCCGTGTTCGGTGAACTGGAGACGACAAACCAGGGCGTTGTCTTCAATCCCCACCAGCGCCGCGGCAGCCGCCTGAAGCGCATGGCCCGGGCGCACGGTCTGTTGTTGATCCCCGAGGGCCGGGAGGGCTATGCCCCCGAAGATATCGTGACCGTGCGGATGCTTCGCTGACGCTCTCCAGCACCAATTCCTTCCTCAAGGCGCAGGACCATCGTCGCTTTGGCTTGGTCAAATAAGGTTCGCGCTTCTCAGGCCGGCGGCAAGCGGCGACCGGTCCGCCGGGCCGGATGGCTGATGCCGCGGTGCAGGACCAGCTTCTCCCCGATGCGGTGGCCGCGGTCGTAGGCTTCCGGGTCCTGCCGGCCGCCGCCGCGCTGAATCTTGCGGGTCTGCGGATAGCGCTGTTGCAAATAGGCCTCGAGCCTGCCATCGGGGTTACGGATCAGGGCCCGTTCGGCGGCATCAATCTTGGGCCGCCGCTCCCGCTCCAATTTCGCGCGAAACCCTTCGATGATACCGACGGCAAAATCGCTTCGCTGGCCGCGGGTCATCCGCCGCCGGGAGCGCCATTCGGCCCAGCGACGATCGATGTGCGCCTCCACGAAGGCGTGGACATAGCCGGCTTGGGTGATGTTGGCCGGTGTGCCTGAGATCTCGAGCACGCGCCCCATCTTGCCTTTGGCGACCACGAAGGCCGGAACCCAGATCCCCTGCACGAAATAAAAATCCTGGACCAGGTTGGCCAGGAAGTATTTTTCCCTGAAGTGGCGCAGGGCCGGACGGCCCAGGAAAATGCTGGCGAATCGTCGCCGGGGGTCCGTCCGCAGCGTGGTGATGTGATGGCGGGCCATCAGCTCATGGGCCTTGAGCATGGCGGCCTCGGCCTCGTTGGCGTTGGGGCTGCGGGCCAGCGCCAGCAGCTTGCGGATGCGGCCATGGCAGGCGGTGTCGTCGTCTGAAGCGGAAGCGGTCAGACGCGCGTGCAACGTATGGCGGCGGGCCGTCGCCGCCGGATCGGCCCGCAGCATGAGACAGGCCTGCTGAAAAGCGGGGCCGTGCGGGGGTTGGCCGTCGGCGGCCAGCACCGTTTGGGCCAGCTGGTGGGCCATTTCGTGGCGGAGCACGTCACGGACCTCGTCCCAGGGGTGCCTTATGGCGAGTTGACGGTACAAACTGATTTCACGTTTGTCGGCATCCCATTGCCCCAGCCGGCCGGGGTTGTCGTCCAGTCGAAAGAGGGGACGCCGCAGACGCTCACGGTAGGCGGCATCCAGATCGCCGACGGCCAGTTCCCACTCGCAGGCCAGGCCGAAAAGGACGCGTCGCTCCCGGGCGCGCGATCCGTTCCGGTCATCGTCGGCGCTCATCCGTCGTTGCGCTTTTCGAAACGGGTGATGGCCTGGCGCACGTAGGAGTAGAGATTGGCGGCGACGATACGATAGCCCTCGGCGGTGGGATGGATGCCGTCGGGCTGGTTGAGCTTGGGGTTGCCGGCCACGCCCTCAAGAAAGAAGGGCATCAGGATCACATCGTGGGCCTCGGCGATCTCGGGATAGATGGCGCGGAAGGCTTCCGTGAAGACCGGCCCCAGGTTGCGGACCATTTCCATACCGGCCAGGACGACGACAATCCCCTCGGACTTGAGGCGCGTGACGATGGCATCGATATTGTTGCGGGTCAGCGCCGGGTCGACGCCCCGCAGTCCGTCGTTGGCCCCGGTTTCCAGGATGACGATATCCGGCGCCAGGGTCAGCACCCAGTCCAGGCGCGACAGAGCCCCACTGCTGGTTTCGCCGCTGACGCCGGCGTTGACGACTTCATATGAAAAACCATCGTGCGCCAGCTTCGCGGCCAGCAGGGCCGGGTAAGCATCGTTTTCGTCGACGCGGTAGCCGGCGGTGAGGCTGTCGCCCATACAGACGATGACGCCCCGGGGCCCTTCTCCACTGGATGGCGCCGGTGGCGTAATGGCATCGGTGGGCGTGCGCTCACAGCCCAACAAAAAAACGGCAGCCATGGCCAGTGCGACGATCAGCGGATAGGTTGGACGCGGCATGACATGTCTTCCTTTGGTTTTTATTCGGCCGCGTGGGTTCGCAAAAAGCGGGCGGGACGGCGGCGCATGATGGCGCGCGAGGCGCTTAACCCAACCCCCATGACCGTTAGAATGCCGGCCACCAGTCCGGCGAGCGATACCGCCGCATGCGGTGCGTAGGGGATGTCGAAATACCGGGTGCAGACCACCCAGCTGATCAGTTGGGCCAGTGCCAGCCCGCCGAAGGCACTGGCCGCGCCCAGAAAGAAATTCTCCAGGGAAAAGACATAAAACACAAAACGGCCGCGGGCGCCAAGAATCTTGTAGTACACCGCTTCCCTGATCCGCGCGGCACGCGTGGCGATGATCGAACTGATCACCAGAAGCATGCCCGCGGCGGTACTGAAAAGGGTGAAAAAACGGATGACCTGGGAAAAGCGCTCCAGCGCCCCGGCGATCTGACGGATGGTCTGGCGGGCATCGAGGATGGTGATATTGGGAAAGGTCTGGACGATGCGATTCTGCAGGGCGGCCATGTCCCGGGGATCGGCGCGCATGGCCGTGAAAATTGTCTGGGGCGCGGCTTTAAGCGTCTCTTCGGGGAAGACGAAATAGAAGTAGGGCTGCAGGCCCTCCCGGACACGGACGCGAATGCTGGAAACCGTGGCTTCAAGGGGCACGCCCTGGATCTTGAAGCGCAGCCGGTCGCCCAGGCGGATGCCGCCGATATCGGCCACGCGTTTGAGCACCGAAACCTGGAGCCTGCCGGCGTCGTCGTCGAAGAGTGCATCGCCACGCACGATTTCTTCATCGTTCAGCAGATGCTCCCGGTAGGTCAGATTGAAGGGTCGGGCCAGATTGTCGCTCTTGCGCTGTCGTTCCCGCTTCGGATCGATGGCCTGGCCATTGATGGCCATCAGTTTGGCCCGCACCACCGGGTAGAAATCAAGAGGCTGGTCCACCAGACGGCTCAACGCTTCGGTTTGATGGCGCTGGATATCGAGCAGGAAGACATTGGGCACGTCTTCCGGATAGGCATCGACAAAAGCGCGATCCAGATTGCTTTCGATCAGAAAAAGCGCATAGAGGATGGTCAGCGATGCGGTCAGGGTCACCAGGATGGGCTGGGTCGCATTGCGGGGCCGAAAAAGTCCGCGGAGGGCCTGGCGAACCATGAGGTGCCGGGTCGGCAGATGCCTCAGGCTGGCCAGCAGAAGCCGGCAGGATCCGAAAACGATGCCGATCAGGGCCAGAATGCCCCCGATAAAATAGGCGCCGATGCGAAGGTCTTCGAGATGCCAGAGAACCAGGCCGATGAAAAAAAGCGCGGTTAGCGCCAGCGTGAGGCCTTCGGCGGAAAACAGCCGCAAATGCCCGGAGTCGTGCCGGAAGAGGGCCGAGGGCTTGAAATGACGCAGATTCAAGAGCGGACGCGCGGCAAACAGGCTCACGGCCAGGAGCCCGATCAAAAAGCTCTCGCCCACGGCGTCCCAGGCGATGCGAAAGGACGTTTCGGCCGGGATCAGATCGGTCAGCAGGCGGGCCAGCATTTCCTGCAGCGGCAGCCCCACCAGGATGCCGCCGACGGTGCCTGCGGCGCCCACGAATAGGACGACACCCAAATAGAGGCGTAGAATAAAAGGGGAGGGTGCGCCCAGGGCTTTCATGATCGCCATGGATTTGATGCGCGTGCGCAGCAGCGCCGATAAAACGCTGTGAATCCCGATACCGGCCAGCAGCAGGGTAAAAATACCCACCAGTTTGAGGAAGAAGAGCAAATTGTCAAAGAAGCGCTTCAGGCGGGAATCGGCGCTGCGGAAAGTGTCAACGCTTTCCTGGGCGGCGTCGGCCGCGGTCCACAGGTCCTGCTGCACGGCTTCGGGTGAGATTTCGGCCGGCAGCCGCACAAGGGCTTTATAACGCACCCGGCTGCCCTGGGTGATCAACCCCAGGCGCCCGCGGTCGCGGGCATCAACGAAAATGCGCGGTCCCAGCGTGAAAACGGTCACCGGGCGGTCCGGTTCGGAAATGACCACATCGCGGATGACCAGGGCGGTGTCGCCCAGAAAGATACGATCGCCGATCGTAAGCCCCAGCCGGTCCAGCAAAGACTGCTCGACGATGATGTTCCCCGGGCCGATGACGTCGTGAAAGGCTTCTCCGGAGGCGAGCTGCACCTGTCCGTAAAACGGGTAGCCGGACGCGACGATCTTGACGGCGGAGAGCAGGGAGGCGGATTCGTCCACGGTCCGCACGACGGTATAAAACTCCCAGACCCGGGTCACCGCGACATCATCGCGAGCATCGAGTGCCCTGAGCTTGTCTTCCATGGCGGGCAGAAACGGGAAGCTCGAACGGACGATGACGTCCGCTGCATGCAACTGACGGGCGTCGCGCAGCATGGCCTCGCGCACATTGGCCTGGAAACCGCCCAAGGCCGTGAGCCCCACCACAGAGAGGGCGATGCACACAAGCAGTACGGCGGTTTGTTGGCGGTTCTGGTCCAACTCGCGCAGAATCAATCGGGGCAGCATCGCTCTGGACCTAATTCGCCACGGGCGGCGCCAACCGCCCGTCCGCCAGTTGAAATCGGCTGTCGGCTGACTGGGCGATGGCCGGGTTATGGGTTACCATGAGCAGCGTCGTATGGTATTCGCGTTGAAATTCCAGAAGCAGCTCCAGAATGGCCTGCCCGCTGCGCGAATCCAGATTGCCGGTGGGTTCGTCGGCAAAGATGATGGCCGGACGATTGATCAGCGCGCGGCAGATGGCGACCCGTTGCTGTTCGCCGCCGGAAAGCTGGTGCGGCATGTTGGGTCCCCGGGCCGCAAGTCCGACCCTTTCGAGCAGCTTCCCGGCCTCGTCCGCGGCATTCGGGTTGTGATTGAGTTCGGCCGGAAACATGATGTTTTCAAGCGCAGACAGCGAGGGTACCAGGTGAAAGGACTGAAACACGAAACCGAAGGTGCGGTTGCGCAGCGGCGCCAGATCGTCTTCGGAGAGCTTGGTGATGTCCTGGCCCTGAATCCGAACCGTTCCGCTGTCGGGTCGATCGAGGCCGGACAAAAGGCTCAGGAGGGTGGATTTGCCGCTGCCGCTGCTGCCCTGGATAACGGCGAACTCGCCGGCGCGGATGCCCAGGGATACATCCTGCAAAACCTGGATGCGTCGATCGTCGATGGAATAGGTCTTGTTAAGCTGTCGGGCTTCGATGATCGGCTGTGTGGTCATGATTGGCGGCCATGCGATTAGCGGACCCGAGCGGGCCCAACGTCTGAATGATTGCTCCCGTGGTTGCACACGCGCCCGATCGCGGCGATCGCCGGAACGGTCGCGTTTTAATGTGACAACTTAAGGGCTGCGGACGGAAAGTCAAAAGGCGCCCGCTGCCGCGCCGCCGTCGCTGCATCCGGCGCGTGGCAGCGGCGCGCGGCGGGCCATCATGGTCCGGCGATCCCGCCATCCGGGTGATGGGGTCAGGAGCGTTCGATTTTTTTAAAGGCCGTGGCCGGGAAGAAACAATACGGGCATTCCTCCGGAGCTTCATCCCCGAAATGCACGTAGCCGCACATGCGACAGCGCCAGACGCTGGCGGCCGTCTCCAGATCCTGGTCCGGATAGTCTTTTTTACTGTGGATGGGCAGATCCTCCAGGGGCGGCATGACCGACTGGTAAGCCCCCATGACATATCCCGCCAGAATGATCCGCTGGACCTCGCTGGTTCCCTCGTAGATGCGGAAAAGGCGCGTGTCGCGCAGCAGCTTCTCGACCGGAAAAAACCGTGTATAGCCGTAGCCGCCCAGCACCTGCAAGGCCTGGTCCACCACCTCAAAGGCGGCTTCGGTGGCATAGAGTTTGGAAATCGAGGCATTGATGGTGGGGTCGATCCCGTTGTCCGCCTCCCAGGCGGCTTTCCAGATCAGGAGTCGGGAGGTCTCCACTTTTTGATACATTTCCGCAATCTTGAACTGAATGGCCTGGAAGTTGGCGATCTTGGCGCCGAAAGCGCGCCTTTTTTTGGCGTAGTCGATGGCATACTCCATGGCCGAGCGGGCCGCGCCCACGGCAAAGGCGCCGATGGAGGGGCGCGTGCGCGCAAAGGTGCGCATGGCCAGCACAAAGCCCTCTCCGGGCGGGGCAATCACGTTTTCCTTGGGGACCCTTACGTTTTTCAAATGGATCGCCGTGGTATTCGAGGTGCGCTGGCCCAGTTTGGGAATATGCCGCCCGGCGCTGACCCCATCCCAGTTCGTTTCGACCACGAAGGCGCAGATGCCCTTGTGGGCGTTCTGCGGATCGACCGTGGCGAAGACGGTGACATAGTCGGCGATACCGCCGTTGGTAATCCAGAATTTGGTGCCATTGAGAATATAGTCGTCTCCGTCCGGTGTGGCCTGGCAGCGCAGGCTGGAGACATCGGAACCCATGGTGGGCTCGGAGGTGGCAAAGGCAAAAAACTTGCGGTCGCGGGTGATGGTGGTCAGGTATTTCTCCTTGGCCGCTTCGTTGCCAGAGAGGATCAGCGGCTCCATGCCGAGCGAATTGTCGAAAATGCTCGTGGCCAGGCCGGGACAGACCGCCGCCAGTTCTTCGGTGGCCACGACGCCCTCGAGGATGCCGTAGCCCTTGCCCCCATAGGCTTTGGGGATATCACCGTTGACCAAACCGGCGTCATAGGCCTTGTGCAAAATGTGCATGGGCAGTTCGTCGCGCTGATCGTATTCCCAGGCCACCGGGAGGAGTTCCTGGAGTGCAAATTGACGGGCTTTTTCCTGAAGGGCGATGAGTTCCGGGCTCAGGGTAAAATTTAACATCGTTGATCCTCCACAGTTGGGTTTAGGGTCGGCCATCCCGGCGCGTTCTTCCCCGCGCGATCGCGGCGGCCGGGAATTGCTAGCGGGCGGCGACGGCGTCGCGAATCAGCCGGTAAATCATCTTGAGTTCTTTGGCGGGGGAATCGGACGGGGTCAGCGGCGCAGGAACAATCCCATAACGCTGACACAGAAGGCGGGCCTGATGCCAGGTCGGCAGCCAGATCATCTTTTCCTGGATGGCTTCGGGCGATCCGAAAATCTCGATGAAACGCGGCAGGCTGAGAATAAAATAGATGTTGGCGGGAAACGGCGACGCAGGTTTGATCTGCCCATCAGGGTCCCAGGCGAAGCAGCCCACATGCGGCCGCCAGGGCAGACCGGCCTGTTTGAGCGCCCGGGCCAATTCACAGATTTCGGCGTCAAATGGGGTGGGGGCCAGGTCGGTTGCGGGATTGAAGGCAACAGGTTGCATGCGGGAACGTCCTCCACCCACCTCATGCCATATTCAGCCCGAATAGGCAACCATCAGCCAACGGCCGGGGGGTGACGGCCGGCGGGCTGTCCCGGTGGCATCATGCCTTGAAAAGTCGCTCGTCTCGCCCGTTCGGTTGACATCCCTGGATGGCAGCCACTATAGGGAACGATTTGGTTCGAAAGCGGTTTTCAAATCCACGGGTGCTGCGCGGGCTGGGCGCTGTGTTGAACAGGGCGATGGTAGGGGCGGTAACCATTTGGGCGAGAGGAGGTCTTCTTGGATGCACTGAACGGAAACATGCTGGTTATGGCGGTACTGGGCGTCGGTGTGGGGATCGGTGCCGCGTTTACGGGTCTTGGGGGCGGATTCCTGATGATACCGATCCTGCTCTATCTGGGCTTTACGGCCCAGAAAGCGGTGGGAACCTCTTTTCTGGCCATTTTGGTCATCTCGATTTCGGCGCTTTTCGCCCACGGTAAATTCGACAATGTCGATTATCGCGCCGGCGCTCTGCTCGGCATTGGCGGTATTGTGGGGGCCCAGATCGGCGCCCGGCTAGTGCAGCAGGTTTCGACCGAAGGCTTCAAGAAGATATTTGCCGTGGTTTTGATCGGGCTGGCGGTCTATCTGTTTGTCAAAAAATAGCAACGTCGTCAGGCGGCCTGCCACACCTCGAAGATCGACGCCTGCTCATCCAGAATGGCGCTGAGAATCCTGGCATCGGTCATGGGGTTCATGATGACGGCCCGCAGAACGACCGTTTTGAGGCCGTCGGGCGATACCAGCGTCGTTCGGGAGACAAAACTGTTGCCGGCTTCGCGCTGCAGGCGCTGGACGGCCGTGTTGATGCGGTTGAGTTCGCTCGTCAATCGGCGCCGGGTGCGCTTGTCGGCGGATGACAGGCGCCGTTGCCATTCGGGTGGGCAAATCCGGTAGGTGATGATGTTCAGCACCGGGGGGGTGATCAGCTCGAAAACCGATCGCGTGCGAATCGTCTCGGCAAAAATGCGCGCGGTTTCGATGCCGTGGTCGATCAGCACCGCATAGCCACCAGCGCCCATGATATCCAGTGCCCCGCCCAGGATGAGCGAGTTGGCCGCCCGGGATCCCACCAGCGATTTGATGCCCAGGTCGACCGAGCCGGGTCGATTGACGTAGGCCGCGTGGTAGGCCACCGCGTCCATGGCCCGGGGATCCCTGAAATAGACCATGCCGCACCCCATAGGCATGTAGAACTGCTTGTGGCCGTCGATGGTCACCGAATCGGCGGTCTGGATGCCTTTGAGCAAGCCGGCGTAGCGCTCCGACATGAGCGTTGGCCCGCCCCAGGCGGCATCCACGTGGAAATGAATGCCATGCCGGCGGCAGATGTCCCCGATGGCGGTCAGATCGTCGACGCTGCCCGTCTCGGTCGTTCCGGCGATGCCGACCACGGCGATCACCCGGGTGTCTGATCCGGCGCCCGTCAGTTCCCGGATGACCCTCTGCAGCGCCGTGACATCGATCCGATAGCCGTCGTCCGTATCGATGGCCAGCACGTTGCGATTGCCGATGCCCAGAACCCCGCCGGCTTTGCGCAGGGAGTAATGGCCCATCCGGGAGACCAGAACGACGGCGCGACGGGTGTTATGGGCGGCCAGTGCGGCGGCCATGCCTTCGGATTCGACGCCGTCGAAGTCTTCCGTGGGTGGAAAACACCGGTTGCGGGCCACCCACAATGCGGTCAGGTTTGCCAGGGTGCCGTCCTCGACGAAGCATCCGAGGGTGCTTTCGGGGTGTTGGATGTGATGCCGGTAGAAACCGGCGGAGCGCCTGAAAATGCGCCGATGGAGTTTTGCCAGCACCTGGCGCTCGTGAATCGAGAAGACCTTGGAGGTTTCCAGTTTGACCAGATTCTGGTTGAGGGCGGCAACGATGGTCTGCAGGTGGACCATGAAAAAAGGAATTGCGGAGGTCATGTGGCCCACGAAGTAGGGCGAGGCCACGTTGACCGCGTAGGGGGCCAGATCCTCGATGATGCCCTGGATCACTTCCGCCAGTTTGCGCCGCGGGTGTTCGTGGATTAGACTGTCCTGAAAGCGCTCGGAAAGCTTGATGAGGCTTTTGGCTTCGGTGATGCCGACATGATCGCGCAGAAAGTCGTGCAGGCCGAAGAGGATTTGCTCCATGTACTTGACCAGCGTGGCCCGCACGGCCTCGTTCTCGGGGCGGATGAAGACCTGTTGCAGGGTCTGCCAATTGGCCACCAGGGCACGGCCGGCGGCGGCGTGGGTCCCATGGGCGGCTGGCCGATGGGTGCCGTTGGTTCCGTTGGTGTTCATGGTCGTTTTCCGATGGAGGATCCATATCGGCTGGTCGGCGCGCAGCCGGCGCGAGCGGACTGTTTCAGTTCCCCCGTTGATTCTCAAGCGATTCTTGGGGCCGGCCCGGTCGCAAGCGAAACCCGTCGGCCCCCGTCAAACAACAAGGTGTGGGATCCGGGCCCAGCGTGAACAAAGACAACCAAGGAGCGGACGTTGTCTGTGAATAAACAACGGAGCGATGACCTGCGCGGCTACCCTGAATTCCCCCGGGTGGCGGTCGGGGCGGTTGTTTTTCACGCCGATCGCGTTTTGCTGGTCCGCCGGGGAAAGCCGCCGTCGGATGGCCTGTGGGCCATACCGGGCGGCACGGTCGAATTGGGCGAGACGCTGGCCCAGGCGGCCGAGCGCGAGATTCGTGAAGAAACCGGCATACGGATTACCGCCTTGGAGCCAATTTATGTTTTCGACATGGTCGAACGGGACGCCGCCGGCCGGGTACGCTTTCATTACGTCATCGTGGATCTGGCGTCCCGGTATCGTGGCGGCGAACTTCAAGCCGGCGATGATGCGGCTGAAACCCGCTGGGTGTCGGCCGATGACATGCAACGCTTGAAAGTCAGCGCGCCCACGCGGGAGTTGCTGGCCCGTCGCTATGCCTTCGGCTGAACTTGAGGTGGGTCGGCCCATGCAGCAGGATCGGATCGAGTGGAACCGCCGTTATCGCCAGGAGACGTTCAGTGCCCGGCCAGCGGCGATCGTGCGCGCCCATGCCCATCGGGCCCCGGTGGGCATGGCACTGGACGTGGCCTGCGGCAACGGCCGCAACGCCTGCTATCTGGCCTTTCTGGGCTTTGCCGTCGATGCCGTGGATATCGCCGCTGAGGGTCTCAATCGCTTCGCCTGCCGCCCCCGGGGCATCCGGCGCATCTGTGCGGACCTGGATGAATTTGCCGTTCCGCAGGGGCGCTACAGTCTGATTGTCAATGTCCGTTTTCTAAACCGGCGAATTCTGCCGGATCTTGAGAAGGGCCTGGCGCCCGGCGGTATGTTGATCTTCGAGAACTTCCTCCAAACGCCGGCCAGGGGCACATCCAGGCGCCACCGGCCGGGCCATTTGTTGGAACCGGGTGAACTGCGGCGGTCATTCAGCACCCTGGATATCGTCGACTACCGGGAGCACCCCGATCTGCAGCCCGAAACGCCGCCGATGAAGGCTTCACTGGTGGCTTTGCGCCCGGTTGCGCCATCCGGCCCGAAGGCATGAACGGCCTTCGACGGTCAGGACGTTTCGTAATTTGCCACCATGGCCCGGGCCTCCTTGAGGATTTCAGCGCGTAAACGTTCGGGGGACAGAACTTCGGCCTCCCCACCCCACCGCATGATCCAATGCTTGATCTCTTCGGTGCCGGCGACTTCGGATTCGAAGATGACCGCGCCGTCCGCCTGCGGCTGCAGGCGCTGGGATCGATGCCAGATTTTTTCCTGAATGTAACCGGCAATCCGGGGGGTGAAGCGCACCCGAACAGTAACCGGCTCCCCGGTAAAGACGCCGAAGCTTGTCGCCATCAAGGATTCCATGTCCAGCGCTGCCGGGGGGACGAAATGCTCGTCCGTGGGCGTCAGGGTGTGGATGCGGTCCACGGCAAAGATGCGGATGTCCTCGCGTTGGTAGCAGTAGGCAATCAGATAGAAGGCCGCGTTGAAAAACCACAGGCGGTAGGGCGCCACCTTGCGCTGCCCCGACCGGCCACGGCTCATGGTGTAATAGTCGATGGAAAGCACCGTATGCGCGCCGATGGCCTGGTTGATGCCTTCGAACACGGCCCCCTTGGCGGGTGTGTTTTGGCGAGGGTACGCCCCGACCTTGACGCTTTGCTGGAAGGCATCGAGGTAGCCCCGGGTTTCCGGGGGCAGGGTCGACTTGATTTTTCGGAATAAGCCCTGCAATGCGTCGAACAGGACGGTGCCGCGGAGCATCTGCAGCAGATCGCGACTGAAATACAGCGCCATCAACTCGGTCAGACTGAAAGGCACCGGGACCGGGGGGCGGGCGGACTCCAGCAGGCGCCAACGTGTCGCTCCCTCCTCGCGCTCGTTGTAGATCGGGAAACCGGCAAACTGAAGGGCTTCCAGATCGCGGTAAACCGTGCGCGTGTGACAATCCAGATCCGTCGCCAGGTCGGAGACGGTTTTTCCGTTCCAATCCGCCTGGAGGCTTTGGATGATGCTCCATTGTCGCGCCAGCTGATCCCCACGGGCCATATTTCCCTCCGTATACCCCGCCATTGGGCGGCTTTGCGCCGCTGAATGCCGGTTTTAAAAAAAAACCAAAAAAAAGTCCATCGTGTGACCGGATCTGTCACAGCGTGCTGCTAAGAGGATGTTCACACACGGTTGAAACCCTCCTGTCGCGTTGAGGGCGCTGGGACCGCTAACGGATGGAAAGGAGACATACAATGCAAATGGCAACCGTTCCGATGGATTACGATGAGGCCTACGAGTATGACGGCAGTACCACCATCGAAGTCACCCGGCGGCATTTTGGTCGGGTGGTCTGGAAAGACTGGCTCATTTTCGACTCGATCGAAGAGGCCCGCAACTACTACGACGAGGCGGACTGATCCATGCTGAAAGCGCACGCCCTTCGGGGTCGTTCCGACGGACGGTCAGCCGCAGGCCGCATTACGGGCATCGGCTGTTACGGCGAACCACGGCACGTTGCCCGGACACTGGCCCGGGCGCTGTCGCGTTTTGGGCTGTCGTCTTCCGAGCTTTGCGTTGCCTGGCGGCGGTTGCCGCAGCAGGCGCGAAGCGCCCAGCAAACCCTTACGGTTCAATACACCATGCCGGGCGATGAGGCCGTTGCCATGCTGGCACAGTATCGTCGCGCAACAGGCTTTTTTCTGTCGACCGCCGATGGCAGGCCCCGGCTGCAGGTTCGCTAA
>JASJCV010000085.1 GCA_030065275.1 Desulfobacterales bacterium | reverse complement strand
CCACCGGAAATGAGGGGGCTGATCGAGACAAATCACGGCCATCGCCAACTTGCCCGCTATCTCTAAAAGAAAACGACCCCCGCATACCCCACGAAGCTGTCCCCCGGGCGCTTGTCATGACTGGTGGCGTAGGCCTGCAACTGGCCTTGGCGCGCACCCAGCCCCATGGCGGCTTCGACGCAGGCGGCGGCGGCTCCGGCGCAGCAGGCATTCTGCCGGCGCCGGGCCTCGTCGATGACGCGGCCCGGCGCAAGGGCCAGCAGCGCGTCGATGAAACGCCGGTCATTTTCCTCCCGCACCCATTTGACCGCGGCCGCACCGTATCCCTTGTCGGTAAAAGCATAATTGGGGCCGTAGTGGGTCAGATCGGTGGAGCCGATCACCTTGATCCGTTGCTTCGCTGTCTGCGCGTAGGTGGCGACGGCATCGGCGATCCGCAGGGCCTCCGTGGTCGGTGGCACACCGATGGGCAGAATCGGGACGGGGCCGAAAAAATGGCGGATGAAGGGCAGCTGCAGCTCGATGGTGTTGTCCCGGTCGAGGTCGTGGACGGTTTCCGTATCGAACGCAAATCGCGCGGCCAGATCCCGGGCCAGATCTTCCGCGATGGGCAGATCCCCCAGGGGTGTGCGCCAGGCGCCCGCTGTCATCATCTGCGGTGGCGAAGCAGCATGCATGTGCATGCCGAATATGACCAGGATATCCGGCGGGGGCTCTTCCTGCAGCAGGCCAATGATATGGCAGGCCAAACTGCCTGAAAAAAACCAGCCGGCGTGGGGGACGATGCCGGCCAGCGGTGCTCGGGGGAGCGCCGCGAGGGGTCTCTCCTCCAGGAAAGACTCAATCTCCCGCCGGCAACCCTCGGCAGTTTCCGGATACCAGCTTCCGGCAAAGGCGGGTTCGCGCACGTGCATGGCATCCTCCTCGGTTGATCAAGTATGTTTAAATATTAAGCGCATGCCGCATGAAGTCAAAATCACTGAACACTTTTGCAATTGCCAAAATAGATATGCTATAGAAAGCGATTTGATTGTATGCGCCGATCGCCCTCTCACCTTGCGGAGCGACAAACAAACCCAAAATGGAGCGACCCATGTTCAAAGTGATGATTCGGGACAACATGTCGCCGGTGGCCCGGGAAATTCTCGAAGCCACCGGGAAAATTGAAGTGGTGGAAGACTTCGACAAAAGCACGAATGCGCCGGAACGACTGGCGGAAATCATCGGCGAGTTTCACGGGCTGGCGCTGCGCTCCGGCACCAAAGTCGACGAAACCGTGCTGGCGGCGGCCGGCAACCTGAAAGCCATCGGCCGGGCCGGTATCGGCGTGGACAATATCGATGTGAAGGCCGCCACCGACAAGGGCGTCGTGGTTATGAATGCACCGGGCGGCAACACCGTGACCACGGGCGAGCACGCGATTTCCCTGCTCCTGGCCCTGGCGCGCAATATTCCCCAGGGAACGATGTCGCTTAAGGAAGGCCGCTGGGACAAGAAGCTTCTGACCGGCGTAGAGGTGACCGGCAAGACCCTGGGCATCATGGGACTCGGGAACATCGGCCGCGTGGTCGCCACCCTGGGCCGGGGCCTGCGCATGCGGGTGATCGCCGCCGACCCGTTCGTCAGCCCCGAGGCTGCCGAGGCCCTGCACGTCGAGATGGTCGACCGGGAAAGCCTCTATCAGCAAGCCGATTTCATCTCGCTGCACGTGCCGCGGCTCAAGGAAACCGTGAACATGATCAACGCGGAGACGCTGGCCCAAATGAAACCGGGGGTCCGCCTGGTGAACTGTTCCCGGGGGGAGGTGGTCGACCTGGACGCCCTCTACGAAGCGTTGGAAAGCGGACAGGTGGCCGGCGCCGCGCTGGATGTCTTCCCCACCGAACCGCCCGACCCGGAAATGCCCCTGTTAAAGCACCCGCGGGTCATCTTTACGCCGCACCTGGGGGCCAGCACCGGCGAGGCCCAGGTCAAGGTGGCCGAGATGATCGCCAACCAGATGGCCTCCTACCTGCTCAACGATGTCATCGTCAACGCCGTCAATTTCCCTTCGGTCTCCCGCGAAGTCATGGACCGGATCCGGCCCTACCTGAACCTGGCCGAAAAGATGGGCGCGCTGATGGGCCAACTTGTAACCCGGGTCTACGATATCACGCTCATCTATTCCGGCGACGTGTCCGACCTGGAGACCCGCCCGCTGACCCATGCCGCCCTCAAGGGCTTCCTGGGCTCGTTTACCGACAAACCGGTCAACTACGTAAACGCGCGGGCCATTGCCAAGGCCAAGGGCATCAAAGTCAAGGAGGTTCTGTCCAGGGATCGCACGGATTACGCCGGTACGCTACGCATCCGCCTGGAAGGCTACGAAGACGGGCCCGAGGAGATCTGGGGCACGATTTTCGGCGAAAAGCATCCCCGCATCGTGCGCTTCGGCAAAATCTACATGGACGCCATCCCCGAGGGGCACATGATCATTCTCCAGAACATCGACCAGCCCGGTGTCATCGGCAACGTGGGCACCATGCTGGGCAAGCACGACATCAATATCGGCCGTTTTCAGCTTGGACGCCTGGGCGACCGCGCCACCTGCATGGTGAACATCGACACACCGGCGGATGAGAGCACCATCAAGGATCTGCAGGCGCTGCCGCATATGATTAGTGTCGAGCAAGTCCACCTGTAGGAATTTGGATCAGGGACCGCATCTTTTGCCCCCAGGCGGCGTTCTCGGCTTCTGGCGATCCTCGAGGTAGCATCAGCTACGCCTGCGGTCACCAGAAGCCCGCGGCCTTGCCTGGAAACAAAATCTACGGCCCCTGATCCAAATTCGATACCCCAATTTTGCGGCAAACAAGCTCTCCACCTTTGGCATCATTATTTGGAAAATGCACCCCTGCAGGCACCTTCGATAAAATGAAGACATCTTTAGATTGGGATTCCATACCTGATATAGAAAAAACGATTTACCTCAAAAACAGCTGGTGCCCTACCTGTCACGAAGCTGATTTGGGTATTATCGACCCAGAGATATTCATTGAAAATGGACAGAAGTACATTTGCGGTATTTGTTCTGTGTGTGGTGATAAATGTACTTCCGAAATCATTGAGAGCTAGGCCAAGAATGGGGAATAAATGCTTATTGGCAAACGCTGTGTGCTGCCGGCGTTCGATGAACTAAGGCAGCCATAGCCAGGCCAGCGGTTTTCACCCTTTGTCCCGCGCCGAGCATCGGCGGTGCGGACGGGAAAAGCGCGTCGGCCTGTTTGAGCGAAGCGAGTTCCGACGCGCGCCGTCCGCATCGACGACGCGCAGGATAAAGCGGGACAGGGCGGTTTCTTTTGGTTACTTTTCTTTCACGCGAAAGAAAAGTAACAGAAAATAACATGGCAATTTTTAGAAAAAGAAAAGCCGCCTCGTGACGACTTTTCAATATAATCAGAATTCCAGGCAAATGAAGTCTGTAGAAATGCTTACCCCAATTTCTCCTTGGCCGAATCCCGCAGCCAATCCAACCACCCCTCGAACCCTTCCTCCGTCTTGGCCGACGTCTCGAACACCGGTATGCCCGGATGGATCTGCCGGATGTTGTCGGCTGCCAGCTTCACGTCGAAATCTTCCAGATAGGGCAGCAGGTCGATCTTGTTCAACAGGGCCGCGTCGCACTCGCGGAACATGAGAGGATATTTGAGCGGTTTGTCCTCGCCCTCGGTGACGCTAAGGATCACGGCGCGCTTGTCTTCGCCGATGTCGAATTCGGCCGGGCAGACCAGGTTGCCGATGTTCTCCACGATCAGGATGTCGATCGCCGCCAGGTCGAGGCCGCCCAGGGCCTTTTCGATCACGTGGGCGGCCAGGTGGCAGTCCCCGCCAAACTCGTCGGTGTTGATCTGGACCACGGGCGCACCGCTGGCGGCCAACCGATCGGCATCCGCGGTGGTGCAGATATCGCCCACGATGACGGCACAGCGATAGTCACGCATCAAATGCCGCAGGGTTTTCTCCAGCGTGGTGGTCTTACCCGACCCGGGCGAACTCATGAGATTCAGAACGAAAATGTTTTGGGCGGCGAATCGCTCACGATTGGCTTCGGCCATGATCTCGTTGGCATCCAGCACCCGGCGCACCACCTTGATCTCCCGCGTCCCGCTGGAGCGGGTTTCCACCGGGCCGTCACCAGGATGCGGGTGGTGGTGATCGTGACCGTCTTTATGGTGATAAGCTCTGATCCGATTGATTCCATCCAGAAGCATGTTACGCGTCCTCTTCCGCCAGTTCCAAAGATTCGATGTCAAGCTCCCGGCCGGAGAGCAGGGTGATATCGCCGCTTTTGCAGTCCGGGCAGGCGAAGGCCGGCTGATCGATCGTCCACTCGTGGCGGCAGGCATTGCAGCGGGCCTGGACCGGCACCTCCTCGATATGGAGTTCGGCACCCGCCAGGGGGGTCTCCCGGGCCACGACCTCGAAGCAGAACCGCAGGCTGTCGGCAACGATGGCCGAAAGCTTGCCCACCTTGAGGTTCACCCGGGCCACGCGGGCATCGGCCATGTCGGCCGGAATCGAGGCCTGGGCAATCTCGATGATCTGCATGGCCACACCCATTTCGTGCATAGCGCATTCCTCTGATTCATTGGCTTGCCGAGCTGAAAAACCCGCCCATAATGCGCAAAACCACCCTCGATGGCAAGTGTTTTTTCCCGATCGACCCGCGCCCGGTTCCGGAGCCCTGGATTCGGCCATAAATAAAACAAGTGCCCACCGCCCGCTTCCCGTCAAATGGGGGAAGCCCCTGCAAGCACCTGTTTTGAAATAACTTTCTAAGACGATTGCCAATCACAAATGGTAGATTTCGGTTCCGGGCAAGGCTGCAGCCTCTTGGTCACCGCAGGCGTTTTCCAGGGGGCTACGTCGAGGGCGGGCCAGAGGTGAAAACGCCGTCCGGGGCCGAAAGATGCCGTTTGTGTTTACCCATCAGAAGACGGATGCGCACAGCTCGCCCAACGCCCCCAGATTCTCGCAGACATGCACACCCACGGCCTTCATGGCCGCCAGCTTGGCCTCGGCCGTGCCGCTGCTGCCGCTGATGATCGCGCCGGCGTGGCCCATGCGGCGCCCCGGGGGGGCGGTCAAACCGGCGATGAAGCCCACCACCGGCTTGGTGACCTTTTCCTTGATATAGGCACAGGCATCCTCTTCGGCCGAGCCGCCGATCTCGCCCACCATGACGATGCCGGTGGTTTCGGGATCGTTCTGGAATGCCTCCAGGCAGTCGATAAAATTGGTGCCGTTGACCGGGTCGCCGCCGATGCCGATGCCGGTGGTCTGACCGATCCCCTTCATCGTCAGCTGGTGGACGACCTCGTAGGTCAGGGTCCCGGAGCGGGAAACCACACCGACAGGGCCGCCCGGCTTGTGGATCGGGCCGGGCATGATCCCGACCTTGGCCACGCCGGGGGTGATGATCCCTGGACAGTTGGGCCCGATCAACCGGCAGGATTTGTCCTTGAGGTAGTTTTTGACGCGCATCATGTCCATGACCGGGATGCCCTCGGTGATGGCCACAATCAGGTCGACACCGCCGTCAGCGGCCTCCATGATGGCATCGGCCGCAAAGGGCGGCGGTACAAAGATCATGCTGCAGTTGGCCCCGGTTTCGTTGACGGCGGCCTTGACCGTATTGAACACCGGGACGTCATCCATGGACTGGCCGCCCTTGCCCGGCGTGACGCCGGCCACCACGGGCGTGCCGTAGGCCACGCACTGGCGGGTGTGAAACTGTCCTTCCTTGCCGGTGATGCCTTGAACCAGGACCTTGGTATTTTCATCGACAAATACGCTCACGATATTATCCTCGCAATAGAAATGGTTTGGTTGGGGGGCCGTCCCCGTGGCTGCAGGCCGCGGGGTGGGAGCTTGGATGGCCGCTGCCCGGCGCTTCCCCACAGGATGGCCTGTTAAGCGACCATCGCGGCCACTTTGTCGGCGGCGTCCTTCAGATCGACCGCCGTGGTCAGGTCAAGCCCCGATTCGGCCAGGATCCGCCGTCCCTCTTCCACGTTGGTGCCCTCCATGCGGACCACCACGGGCACGCTGAGGCCGGTCTTGCGGGCCGCCTCGACCACACCCTCGGCCAGCACGTCGCAGCGCAGGATGCCGCCGAAGATATTGATCAGGATGCCCTTAACGTTGGGATCGCTCAGAATGATGCGGAAGCCGTTCTCCACCATCTCGGCACTGGCCCCACCGCCCACGTCGAGAAAATTGGCCGGCTCCGCCCCGGCCTGCTTGATGATATCCATGGTGGCCATGGCCAGTCCGGCGCCGTTGACCATGTTGCCCACGTTGCCACCGCCGCCCAGGTTGATGTAGTTGAGATTGTACTTGGAGGCCTCCAGCTCGAGGGGATCTTCCTCGTCCGTGTCGCGGTAGGCCATGATATCCTTGTGGCGAAAAAGCGCATTGCCATCGAAATCCATCTTGGCGTCCAGGGCGATGACCTCGTCTTCGGCCGTGAGCACCAGCGGGTTGATCTCCACCAGCGAGCAGTCGTATTGGGCGAAGAGCCGGTAAAGGCTGCTCAGCAACTGGGTGAACGATTTCATGGCCGCGCCCGGGATGTTCAGACCGAAGGCCACTTCCCGCAGATGATAGGGCTGAATGCCGGCCAGCGGATCGATGAACACCTTGATAATCTTCTCGGGTGTTTCCTCGGCCACGGCCTCGATATCCATGCCCCCGGCTTCACTGGCCATGATGATGTTCTTGGCGGTGGCCCGGTCGGGGAGGATGCTCAGATACAACTCTTTGGCGATGTTGAGTCCCTGCTCCACCAGCACCTTGCCCACCCGGCGTCCTTCCGGACCGGTCTGGTGGGTGACCAGGTTCATGCCGATGATTTCGTTGGCATAGGTTTCGACCTCCTGAACGGACTGGGCCAATTTGACCCCGCCGCCCTTGCCGCGGCCACCGGCATGGATCTGGGCCTTGACCACCACTGGATAGCCCCCCAGCGTGCCGGCCACCTCGCAGGCTTCGGCCGCCGTGAAGGCCACCCCGCCTTCGGGGACTTTCACATTGAATTGACGGAAAAGTTCTTTGGCCTGGTATTCGTGAATCTTCATGACTTTTCTCCTGGAAAGCCTTTGGGTCGGAAGGATGCGGCCCGCACCGCCATAGATAACGGCTGAAGTAAACCGTCATCGGCGGGCGGCGGTTTAAGGCCGCCCGCCGTCGGGGATATCATCAGCCGATGACGGCCAGAACGGCGTTCTTGGGGACCGAATCGCCGCTGCCGAAGTTGATGGCCTTGATGGTGCCGCTCACCGGGGCCGGCAGGGCATTCTCCATCTTCATGGCCTCGAGGATCAGCACGGTTTCGCCCTTTTCGACGCTGTCGCCGACTTCTTTTTCATATTTCACGATCATGCCCGGCATGGGGGCATTCAGCGGGGTGCCGTCGGTGTCGGCGGCCGCCGCCGGAGCCGGGGCCGCCGCCTTGGGCGCCTCGGCCGGTGCTGCCGGGGCCGGCGCGGCCGGAGCCGGGGCCGCCGGTTTTGGCGCCGCTGGCGTCGGACCGGCGGGCGCTTGGGCCGGCGCAGCCGCCGGTGCGGCCGCGACCACCCCGCCAGCCTGGATTAAGTTCAGGACCGGAGAGCCGCCGACCTCATCCACGGCCACCTCGATGACGTCATCTTCGATGAAGACGTTGAACGTGCGTGTATTCTCGCTCTTTTCCGGCTGTGCGGCCAGCGCGGACTTGGGCACCACCTCACCCTTGCGGGCCAGCTTGACGAGGTCTTCCTTGGCTTTGGCTTCTTCCAGGCTTGTGGACCGCACTTCCGCCGGGGGCTCCTCCTTGCCGTACTTCCACTGCAGGAATTTCTTCCCGGTCACAGGATAAATAGCGTAAAGCACGAGATCATCCATATCCACAGCCAGGTCGCCAATTTCCTCCCTGGCCTTTTCCAGCTCGGGTTCGAGCACTTCGGCCGGCCGGCAGGTGATGGGCTCCTCGCCACGATCATAGCCCGCAAGGGCTTTCTTCTGCACCTCCGGATTGATGGGCACGGCCGTCTTGCCGTAAAGCCCGTAGCAGAGGTCCTTCACCTGGCCGGTGATCATCTTGTAGCGCTCGTCCGGGGTGTCGAAGAGCACGTTGTTGACGGTCTGGATACCTACGATCTGGCTGGTTGGCGTGACCAGCGGAATCTGACCCAGGTCCTTGCGCACCTTGGGAAGCTCCTTGTAGACGTCGTCGATCTTGTCCAGGGCGTCCATCTCGCGCAGCTGGTTGACCAGGTTGGAAAGCATCCCGCCGGGGGTCTGGTGCAGCAGCACGTTGATATCGATGATCGAAACCTTGGAGTCGTCCAGGAGGTGCTTGTACTTGGGCAGGACTTCCTTTTCGAGGATCTCGTTGACCTGGGCCAGTTTGTGGATGTCGAAACCGGTGTCACGGTCGGTGCCCAAAAGGGTCATCACCAAAGGCTCGATGGCCGCATGCGACGTCCGGTAGGCATAGGGCGTCATGCAGGTGTCGATAATGTCCACGCCGGCCTCGATGGCCTTGAGATGACTCATGGGCGACATCCCCGAAGTGAAATGACTGTGCAGATGAATGGGGATGTCCGTGGCGGCCTTGAGGGCCTTGATCAATTCGTAGGCATCGTAGGGGGCGATCAGGCCGGCCATGTCCTTGACGCAGATGCTGTCGGCGCCCATGGCCTCGAGGTCTTTGGCCTTGTTGACGTAATAGTCCAGGTTGTAGACCTCGCCGCCCAGACGCGGTTCGGTCATGGTGTAGCAGATGCAACCCTGGAAGTGCATGCCGTATTCCTTGATCTTGGGCACGACGGTCTGAAAGTTGCGGTAGTCGTTGAGCGCGTCGAAGGTCCGGAAGATGTCCATGCCGTTTTCACAGGCCCGATCCATGAAGGCATTGGCCACGTCATCGGCGTAGTTGCGGTAGCCCACCAGGTTCTGGGCCCGCAGGAGCATCGAGAAAGGGGTCTTCTTGAAATAGCGCTTCAGCGTGCGGATGCGCTCCCAGGGATCTTCGTTCAGAAAGCGGTGCATGGTGTCGAAGGTGGCCCCGCCCCAGGTCTCGACGGCCCAGAAACCGATCTCGTCCATCAGCTCGGCCACCGGGATCATGTCTTCGGTGCGGCCGCGGGTGGCAAACAGCGACTGGTGGCCGTCGCGCAGGGTCAGGTCCATCACCTTGACGGGGTTCGCCGCCGCCGGCCGGTCCGGGTTGTAATTCATGGGGGTCATGTTGAGTACGGTGTGTTCACTCATGTAACGTCTCCTTCATCCAATATGTAAAAAAAATGGTTGCGATTTATCGACGCGGGCCACAGGGCCCCGGCGCTAGCGGCGGTGAAAGGCCTTCAGCTGCATCAGGTTGCGCGTCTGCATCATGCTCTGACGTCCGCTCGCGCCCCACAGACCCTGCGGCACCGCCGGCTGGGCGGCCACCGCCGCCGGGGCGGCGGGCGGTGTGAGCAGCGCCTCTTCTTCGGTCTGGATAAAGGTTCGAACGGCGGCCAGGGCGGCGGCCAGTTTCTTTTTGCGATCCATGGGGTCTCCCTTGCTTCAATCCGTTGAATCCGTTTTGACCCGCCAGCCGGCGGGTTGGCAGGCTACATCGGGATGTTGCCGTGCTTCTTGGCCGGGCGCAGTTCGCGTTTGTTGGCCAGGGCCTCCAGCGCATCGATCAGCCGCGCGCGCGATTCGCTGGGCACGATGACATCGTCGATATAGCCCCGGTTGGCAGCGCAATACGGATTGGAGAAGAGTTCTTCGTATTCCTGGATCTTCTCCGCCCGCTTGGCCTTGGGGTCGTCCGCGGCCTTGATCTCCTTGCGATGGATGACATTGGCCGCCCCGGCGGCCCCCATGACGGCGATTTCGGCCGAGGGCCAGGCGAACGTCATGTCGGCCCCCAGGTCCTTGGAGCACATGGCCAGATAGGAGCCGCCGTAATCCTTGCGGGTCACCAGCAGCAGCTTGGGCACGGTGGCTTCCGAGTAGCACCACAGCAGTTTGGCGCCGTGGCGGATGATGCCGCCCCACTCCTGGTTGCTGCCCGGCAGATAACCGGGCACGTCGGCGATGGTCAGCATGGGGATATTGAAGGCGTCGCAGAAGCGGATGAAGCGCGTGGCCTTGTCCGAGGCGTTGATGTCCAGGCAGCCGGCCATGTTTTCGGGCTGGTTGGCGATGATCCCGATGGTGCGGCCGTTCAGACGCGCAAAGCAGACCAGGATGTTGGTGGCGAAAAACTCATGCGGCTCGAAGATCTCGCCGTTGTCCACGATGGCCCGGATGACCGCTTTCATGTCGTAGGACTGGTTGGGGTTGTCCGGAATGATCGCGTCCAGTTCGGGAGCGCTGCGGCGCGGGTCGTCGCCGGTGTCCACGATGGGCGGATCCTCCATATTGTTGGACGGCAGATAGGAGAGCATCTGGCGGATGCGCGCGATGCAGTCCTCGTCGTTCTCGGCCGCAAAATGCGCCACGCCGCTCTTTTCGTTGTGGGTCATGGCGCCGCCCAGTTCTTCGAAGGTGATCTCCTCACCGGTGACGGACTTGATGACTTCCGGCCCGGTGATGAACATGTAGCTCGTGTTCTTCACCATGAAGATCCAGTCGGTCATGGCCGGCGAATACACCGCACCGCCGGCCGTGGGGCCCATGATGGCCGATATCTGCGGGATGGTGCCCGAGGCGGCTGAATTGCGGAAGAAAATCTGGCCGTAGCCGGAAAGTGCGTCCACGCCTTCCTGGATGCGGGCGCCGCCGGAATCGTTCAGCCCCACGAAGGGTGCACCGGCCTTCAGCGCCAGATCCATGACCTTGCAGATCTTACTGGCGTGCATCTCCCCTAAGCTACCGGCGCGCGAGGTGAAATCCTGGGCAAAGGCGAACACCGGACGCCCGCCCACCAGGCCGTGGCCGGTGATCACCCCGTCCGAGGGAATCTCCACCGATTCCATGCCGAAATTGACGCAGCGATGGGTGACGAACATGTCGATTTCGCGGAACGTCCCGGGGTCGAACAGGCTGTCAAGCCGTTCCCGAGCCGTCAGTTTGCCCTTCTCCCTGTGCTTGGCGACGGCTTTCTTGCCGCCCATCTCGAGGAGACGTTTCTGGCGTTCCTTGAGATCCTTGATCCTGTCTGCGGTAACACCCATTACACCAATCCTTTCCCTCGATTATGGTTCCATGGTCCCCAAATAAATGAAAAGCGGTTGGCCGGAAAACTAATGGTCAAAAAAAACCCGGGCGATTCTAAGTGGAATTCATTTAGATCCTAAAGCGGTTTAGGGTTGTCAAGCAAAAAAAGGAGCGCTTCCGCCGCGGCCGTCGGCGAGGTGCGGCCGTCGACCACTTCCCGCTGATAGCGCGGCAGGTTTTGCCGGATGCCCGGATGACGGAGAAACCGCTCCCGCAGTCCGTCATCCACCAGATCCTGCAACCAGGCCAGGGCCTGCTGGCGGCGGTTGGCCATCAGGGCCCCGCTGGCTTCAAAGATCTGCCGGTGATGCTGAACGGTTTCCCAGATCCGATCGATGCCCTCCGGAGCCAGCGCGCTGCAGGTCAGCACCGGCGGCTGCCAGTCGGGGGATGCCGACGCCAGGAGGTGCAGCGCGTATTCATAGGCCTGGCGGGCCTTGAGGGCCTTGTCCACATTGTCGCCGTCGGACTTGGTGATGGCGATGGCGTCGGCCAGTTCAAGCACGCCCTTTTTGATCCCCTGCAGTTCGTCGCCCGCACCGGCCAGCATGAGCACCAAAAAGAAGTCCACCATCGAGGCCACCGTGGTTTCGGACTGCCCCACCCCCACGGTTTCAACGATCATGACGTCGAACCCGGCCGCCTCGCAGGCGATCATGGTCTCCCGGGTCTTGCGGGCCACGCCGCCCAGGGTACCGCCCGAAGGGCTGGGCCGGATGTAGGCATCGGCCTGGACGGCGAGCTGCTCCATGCGCGTCTTGTCGGCCATGATGCTGCCCCCGCTGCGGGAGGAACTGGGATCGACCGCCAGAACGGCCACCTTGTGGCCCCGGCCGATGAGGTACATGCCCAGGCTCTCGATGAAGGTGCTCTTGCCCACGCCGGGCACCCCCGTGATCCCCAGTCGCACGGCCTTACCGCTATTGGGCAGCAGACGGCGCACCACCTCCCGGGCCGTCTGCTTGTGGTTATCGAGAGCGCTCTCGATGAGGGTGATCGCCTTGGAGAGCAGACGACGATTCCCGTCGAGAACGCCCGCGACGTATTGATCCGTGTCGATCAGCGTCAATGACCGCCCTCCAGGGCATTCAGCATCCTGTTGGCCGATTCCGGAATGGGCGTGCCGGGGCCGAACACGGCGGCCACCCCACTTTCCTCGAGGAATCCATAGTCCTTGGGCGGGATGACGCCGCCGGCAAATACGAGCACATCGGCGCCGCCCAGTTTCTTGAGTTCCTCGATCAAGGCGGGCACCAGCGTCTTGTGGCCGGCGGCCAGGCTGGAGGCCCCCACCATGTGGACGTCGTTCTCGATGGCCATCTTGGCGGCCTCTTCGGGGGTCTGGAACATGGGGCTGATGTCCACGTCGAAACCCAGATCCGCCAGCGCGGTGGCCACCACCTTGATGCCGCGGTCGTGGCCGTCCTGGCCCATCTTGGTCATCAGGATGCGCGGGCGGCGCCCCTGTTTGGCCGCAAAGTCCTCGGTGCGCTTGCGCAGGGAGGCGATGATCTCGCTGTCGCCGAACTCGGCCGCATAGACCCCGGAGATGCACTGGGTCGTGGCCACGTAGCGGCCGAAGGCCTTTTCGATGGCATCGGAGACCTCGCCCACCGTGGCCCGGGCGCGCACCGCCTCGATGCTGGCGGCCATCAGGTTGGCATCGCCTTCGGCCGCCTGGGTAACGGCCGCCAGGGCCGCTTCCACGGCCGCGCTGTCACGCCCGGTTTTAAGCGCCTCCAGACGGGCGATCTGTTCGTCGCGCACGGTGCTGGGCACCTCGAGCACGTCGAGGGGCTCTTCGTCGGGCAGCTGAAACTTGTTGACGCCGACGATGACATCCGCCCCCTGGTCGATGCGGGCCTGGCGGCGGGCGGCCGACTCCTCGATGCGCATCTTGGGCATACCGGTCTCGATGGCCTTGGCCATGCCGCCCAGCTCTTCGACCTCGCTGATGATCTTTGCGGCCTCGTTGTAAAGGCTGGCGGTGAGCGCCTCGACATAGTAGGAGCCGGCCAGCGGATCGATCACGCGGCAGACCTGGCTTTCGTGCTGGACGATCAGCTGGGTGTTGCGGGCGATGCGCGCCGAGGTGTCGGTGGGCAGCCCCACGGCCTCGTCGAACGAGTTGGTATGCAGGCTCTGGGTGCCGCCCAGCACGGCCGACATGCATTCGATCGTCGTGCGGATGATATTGTTGTAGGGATCCTGTTCGGTCAGGCTCCAGCCCGAGGTCTGGCAGTGGGTGCGCAGCATGGTGCTCTTGGGGTTCTTGGGATTGTAGCGGCTGATCAGCTTGTGCCACAGGTAGCGCGCCGCCCGCAGCATGGCGATTTCCATGAAGAAGTTCATCCCGATCCCGAAGAAGAAGGAGAGCCGCGGGGCAAAGGCATCGATGTCCATCCCGGCATTCATGGCGGCCTTGACGTACTCCACGCCGTCGGCCAGGGTGAAGGCCAGCTGCAGGGACGAGTTGGCGCCGGCCTCCATCATGTGGTAGCCGCTGATGCTGACCGTGTTGAACTTGGGCATGTTTTCGGAGCAGTAGGCAATGATGTCCGATACGATCCGCATCGAGGGCACCGGCGGATAGATGTAGGTGTTGCGGGTCAAAAATTCCTTGAGGATATCGTTCTGGATGGTCCCGGTGAGCTGCGCCTGCTTGACGCCCTGCTCCTCGGCCGCCACGATGTAACCCGCCATGATGGGCAGCACCGCGCCGTTCATGGTCATTGACACCGACATCTTGTCCAGCGGTATCTGGTCAAAGAGCACTTTCATGTCCTCCACCGAATCGATGGCCACCCCGGCCTTGCCCACGTCGCCCGACACCCGGGGATGGTCCGAATCGTAGCCGCGGTGGGTGGCCAGGTCAAAGGCCACCGAGAGCCCGCGCTGACCGGCCGCCAGGTTGCGCCGGTAGAAGGCGTTGGATTCCTTGGCCGTGGAGAAGCCCGCGTACTGGCGGACGGTCCAGGGCCGCCCGGCATACATCGTGGCCATGGGCCCGCGGACGTAGGGGTCAAAACCCGGCAGGGTGTTCACGTGCTCCAGATTCTCGAGGTCCTCGGCGGTGTACAGTGGCTTCACCGGGATGCCTTCGGGCGTATCCCAGAGAAGGGTGTCGACCGACTTGCCCTTCATCTGTTTTTCGGCCAGTTCCTTCCATTGCTGCATTTGGGGATGTTCTGCCATGATTTGCTCCTTTAGTTGCGGTTGCGCCTCTTAAATATGACCGGTAGGGTCCAGCGGCCCACGTGTCCGAACCCGAAGGACCGATTCGCTGCCGGGTCAGTCCGGTTTGGCGATCGCGCGCCAGATCATTTCGAAAAGCACCTGGGTCTGACCGGACAGGCTTTCCTGCTGTCCGCGGGAGACCCACATCACAAACGACCGCTGGACCGTGCCCAGCATGAAATCGAGAAGGATGCCGGCGCGCACCTCGGCATTCAGGGCCCCCTCGCTCTGGCCCTTGCGCAGCACTTCCAGATAGAGATTGATCATGCGCTTCTGCCGGAAGGTACGGTCGGCCATCCAGGTCTGCATGGGCAGGGTCATGAAAATGATTTTACCCAGCCCCTGATGGCGCTCGTAATAGTCGAGCTGCAGCCAGAGGACCTTGCGCATTTTCTCCTTTAAGTCCTCGATGCCCTGAAGATGGTCGATGATGCGCTCGGTCAGCTCACCCAACCAGACGTCGACGAAAGCGAACAGCAGCCGCTCCTTGCTCCCGTAGTGGCGGTAGATCGTGGTGAAGCTGACTCCGGCCCGCTGGGCCACATCGCGGATATTGGCCTTGTGAAAATCCGATTCGGAAAAAATTTCCAGAACGGCCTTTTCCAGACGGGCCTTGACCTCGGGCCGCAATTCCGTCACCGCCGATGGGGACGGCGGTTCTTCAGCCAATCCAGCGCTCCGCCTGACTGCTGTGGAT
>JASJCV010000084.1 GCA_030065275.1 Desulfobacterales bacterium | reverse complement strand
AAAATGGTGGAGGCGGCGGGAGTCGAACCCGCGTCCGAGTGGATTGATCTGAAAAAAAGGGGTTGTGTTTACCACTTCTAATTGCCCAATGTTCATGACTTCTCGCGGGCAGGTGATCGAAAGATGCCGCTTACAGAGCACCACTAAAGGGTGCGGGCGATCTCTTCTCCTTCACCAATCGCCAGCATCAGGTTGCGCGCTTCGCGCGCATCCCCGATCAGGTGGACATCGATCTCGCGCCCCTTGAAAAGGGAGCGGGCCTCGCGGATGGGGGTCATCCCTTCGCTGACCACCAGGGCGTCCAACCCGTCGAGGGTATGGGCCCGATCCTGGCTGCGGAAGCGCACCCCGTGCGACGTGAAACCATCCACGGCCACGTTTTTGTGCATTTCAACTCCGTGGCGGTTTAGCCTTTCACGCAGGTAGAAGCGGTCATTGCTGGACATCTCGGCGGCGAAATGCCGGCCGCGATTCAAAACGGTCACCGTCTTGCCGGCCTCGGCCAGGTAGTCCGCCAGCATGAGCGCGCTCTGCCCGCCGCCCAGAACGAGCATGCGGTCGCCGGCCGGCATCTCCCCATCCATGACCTCCACCACGGTGTAGACCGGCATGCGGGTCTTGGAAAAACCCCGTATGACCGGCATGGCCGGCAGGCTGCCGGTGGCCAGAAGGGCCACATCCGGCGCCAGCGCGTCGATCAGCCCCTCGGTCAGGGGCGTTTCCAGGCGCAGGTCCACGTCCAGGCATTCCAGTTCGTCGGTAAAAAATTTGAGGATATCTCCGGCCTCCTGCCGGCCGGGCGCCCGGGACGCCAGTCGGAAGAGCCCGCCCAGCTGATTCTCCGCCTCGACCAGGGTCACTCGGTGGCCGCGCAGGGCGGCCATGCGGGCCGCGGCCATGCCGGCCGGCCCGCCGCCGGCCACGAGCACGCGGCGTGGGGTGGCTGCGGGCAATTCTTCCGCAAGATTGTATTCCCGCCCCACATCCGGATTGACCACACACCCGCCGGGCTCGAGCTGCAGGACGGCGTGAATGCATCCCAGGCAGCAGCCGATGCAGGGCCGCACCGATCCCCGCCCCTCCAGGCCCTTGACCGGCATTTCCGGATCGGCCAGCAGCGCACGCCCCAGGGCCACCATATCGGCCTGGCCGGCGGCCACGACGGCATCGGCCATGTCCAGCTGCTTGATGCGCCCCACCGCCACCACGGGTATGGTCACCGTCCTTTTAACGGTCTCGGCCAGGTGGAGGAAACATCCCTGGGGGGCATAGAGAGAAGGAATCGTGAGTTCGCGGGAGCCGTAGACCCCGGCGGAGACATGGAGGTAGTCGGCCCCGTGAGCTTCGAGCACGGGCGCCAGCCGCAGGGCGTCGTCCAGTGTCCAGCCGTCCGCAATGTAGTCATCGCCATTGATGCGGATGCCCACCGGGAAATCGCTCCCGGCCCTGGTTTTGATATCCTGGAGCAGTTCCAGCAGAAAACGGATGCGGTTGTCGAAACAGCCGCCATACGCATCGCGGCGCTGATTGGCATTGGGTGACATGAACTGGTTGATCAGGTAGCCGTGGGCCGCGTGCACCTCGATGAAATCGAAGCCGGCCTCGCGGCAGCGCCGGGCGGCACTCCCGAACGCGGCCACCAGTTCCTGGATTTCGGCCACGCTCAATTCGCGGGGAACGCCTTTGACCACCGCCGGCGCCGGGATGGGCGAAGGCGCCACCTTCTGGTCGTGGTAGGACTGCCGGCCGCCATGCATGAGCTGCACCCCGAAACGCACATCGTAGGGCCGCATGGTGTCCACCATGCGTGCCAGCGAGGGGATGCAGGCATCGTCCCAGAGTCTGGGCAGGTCGGGCAGTTCGATCCCGGTGGGGTGCACGGCCCCGCCGCCCACCAGCATGGCCCCCACCCCGCCCCGGGCCCGGGCCTCGAAATAGGCACTCAACTGGTCGGTGACAAATCCATTTTCATCCACACCGAAATTGATGCTCATGGCCGACATGAGCAGCCGGTTCTTAACCGTCATCGCCCCGATCGCAAGAGGTGAAAAAACATGGGGATAGGCGGACATAAGCGGTCAGCTCCATTGGCAGTTCGGGTCCGGAAGCCAACTTTATAGCCTCAGCGACAGCCGCCGTCAATTGAAGGTTGTTTTAGGGGAACAAGCTTAAAAAGAATTGGAGAACAAGGAGAAAAACGGGGCCCGTTCAAAAAACAAATCCGAAGGATGCCCACACTAAGAACGGATGCGTAAAAGGTCCGAGAGCAAGGCTTGCGGCCTTCCGAATTGCGAGGCGTACTGCTGTACGCCGCAGTGATTAGGAAGGCCGCGTAACGCCGCTATCGGGCCTTTTACGCATCCGTTCAGGAGGGGCGATGGGCTTCGAGACAGGTCACCCCCTCCCCCCCCACTTCGGCGTCGTGGCGTACGCCGGCCGGCAGATCCAGGCGGTCACCGGCCTCGAGCTGGACGTTTTCACCGCAGTTCGGGAGCCGGAATGTGATCGATCCGGCGACCACGTAAATAACTTTGTGGAAGGCGTGGGTATGCGCCGGATAGCGATCCCCGGGGCGGTTCGACCAGCGGTGGGCACGCAGACCTTCACCTGCCAGCAGCGCGTTCAATTTTTCGGCGCGGGGCGTTTCACGTCTTGCCCAGCGCGTCACGGAAGCGTCGCATCGCATGGCTTAACCTCCTGCCTTTCAGTCGATCGGGGGCGCGCGTTCGCATCGGCGTCAGACCCCGGGGGGCATGAGAGCCACCCGCGAATCCACGTGGCGGACACCCGGCACATGCCTGACGATTTCCGCTATGGCCCCCACCGTTTCAGGCGCGAAAACCAGCCCGCTGATATCGGCCCGGGCCTCATCCCGGATATCAATGGTCAGAAACTGCAGGTCTATTTCGTGTTTAAGCAGTTCGGCTTCGATCCGTTTGACCAGGGCGAGGCGCTCCATGGATTCAAGGGCCGTCAGACTGCATTCGCTGACATATTGGTCGTTGGCGGCCGCCGCGATGACGGCCGCCGCCGCCGCATCCGCCAGTTTCCCCGTGTTGACCACCAGATCGTAGAGGGCGGCGTCGTCCCAGCGTTTCTGGAAAGCGAAATTGAAAAAGCCCTGCTGGCGCGCATCGGCCTTGGCAATCAGTTTGCGGGCGTCGGCCTTGCCGATCCCCTGTGCTTGCGCGATGCGTTCGGCCCTCAACGTTTCGCGGGCATGCACCCGCACGTGAAGCGCACAGTCGAAATCGCGAAGGAGCATCTGGCTGCCATGACCGACGATCACGCCGGAACCGCGGCGGGCCATTTCATAGACCACGGACTCCATATAATCCAGATAGACGTCCGGACGACGGCTGAGGACCCGATCGAAAAACCCCGGGGCCTTTTCATCGAGGCCGCCCAGGTCGTCCGGGTGGATACCCGATGCCAGAGCAATCGCCTGCATCTGGCGATCGTCGTACAGGGGCACGTCCAGGCCTGCGGCTGTCAGCCGGGCGATATCGGCTCCCCGGCTGCCGAGATTGTGCGAAATGGTGACCAATGCCATGCTGACTGCCTCCCCATAGTGATCGATTCTGTCGCCCCGGGCCCTGTGGGTCGAATGGGGCGGACGGCAGATAAATGCTTCAAAATCAACTGCGGAACGATGAGCATAAGCATTTTTTTTCTCGGCACCAGTCCTTTTCCTGTATTCCCGCCGGCAGCGGGCACCGCTCAATTCCCCCTTGACCCTATTGCCAATACCAGTAATAGTAGGGAGATTCACGGGAAAGCTTTGAAAGTTATAGAAAAAGCGCTCAGATTTGTCGTTGCTGGCGAACGATGCCGGCCCAGAACGCAGCATCTAACCGCAATTTAACAATCAGAGCGTTTAACCCACCTTTAACATCGTCCGGTCCGGCCGGCGGTCCGGTTTGCCAACCTTTGTCAGGGAGGGGTCATGACACAAGCCCTCATCGAGTTCCGCGACGTTCATAAATCCTTTGGTGCGAGCCATATTTTACGCGGGACCAACCTCAAGATTCCCAAGGGCGAAATCACCACGATCATCGGCAAGAGCGGAACCGGCAAAAGCGTATTTTTCAAGCATGTCATCGGCCTGCTGACGCCGGACAGCGGCGACATCATCTGCGACGGCAAGCCCATGTCCGCCATGACCCGGGCCGAGCTTTGGGATTGGCGCGGCAAGTTCAGCTACATGTTCCAGAACATGGCCCTCTTCGACTCGATGACGATCTTCGAGAACGTGGCCCTGCCCCTGGAGCAGGGGACCAACCTGCCCAAGGAGGAAATTCGCAAGCGTGCCCACGAACGCCTGCGTCAGCTCGATCTGGAAGGCATCGATCACAAATACCCCTCGGAGCTCTCCGGCGGCATGCAGAAACGGGTGGCCATGGCCCGGGCCCTGGTGACCAACCCGGAGATCATCCTCTTTGACGAGCCCACCACCGGCCTCGACCCGATCCGCAAAAATGCGGTCCACAGCATGATCTCGGAGTACCAGAGCAAGTTCGGGTTCACCGTCATGATGATCAGTCACGAAATCCCGGATGTCTTCCTGATCACCCAGCAGCTGGCCATGCTGGACCAGGGTGAAATCATTTTTCAGGGACCGCCGGAGAACATCCAGAACACCGAGGATCCGATGATCCATGAGTTCATCACCGGGCTGCAGAGTCCCCAGGATGAACTCACCGGGATGGACACCGTCACCCAGGGCAAGCAGCATTACAATCAGGCCATGGAAAAGATGAAGGAAGGCCAGAAGGCCTTTTCGATCGTCGTCCTGACCCTGGAGGGGATGGAGGAGATCAACGCCGAACTGGGGCATGTTCAGGGGCAGACCATTCTTAAAAATTTTTCCTGCGACGTCAAACCGTATCTGCGCGAGGGAGACTCCTGCTCGCGGCACGGCCTCAACCAGCTCATGGTGGTGTTGCACAACGCCGGCGAGGATGACAGCCGCCGGTTTTGTTTCGGTCTGGCCCAGAAGCTCAAAGCCGAGAGCATCTTGAACGGCATCAGCGAAGCGGTGCAGACCCTCAACGTGAGCGCCGGCTTCGCTGAAGCCCCGATGGACGCCGGCATCGACGAGGTCCTGGCCAGCGCGGAATCGCGGGAGGCGACCTTTCTCGAATTCAGCATCAAATAACGATGACGCCGGTCACGGCCGGCGCCGAAGCAAACGAACCACCACAACCGAAGGGATCGCCATGAGTCGTAAAATGGCCGTCGTATTGGAAAACAAACTCGAAGAACTGAGCGTTCTGACCCAGATGCTGCAGGTTTTTCTGCGGCCCTACCAAATGCCCTCGGCCACGCTTTATGCCCTCGAGCTGACCCTCGAGGAGATCCTGGTCAATATTCTCTCTTATGCTTACGAGGGCGGCGGGACGCATGCGATCGAGTTCAAGGTCGAAGTCGACGAGAGCATGATCGCGATGAAATTCATCGACAGCGGGACGCCCTTCAATCCGCTGACCGTCCAGAAGGCCGACACGGCCCAGCCCCTGATGGACAGGGGCATCGGGGGCCTGGGCATCAACGTGGTCCGCAAGATGCGGGACATGATGGAATACCAGCGCAAAGACGACCGCAACATCCTGCGGATTTGGTTCCAGCGCCAGCAGGAAGTGGTCTGAACGGGGCAGGATTGCCCGATTCGCAGAAGGCAACGCAAGGATCGAAAGGAAAACGTTTATGGCCCAACCGATTACCCAGGAACAAGGCCTGCCGGGACCGCCACCCCCGCCAGTCCTCAGTCGGATTTTCGAACCCTTCGGGCAACGGGTCATGGGCATCGTCAACAATCTGGGCGCCGCCATGATTTTTCTGCTCAAAGCCCTCGTCCTCATCTTCGGCCGCAAGCAGCCGGTGGCCATTATTCAGCAGATCAACATGATCGGCGTCAAAACCGTCAACATCGTGGCCCTCGTCGGTTTTTTCACCGGGATGGTCATGGGGCTGCAGCTCTACTATACGCTGGTCCAATACGGGTCCGTCGGGGTGCTGGGCTCGGCGGTGGCCCTTTCGATCATCCGCGAGCTGGGGCCGGTGCTGACCGCCATCATGATCACGGCCCGGGCCGGGTCGTCCATGACGGCCGAGATCGGCATCCAGCGAAATTCCGAGCAGATTGACGCCCTGTACACGATGCGCATCGATCCGGTGGGCTATCTGATCAGCCCCAAGGTGGCCGCCTCGATCATCAGCTTCCCGATTCTGACCGCCTTGTTCGATCTGATCGGCATCCTGGGCGGCTGGGTCAGCGGCTGCGTGATCATGGGCGTCAATTCCGGATCGTATTTCTACCGCGTCGTCAGCAGCGTTACGCTGGAGGACGTCAATGGGGGATTCATCAAGGCCCTCGTTTTCGCTGTGATCGTCTCCACCATCTGCTGCTATCAGGGGTATTTCACCCACATGCGCACGGACAGCTACGGCGCGCGCAGCGTCAGTCTATCGACCACATCGGCCGTGGTGCTGTCCTGCGTCTCCATCCTGATAGCCGATTATATCGTCACCTCGTTTTTACTGTAACCCATGCCAAGCGCTTCGGTATTCAGAAAGGTCAAGTGATGAAAAAATACTCCAACGAAACCATCGTGGGCATTTTCGTGGTTCTGGGCCTGGTGGCCATCAGCTTCATGGCCGTGAAACTCGGCAACATCTCTCTGGTGGGCGACAACACCAAGACCTACTACGCCCCTTTCAGCACGGTTTCCGGTCTGCGGGTGGGCAACTCCGTCGAAATGCTGGGCTTGGAGATTGGGCGGGTGGCCGCTTTCCGAATGGATCAGGAAAAGCTCCAGGCCGTTGTAACCCTTGAGTTGGATAGAAGTATCGAGGTCTTCGACGACGCCATCGCCTCGATCAAAACCGCCGGTCTGATCGGCGACAAATACGTCAACATCGATCCCGGCGGCGGCGGCGACCTGCTTGCCGACGGCGATACCATCATCGAAACTGAATCGCCCGTCGATCTAGCCGATTTGATCAGCAAGTACGCTTTCGGCGACGTCGGCGAATAACTTGGGGCCCGCGGCCGTCCGCACGGCCACGCCAACCGAACAGGCTTAGCCGCCGGCAGGAAAAACGCACGGGGCACAGACACAAAAGGGGTTGATCCAATGCGAAAGATCGGTCTGCTCATTATTATCGTTGGAATGGTCGGGTTAGCCGGCACGGCGCTTGCCGCCGGATCATCCGATTATGACAACCTGTATTCCCGAGCGAAGCGGGCCTCGGACAACGAACATTTCGAAAGCTGGGGTGGCGAGGGGCCGGTCAAGTCATACCGGGTCGCCGACAGTGAACGTTACCAGCGGGATCAATCCCCTGATTGGGCCCGGGATCTATGGGCCCAGAATGCCAACGATTCCGCCGAGGATGAATGGGCCGACGAATGGGAGGACGACGATGGCGTGGCCGATGAAATCCCGGACCCCCTGATGGGGCTGAACTGGATTTTCTTCCAGTTCAACGACAAGTTTTTTATCTATCTATGGGAGCCGCTGGCCAAAGGCTACGGGAAGGTCGTTCCTGAAGTCGCTCGTCAGGGTGTGCGCAATTTCTTTTCAAACCTGACCACGCCCGTCCGGCTGGTGAACTGTCTGCTGCAGGGCAAATGGGATGATGCCGGCAACGAGGGCGCCCGCTTTCTGATCAACACCACGGCGGGCGTCCTGGGTTTCGGCGACCCGGCCCTCGAGGATTACGGCCCCCCCAAGGACGAGGATTTCGGGCAGACGCTTGGATACTGGGGCTTTAACGAAGGGTTTTTCCTGACCCTGCCCTTTCTCGGGCCGTCGTCGTTGCGGGATGGCATCGGCCTCTACGCCGACGGTTATCTACATCCCGTCTCCTATATTGACGGGGAACCTCACAGGACCACCGCAACTAAAATTGCCATCCGCGCTTACGAAAAATTCAACGAGACGTCATTTCAGATCGGGGAATACGATCGACTCAAGGGGATGGCCCTGGATCCTTACGTGGCCATCCGCAACATATGGTTTCAGAATCGTCAGAAGAAGATCGCCGAATAGCCGACGACGCCGTTTCGCCTATCCGGATAAGCCGCTTTGCGGCTTTATCCGGATAGTTGTTTCAGGCCGTCCTCGAACGTGTCCGTGATCGGAAAAAAGGAGGCGAAGCCGCTAATCTCGAAGATATTGCGGACATTGGGGTTGGGGGCGCAGAGAGCGAAACGCTGCTCGTTGCGCTTGATTTGTTTGGCCGTGGCCAGGAGCACACGCAGACCCGCACTGCTGATGTACTCCATCGCGGCGATATCGAAAAGAAAAGGCCCTTGGGCGGAGCGCACCTGATCCAGAATCTGCTGTTCGGCCGTCTCTGAGGTGACAGCATCCAGACGCCCCTCTATTTTGAAGCAGAATACTCCCTGTTCCTCGAAGGTCTCGATTTTCATTGCGTGTTTTCTCCGTGCGGCCCGATCTCCAGGCGGCGGATGCGGCTGGCGCCTGCCGATCAGCCTGATTCGGGCAGGCCTCTTGCGTATTTACCGTCCGAATTGTCGGGGCCGCTGTCCGCCAAGCGCTTCGAAACGAAAAGGTTTGCAAGGCACCGATCTTATTGGGGCAACCTATACGAACGGCGCGGAATAATCAATCCTTGCGTGCATTTGACAATCAATACCCGATAATTATCCATCATATAAACATCGCAGTGACTGTTTCAACCGCTCGTGAGCCATATCGATCGTTGCCATCCGGGCGGTGCCGATGAAAGGAGATTACCATGGCTTATACATGTAAAAATTGCGGCGCGGTGGCCAACGCCCCCGGCCATCTCTGCAGCCCTTGCGGCGATAAACAGAATTGTTCTTTCTGCGGCAGCCCCGAAGTCAACAATGCCCACATGTGCAAAGGAAAACTGACCGCCATGAAGTACGTTTGCGATGGATGCGGACGGGTGGCCATGGAAAGCGAGCATCTCTGCAAGCCCGCGCCGATCGGATGATCGGGCTTGCATGATCAAGACCGCTTCCTGAGACGCGGGCGATGCCAGGTGGCATCGCCCGCGTTTTTTGGTGCTGACGCTGAACCGGGTCGACCGGCGCTAAACCGATGCAGCCGGCAGCCCCAATGCCCGGCGCTTGTCTTCGATCCGGCGGCGGATGAGTAGGGCAGCCTTCTCGGGGTCGGGTTCCACCGCAAAGGTCGCGCCCACCACATCCTCCAGCCCCTCGGTCAAGAGCTTGACGATGTTCATGCTGCCGGTGACCGGGGGCATGGGGCCCAGCACGGTGTAGACCCCCGAAGCCACGAAATAGCAGCCGATAGCCGCGGCCTTCTCCGAGTACCACTCGGGGGCCGAACCGGCCACAGGCAGGTCGCTGATGTCACACCCCAAGGCATCGGCCAGGGCCGAGAGTAGCACCAGGATGCGCACGTTGTCGACACAGCTGCCGAAATGCAGCACCGGCGGTACCCCCAGCGCGCCGCAGATCTCTTTCAAGCCGGGGCCGGCCATGGCGATGGCGTCGGCCAGCTTGAACCCGGCCTTGGCGTTGGCCACCGCCACGCAGCCCGTATCCACCACCAGGATGTCGTTTTCGATCAGTCGCCGGGTCAGGGTGACGTGGCCGTAATCCTGCTTGATCTTGGGGTTGTTGCAGCCCACGATGCCTACGGCACCGCGGATCTTGCCGGCCTTGATGGCCTCCAACAGGGGCTCGGGCGTGCCCCCCAGGGCGCCGACCACGGCTTCCACCGAAAAGCCCCCCAGCGAATCCACCGGCTCGACCGGGATGTAGACCTCGCCGCGGCGGAGGTAGTTCTCCACGGCTTCCCGCACGACCTCCCTGGCTTTCTCGGCCGCGTTGTCGGGGTGGAACTCGTGGTGGTCCATATGGGGAAAACGGGCTTTGTCCGATGTGCTGACCATCTTCGTGTGGTAGCAGGACGCCACCGTGCCCAGCGAGGGCATGATGCACTGATAGTCGACGATCATCATGTCCACCGCTCCGGTGGAGAGAATCAGTTCGGTCATGAGATGGTTGCCGGCCATGGGAACGCCGTGGCGCATGAGAAGCTCGTTGCCGGTGCAGCAGACGCCGGCCAGGTTGATGCCGGCAGCGCCCTTCGCTTGGGCCAGGGCGGTCATCTCGTCGGACAGGCAGGCCTGCAGGATCATTTCCGAGACCACCGGGTTGTGGCCGTGCACGATGATATTGACCTGGTCTTTCTTGAGCACGCCGGCATTGACCGCCGTGGGTCGCGGCGTGGGCGTGCCGTAGAGGATGTCCGATACCTCGGTGGCAATCATGGAGCCGCCCCAGCCGTCCGAAAGGGCGTTGCGCAGGGCGTGCAGCAGGATGCTCTGCCAGTCGTTGTCCACCCCCATGTGGGTGCGGTGCATCATCTCGGAGGTTTCCCGGTCGATCCCCCTTGGCGTGATGCCCAGCTTCTGCCATAACGCACGCCGGGCCTCCGGCGCGCGCGCCAGGAGTGCCAGACCTTTTTTGCGGGTGCCGTAG
Source organism: Desulfobacterales bacterium (assembly GCA_030065275.1). Lineage (GTDB taxonomy): Bacteria > Desulfobacterota > Desulfobacteria > Desulfobacterales > UBA5852 > JABZFP01. Next base: position 4,421 of record JASJCV010000084.1, on the reverse strand, counting down.
TCCTCCTGCATGGCATCCGCCAGGTCGCCGGCAATGGCCAGGGCCTCCCGGCCGTCCACGGCCACGCCGTATTCCGCGGCCAGCCGGCGCAACTTGTCCTCATCGCGAATCGTATAGCCCAGAGCGGTGCCGTCGGCCACGCCGGCCAGGACTTCCACCAGATCGCGGCCATGGTCCGAGTGGGACGCAGCCCCGGCGGCGATCATACGCCCGAGGTTGCGGGCCACGATGATGTCGGCATCCGCCCCGCAGACCCCCTGCTGGGGGCCTTGGCCAAAGGGGTCCACCCGGCAAGGGCCCATGATGCAGATCCGGCAGCTGGCGCCCATTTCGCAGTAGCCGCACTGGGGCTGCTGGGCCTGGTGGCGCGCCCATACGGTCTCGACCCCGTCGGCTTCCGCCTTTTTGAGCAGCAACTGGCCGTCTTGGGGCAAAGTTTTGTCTTTAATCGTGTCGTACATGGGTATCCTCCCGTGCGTTGCCGGCCGCCCGTTTTTCGTCGGACGGCGCCGGGGACGTTAGCAGTTCGAGCCGGGCCTTTTTATGCGCATTCAAGAGCGCCCATCCCGGGGCCAGCGCTTCGGCCGCGGCCACGGCTGAAACCGAACGGGCCACGGCATCCGTCTGGCGTTTGTAGGCGGCATCCAGGGTCTCGAAGGTGAGGGCGGCCGACAGACAGGCTTCCACACAGGCCGGGATCCCGTCTTCGCGCTGACGGGCCAGACAGTTGTCGCACTTGACGGCCACGGTCTTCCCGGCCTGGGCGCTGCGATCCTCATGGTAGCGGATCACGCCGAAAGGACAGGCCATGGCGCAGGAAGCGCAGTTGATGCAGGTGTCTACGTTGATCATCACGGTGGCCGTTTCCGCGACGCGCGTGATCGCCCCGGGGAGGCAGGCCAGCAGGCAGGGGGCCGGGTCGCAATGACGGCAGCGATTGGGAAAACCCTCGTTGTACGGGCCGGCCCCGACGTGAATGCGCGGCCGCGGCCGGGGTGATTCGAATTGCGCCGGCACCAGCTGTTTGGCCTCCGAATGCGCCACGGCGCAGGCCACCTGGCACTGCATGCATCCCACGCAGCGCTCCGGATGCACCACGACTTGTTTCATAACGCCTCCTTTCGGCAGTTTGCGTAAAGCGTTGGTTCCCGGCGGCCGTAAGGAGAGGGCCGGGATATCCTTTTCTACCATGGGGTAGAGATTTCAAGGTGTCAGGAACTGCTGACACCTGACACCCGAAACATGAACACTGACACCTGAAACCTTGCTTAAAACGGCCAGGGCCAGAATTCATGAATCCGGTGGCCAGGCGCGGGCGTCAATTGCCAGGCCCGCGCCACATGATCAGGCCAGCGCACGGTAGTTGAAACCGGGCGCCAGCAAGCGCTCGCGGCGACCCGCCACCGGGATGCGGTTCTGGATGAGCGCCATGAGCACCCCGCCCTGCTCGATGGCGTTTACGAGCGTCATGCCCACCAGGCGATCCTCTTGAAAAACCAGTTGGCGGTAGTGCCGGGTCGCCGGATCGAAACGGGTGATCACCTCCGCCCCCGTGATCACCTGGGGGTCGACGACCCCGGCGGTCATCACGTCCAGATCGAAGATGCGGATGACATTGCGGCTCAGGCTGCGCTCGTAGGGCACCGTTCGCCCGGCCATGTTGATCCCGGCCACCTTCCCCTGAGCGGCGGCCTCCGGCCAGATGGCATTCACCCAGCGGGCCTGGCGGGCCACGTCGATGGACTCGGCCGCGTCACCGGCAGCGAAGACATTGGGGGCGCTGGTCTGCAGGAAAGGGTCCACCACGAGCCCCAGATCCACCTCGATCCGGTCGCGGGGCACGAAATCCAGGGCCGGCAGAACCCCCTTTCCGATCACCACCAAGTCGCAATCCAGCCGGCTGCCGTCCGAGAGCCGGGCCGCCTCTACGGTATCCTTGCCTTCGAAGACTTCCGCCGCAATGTCGACGCGCACGTCCAGACCATGAGCCGTCAGCGTATCCAGGATCATCCCGCCGGCAAACGCATCCACCTGCATGGACAACGGATAGCCGGATCGGATGAGCATGGTCACGGCCAGCCCCCGGCACATCAGGCCATAGGCTGCCTTGAACCCCACCAGCCCGCCCCCCAGCACCAGGGCCCGCCGGGCACCCCCGTCCAGGGCGTCCAGCATCCGGCGCACATGGGCTTCGGTGCGCATGTAAACAATATTGCCCAGCTCGAGCCCCTCCGCCCGAATGGGCCGTGGATCGGCGCCGCTGGCGATCAGGAGTTTATCGTAGGCCACGTGCTTTCCGTTCACATCCACGCGGCCGGCATCCACGTCCAGTTCCGTCACGCGGTTTCCAAGGATGGGCTCGATTTTACAGTCGTCGTAGAAAGAGGCCTGCCGGATGGGCAGTTTGGCTAGGGGAACGCTGCCTTCGAGCACCATGCTGATCATGGGGCGGCAATAGGGCGGAAAGGCTTCATCGCCGATCATCACGATGCGGCCGTTCGGGTCCATTCTGCGAATCGCCTCGGCGGCATTCACCCCGGCAATGCCGTTACCGATGATGACGTATTGCATCGCCTCCTCCAGGCTGGTTGGGCGGTATCGGCGGGTCACGCCGCAGACGCGGCGACCGCTTCCGCCTAAGGGTTGACGGATGGTGCCAAACTAAAGCCCGTGTCGATCGCGGTGGAATCGGCGCGGGCCTCACAAGGGCAACTTGATTTTATGGGTCCTCACGGCATGCCTCCGCAGCCGGCTTAAACGGCGGTTGACACCAGGGACTTGTCTATGGAAGTGACTGCGATTCAGGGAACTGCCCTGCCGGCGCAAAGTGCAGGCCTTGGCGGCAGGTTGTCAGCCACTATAAAAAAGCCACGGTTTCAGGTCAATCGCAATCTGGCGCCCGCGCCCCATAGGAATCCGCACAGGCTGGCGCCGGGGCCGGAGGATGCAATTTTTCATTGGACAGCCTACGCCGTCAGTGCCTATTATATGCCCATCGATCGGTCGGTCCCACAACCTGGACGGGAGAATGCCATGCAACGCCAAATCGTTCACCTGGGTTTGTTGATTGCGTTTATTTGCGGTCTGATCGCCGCATTGTCGACGCCGGCCATGGCAACCCCCCGCTTGATCCAGATCGAGACCCGGGACGGCATCCGCAACCGGCTGCTGGTCGTCCGGCCGGACGACCCGGCGGCGGCCGTCGTCCTGTTCCCGGACGGCAGCGGCCGTCTGGAACTGACCCACGTCTTCAACCAGCCCGCCATCGGCCGCGACAGGGACATCCCCAGCAATCTGATTACCAGCCTGCTGGCACAGAACATCATGATCATCCTGCCGGACACGCCTTTCGATCACAGCTCCCACCTGGGTCTCAACGGCTGGCACGGCAGCGGGATCTTCCGGCTCAGCGCCGACCACGCCCGTGACGTGAGCGAAATCGTGGCCTGGGTGCGCTCCCGGGAGAACATCCCGGTCTGGCTGGCCGGTATCCGTATGGGGGCCTTTTCGGCCACCAATGCCGCCATCCGTCTGGGCCACGAGGTGGACGGCCTGATCATTGCGGGCGGCATCACCCAGTGCCCGGAACAGCGGACCCTGTTGCATCTCTGCCCGGAAGGGCTCATGGGTATGGATCTCTTCGATGTCAATGTGCCCACCCTGGTGCTGTCCGGGGGCAACGACGACCCCTTTACCGGCGACCCCTACCCGGAGACCATGATCGCCTCGGCCCTCTCCGGCGCCCCGACCGTGCGCGGCCGGGTCTACCCCACCCAGGTGGATTTCGAATCCTGGGGCGCGCTGCCCCCTGGCCCCGAAACCCTCAACGGCGTCAGCGAAGACCGGGTGGCCTGGGAAATGGTCAATTTCATCCAGGGCAACCCGCCGGCTGCACCGGCGACGACTGAAAGTCCGGCCGCACCGGGCGAATTGACGCCGATGGGGAAGCTGTTTATTTGCCTCTACTAAAAATAACGCGCCTGAAGCCGCATCTTTTGGCCCCGGGCGGCGTTCTCGCTCTTTGTCGGTCCTCAGCGTAGATTGACTACGCTTGCGGGCGCCAAATCGCTGCGGCCTTGCCCGGAACCAAAATCTACGGCTTCAGGCGCGTTATTCGCCCGGCATCTTTTGGCCTCGGGCGGTGTTCTCACTCCCTGCCGGTCCTCGACGTAGCAAGGCTACGCCTGCGGGCGCCAAATCGCTGCGGCTTTGCCCGGAACCAAAATCTACGGCTTTTGAACCCTGAGGAATAAGGCGCAAGCACCTGCGCTGCGGTGACGAGGATCGTGGCGCAACTCAGCTATCCGGGTGGTTAAACGGCCTGTTGGGCCATCGGTGAGAGGTCTTTCAACAAACTTCTAAACGGATGCGTAAAAAGTGCGAGAGCAAGGCTTGCAAGGTTTGAGGAATGAGGCGTACGC
>JASJCV010000083.1 GCA_030065275.1 Desulfobacterales bacterium | reverse complement strand
GCGCGCTATATCATCAATGTCGGCAGCGTGGGGCAGCCCCGGGATGGCAACAACAACGCCAAATATGTCCTCTTCGATACCGCGACGCAAACCGTCGAGCTGCGCTACGTACCTTACGACGTCGAATCCACGGTACAGAAAATCCTGGATGCCGGACTTCCGGAAGCCCACGCGCTGCGTCTGCGCTGAAATGCTTCGCCCGCCAAAATGAAACGGATTGGACGCTATCGTGTTCGGGGCCTTTTGGGCCGGGGCGGCATGAGCCGGGTGTACAAGGTCGCCCACCCCGTGATTGGGCGCACCTTTGCTCTCAAGCGCCTCGAGCCGACCGAACCCCTCGAACGTATCTTGGGCCGCGCCCGCTTGCGGACCATTTTCGTCGAAGAGATCCGATGCATGGTCGGCATCGACCACCCCAACGTCGTCGCCATCCTGGATGCGGACGAAGACCGTGAGCAGCCTTTTTATGTCATGGACTACCACTGCAACAATCTCGGACAGGCGATCGGGGAGAGCTACCGCACCGAGCGGCCGTCACGCCGCCTGCCCGTTGAACGGGCCGCCGCTTATGGGCTTCAAATCCTCGCCGGTCTTGCACGCCTGCACCACGCCGGCATCGTTCACCGTGACATCAAACCATTCAACATTCTTCTGACATCTGAAGACCAGGTCAAGATCGGTGACTTCGGACTATCGCGTCTGCGGGGCGAAACGTTCGACGCGCCCGCCACACTCAAAGTCGGCTCTCCCTTTTACGCGCCCCCGGAGCAGGAAACCAACCCGGACCGGGTTGGCTTCAATGCCGACTTGTTTGCCTTCGGCGTCATGCTCTATCGTATGTTAACGGGTCGACTCCCGGAAGATCCGCCGCATTCCGCAAGCCGCTGGCAACCGGAACTGGACAGCGCCTGGGATGGTTTTTTTCATAAGGCCCTGGCCGCGGATCCCGCGGCGCGCTATCAGCAGGCCGACGCCATGGGCGTCGAGCTGACCGCACTCATAGAACGCTGGCGTGAAAACTTGACGGCAACCTGCCGATCGCTGCCGGCGGCGCCTTTGCGAACAGCGGCCCGACCCGGGGAAGATGACCGACAGGTCCGCCGCACGCCGGTCAGGACAGGGCCCAAAATACCGGCGGCGCAATTCGGCCTGGATGACCTCTGGCGACCGCGCGCCTCCCGCCCGCCGCACCTTCGCCCTGAAAAAGACCGCCGCCTGCTGACCGATCTCGCCACCAACCTCACCTGGCAGCGCGGAGGCGCGGCATTTGCCCTCGACTGGCACCGCGCCGGCGACTACATCCGCGGCCTGAATCAATCGCGCCTGGGGGCGCGGGACAACTGGCGTCTGCCGACCATTGAGGAACTTATCACCCTTCTTCAGCCCCAACCGGGCGGTCTGGCGCAATGCCTGCCGTCCGACTTTGATCGCAGCCCGCAACGCCTGTGGAGCTGCGATCGACGCGCCTATACCAGCGCATGGTACGTCAGTCTCGATTTGGGGTTCGTCGGCTGGCAGGATCTCTCCTGCCGCAATGGCATCAAAGCCGTCAGCTCGCCGGTCAAACGCTGACCGAATCGCCCTTTAGGCCGCCGTCCGGCCCGGTGAAGCACCCACCTGCACGCGGCCCCTCAAAAAAAACGGCAGAGGAGATCCCCTGCCGTTCGTCGCACGCAAGATTTGGGGCCGTATGCCCCCACGCGGGCCCTACCCCCACCATTCCATGTCGTCGGCCGTGGTACGGAAATCGGCCTCCACCAGATCGGGAACTGGCATATCCTTGGTCTCTTCGAGGTGTTTGGCGCTGGGCTTGCCCACGAGCATAAGCCGTTTCTGGGGGCATTTATCAAAGGCTTTGTGCAGGTCTTCGGAAAAATCCTGGCAGTAGGCCTCGTAGTTGATCGAGGAGAGATTGTCCTCGATCGTGAACAGGCTGCAGGCCTTGGCGCAGGCTTTACACCCCACGCAGCCCACCTTGCAGACCTCCTTGACGGCCTTGCCGAAGTCTTTGTTGGAGCAGGACACCGCCAGTACGCGTTCGAACTTGAAAGGCGTCATGGTGATGATGTTGCGCGGGCAGACCTTGGCACAGGCCTGGCAGCCGATGCATTTGTCATAGTCCACCATGGCCAGGCCGTCTTCGATATGAAGCGCGTCGTAGTTGCAGGCCCGGGTGCAGTCGCCGCAGCCCAGACAGCCGTAGATGCAGCCCTGGACACCCGCGACAAGATTGGCCGCGGCACAGGTCGGCTCGCCGCGGTATTCGTGGCGCTTGAGTTTTTGATCGGTGTGCGCCCCACAGTGCACGATCGGCCGATACGGCAGGGTTTCGGTCAGTTCGACCCCCATGATGCCGGCCACATCGGCGGCACAGCTTTCGCCTCCCACCGGGCATTTGTTGACCGGCGCGTCAGCCCCCACAATGGCTTCGGCGTAGTCGCTGCAGCCCACGAATCCGCACCCGCCGCAGTTGGCAGCCGGCAGGACATCCATGATGGCCGTAACCCGCGGATCCACCTCGACGTAGAATCGGCGGCTGGCCCACCCCAGGATATACGAAAGAACCACACCCATGGCCAGAAGCGTTCCGGCGGAGAGGCCGACGGTGACAAAATTCATGCAACTTTCTCCATCAATTCAGGTTCGACCGACGAAACAGGCGTCAATGCCCGTCGCTATCGATTGCCGTCGATCGGTTAATTACGTTGGCCGTCATGAAATCGGCGCCCAAGTCCTCGGATGTGCGGGCTTCGGTCGGGGCCGCGGGAGCGGCCGGCGTGAGCGCCTTCTTCAATCCACTGTCCACACCGGTGAACCCCATGAAAGCCAGTGCCAAAATGCCGGAGACAATCATCGTGATGGCTGCGCCTTTGAACGGGGCCGGCACATCGCACAAGTCAAGCTCTTCACGGATGCCGGCCATGATCACGATGGCGATCGTGAAGCCGACGCCACCGAAGATGGCCAGCACCAGGGAGCGTCCCAGATCCCAGGCTTGGGAGGGATCGTCCACGCCCACGATATTGCTCATGATCGTCAGACAGGCGAAGAGGATGGCACAATTGGTCGTGATCAGCGGCAAATAGACCCCGAAGCTCTTGTACAGCGGGGGGTAGAACTTGCGCACGTACATCTCCACGAACTGGACCGAAGAAGATATGGCCAGGATGTAGACGATGTAGCTCAGAATCGTCAGGTCGATGCCGGCCGCGGTTTCGGCCGAAACGAAGAAGCCGGCGATCCAGCGCGAGAGGGGCGCGCCCGGGACAAGCACGAACGTGGTGATGGCCCAGCTGATGAATGCCGCGATGGTGATGACGAAGGTCACCGCACAGCCCATACCGAACGCCATGTCAATGCGGCGGGAGACGCCCACAAAGGGACAGATGCCCACGAAGTAATGCAGGACAAAGTTGTTGATCAGCGCGGCTCCGAGAGCGATCAGGATGATATCCACGATATAGGTCATATCACGAACCCTCGCTTTCGGCGGGTGTCAGCACCTCGGAAGCCTGGCTGGAAGCCTTCACCGTTTCAAACCAGTTCACCAGCCCGATCAGCAGGCCGAAGGTCAGGAAAGCGCCCGGGGGCAGAATCATTACGACCCAGTCGGGCCAGGCCGCCGGCAGCACCGGGATATCAAAGAAATTCCCGGTGCCCAGGATTTCGCGCACCGCGGCAATCGCCGAGACGGCCAGACCGAACCCGATGGACTGGCCGATGGCGTCGGCACCGGCCACGAAGACGGACTGCTTCGAAGCGCAGACCTCGCAGCGGCAAATAATGATGCAGTTGACGATGATCAGGGGAATGTAGGGGCCCAGGGTTTTGCTCATCTGATACAGATAAGCCGCCAGGAAACGGTCGGCAATGGTCACGAACGTGGCGATCGTCAGCGTGAAGACGACGATCCGCAGATGCGGTTTGAGCAGGTCGCGGATCAGGCTCGTGATGACGTTGGCGCAGAAGAGCACGAAAAGCACCGCCCCCGTCATGGTGACTGCCGATTTCATGTTGGCGGTAACCGCCAGCGCCGGGCAGAGACCCAGCAACTGCCGGAAAACCGGGTTTTCAGGCAGGATCCCCTGGATGAAACGTTCGGATGCCGTCGGTTGATCAGCCATCGTTATTTTCCTTTGGCCTTGTCCGCCAGCGGCTCGCGCAGGTCGGCCACCGCCGTGTTGATGATATCGGTCACCGCTTTGGAAGAAATGGTGGCACCGGTAATGGCGTCGATTTCATTGGATGCCGTGGCTTTGCCCTTGACGGGCATCAGCGGCTTGGCGGTGGATTTGTCGAGGAACTGGCCCCGCCAGCCATCTTCCAGAATCTTGTTGCCCAGCCCGGGAGTCTCCTTCTGGTCGAGCACGAACAGACCGGTTATCTTTTCCATCCGGGGATCGAAACCGATCAGGACCTCGATCTTGTCCGCGTACCCCTGGCCGGCACTCTTGGTGACCCAGCCCGCCAGCTTGCCGTCGGATTTGGTTTCATAGACATTGTAGCGGACGCTCTTACCGGCCTTTTCGACCCCCACTGAAAGGGGGTTGATCTCCATGCCGCTCTGGGAGAGTTCGGTGGCATGGGCCGCACCGAAAACGAGCACCGGCACGCGCTCGAGCGTTTCATTGATCTTGTTGGTCTCGATGATGGGCCCCAGCAGGATCTGCATGCCGGCCAGCAGTCCGCCGAAGCAGATCGCCAGCACCAGCACCAGCCAGGCCTGTGAGAAGAAGTTGGCTTTTCCTTGGGCTGTCATACCGTGTTTCGGTCTCCTTGGTTCAGACGGCGTTAAAGATGGCGCCGTTTGTGGTACTTCCTTCTGCGGTCTACTGGGCTCCCAGTGGCCGCGGGATCGTCCAGCGATTGATCAGGGGCGTCAGACTGTTCATCAGCAGGACGGCAAACATCACGCCGGCAGGGTAACCGCTGAACAGTCGCAGCAACATGACAAAACCGCCCACACCGAGACCGAAGATAAATTTACCCCGCGGCGTCAAAGGGCTCGAACACGGATCCGTGGCAATAAAAAAGGCTCCGAAAAGCAGCGAGCCGCCAAAAAGATGATGCAGCACGGTCCAGCCCGAATCCATGTCGGCCAGGTTGGCGATGCCACCCAGCACCAGGGCGGCACTGATGACACCGGCCGGAATTTCCCAGGAGGCCGATCGCCGAATGCAAAGGTAGATGCCCCCGATCAGACAGGCCAAAGCACTGGTTTCACCCAGCGACCCGTTCGTCAGCCCGAGGAAAAGGGCTGAAAGCGGCGCCACCGCACCGGTCTGCTTGAATGTGTCCAGCGGGGTCGCCTGGGTGACGGCATCCACGCTGCTGTTGACATCCTGATAACCGGAGGCCGCAAGGGCACTCGCAAAGGCGATCATGACGAAAGCCCGCCCCACCATGGCCGGATTGAAGATGTTCATGCCGATCCCGCCAAAGATGGCCTTGCCGATCCCGATGGCCACAAAGGAGGCGATCACCCCCACGTACCAGGGCGCCGGCCCCGGAAGCGACAGCGCCAGGATGATACCGGTCACCAGGGCCGAACAATCCTTGAGCGGCAGTTCACGCCCACGCATTTTGGCAAACAGCGCTTCGGCCACCAGGCAGCTGACGATACTGATGGCAAGCTGTTTGACCGCATAGAGGCGAAACACAAACAGCGCCATGGCCACGACCGGAATGAGGCCGATGACCACGTCCAGCATGATGCGTTGGGTGGTCAGGGACTGATCGGCCAGATGCGGCGAGGGCGATACGTGGATCACCGGCGCCGGGGTCTCGGACAGGGTTGCTTTATCGATGGTTTGTTCCGTCATGTTTTTCTGATCTTCTTGTCTTAAATCCGTGAGCGCATTGAGCCGGTGGGGGTATGCATGTCATTGGCGCTGGCTGGCGATCACCTGGGCTTTGCCGGTGCGGACCAACTGGACCAACGGGATACTGGCCGGGCAGGTAAAGGTGCAGCAACCGCATTCAAAACACCCCATGATGTGATAGCGCTGGGCCAGGTCGACGTCTTTGGCGCGCGCGGCCAGGGCGATCTTGGTGGGAACGAGCCCCATGGGGCAGGCATCGACGCACCGGCCGCAGCGTATGCAGGCGGTCTCTTCGGCCTTGCGGACATCCGCGTCGGTGAGAACGGTGATGCCGCTGGTTCCCTTGGTGATGGGCGCGTCAAGGTTGGCGAAGGCAAATCCCATCATCGGGCCGCCGGAGACGATCCGGGCCGCCTCGGGTTTGAGGCCACCGCAGAAGTCGATCAATTCCCGGTAGCTGATGCCGATCGGCACCAGCAGGTTTTTAGGCTCGCGAATACCGGCGCCGGTGACGCTCACCACCCGGTGGGTCAAAGGTTTGCCGCGCAGAACGGCGCGGGCGATGGCCGCGGCGGTGCCCACGTTGCTCACGGCCACACCCACGTCCAGGGGCAGCCCCCCCAGCGGGGTGGCGCGCTTGAGCACCGCCGTGATGAGCTGTTTTTCGCTGCCCTGGGGGTATTTGGTCTTCAGAACCGCAATCTGAATACCCGTGCCGGCGGCGGCTTCACGCAGGGCCTCGACCGCACGGGGCTTGTTGTTTTCGACCCCGATAATGATGGTCTTGGCCCCGGCGGCCCGCCCGACCAGAAGCGATCCGGCCACGACCGCACGGGGAGCTTCGAGCATCACCCGATAGTCCGGCGTCAGGAAGGGCTCGCACTCGCAGCCGTTGATCAGGACCGTGTCCACCGGTTTCTCGTCGTTGCGGGTGTATTTGACATGGGTGGGGAATGCCGCCCCGCCCAGGCCGACGATCCCGGCCGCGGCGATGGCGTCGGTGATTTCCTGCGGGTCGCGCTGGGCGATACCCTCGTACGACCATTCGCCCCCTAGGACATCGTCGAACAGGGCCTGGCCCTCAAGCTGCTCACCGTCCGCCTTGATGGGCACGACCTGCACGTGGCGCGCATTGGGCAAGGTGCTGACCGCCGTCTTGAGCACCTTGCCGGCGATCGGTGCATGCAGCGGGGCCGAAACGAACGCCCCGCCTTTGCTGATCATGTCGCCCGCCGCCACGGCGTCCTTGGCCTTGACCACCGGCACGCTGGGGGCGCCGACATGCTGCAGCAAGGGCAGCATCACCTTGACCGGCGAGGGCATCACCTCGATGGGCCGATCCTCGGAAAATTCCTTGTGCTCGGGGGGATGGACGCCATGTGCGAACGTACCGTTTGTTACCGTCTTTGTCTGGGTTGCAGCCATGGATTCTCCTGAATGCGGCGCTTGGTGCCCCATCGGAGGCGAACGCGGCATGGGTACAGATTAAGCCAAAGAAGTTTGTTTATAGAAATGTGGATTTTCTGTCAAGGCTCAAAGAAAGAACCGCGCACCGGCGGACGGCGGGGTGAGCGACGGCTGGCAGGGCTACAAGCCCCGGGGCTTAACGAAGGATTTTCAGATGACCCTGAACGCGGTCAGTATTCCATGTCGAATTCCTGCAGATCGAACCAGAACCCATTGTGGCTGATGTAATCGAGTTCCGCCTGAACGATGGCGACATGCCCGTCTTCGATTTCCTGAATTCGGGCAAACATGGCGCGGGCCTCACCCGTCATCGTCTCGGTCATCCGACGATAAAATGCACTGGTTTCAACCTCAACCTGCAGGGCCTTGCTGAGCATGCGCTTTTCATCGCCGAGGTCCTCGCCCGCCAGCCGGGACTGCAGCCCGGAAATCGCCGCCTTGAATTGTGTGACCGGCGGCAATGCGGAGGCCAGAGGTTCGGCGGTGACGAGGCCCTCCGCGCGCCACTGGCGTTGTTTGTGCTCCAGATAGTCGATGTGGCGCTGCTCGTCCGCGGCCAGCGCCTCGAATACCCGGACGCCCTTGGGATCGGAGGTCTGCTCGGCGGCCTCACGGTAGAGATCGCGAATGCGGGTTTCGTAGGTCAGCGCTTGCGCTATGGCTTCTTCGATTTGCATGGTCGGTTCCTTTCGCCGATCGGTGTCGGATCGGACAAGATGTCCGGCACGGCGTTTTCAGTACCGCCGGTCGTAAGGTCGACGGTAACGGGTGTCATAATACGGATGGGATCTGTCAAAGTACGGCCCGGGAAGGTATTCCTCCCGCTCCCAGAGAAAAATTTCACGCGAGGCCAGGGTCAGATAGTCGTAGGGGTCCTCGCCGATGGCCTCGGTGGTCACACCGCGCACGACGCCCCCCACGGTCACCTTGCGTCCCTTGGTAAAGACCTCCGGGTCGAGAAACCGCTCATGCAGGACCATGAAACGACCCTGGGAACGATCCGCGTCGACCGGCTCCTGGCCGCCGCTCAGGGGGGCCTGGAGCACGACGAGAACGGTGTGCTGACCGCGGTTGCGGACCTCAAGTACATAGCCGCCCAGGATCACCACCCGACCCTCGAAATCCTCCGCCTTGGCGGCCAGCATGGGAAACGGCAGCGGGGGATCGGCTTCGGCCATGGTACGCGCGGACATGACCGTACAGCTCGTCAGCCATCCACCGGCCGACAGCAGCGCCACAATGAATGCCACGGCCCGCGCGGGTCGCCGCCGCGTCGCACGCGTCTGAGCCAACGAATGAAGCGGCCGGCCGGGGGTGTCAACCGATGGGGGGGGCATAATGGTTGTCTCCTGTCATCTGTCACTTTGGTTTCTATACTAAGTCCGAACACCCCGGGCGCCAAGGTTTGTGTTTTCAACACACAGCGGCTATGCTGCCGTCCGCACAACCCCACCCTTCATCGAACAAGGAGCGATACGCCATGCGGGCCCGACGCAACCATGGCCGCCGGGTACACCGCGGCCGGGTCTTTGAATTGCACGTGGACAACGTGACCCTCGAAAACGGCATCACGCTCGATCTGGAAGTGATTCGGCATCCGGGTGCGGCCGCCATTGTACCGCTTACCGCGCGGGGCGGCGTGCTGTTGATCCGCCAGTACCGTTATGCCCTGGATGAGGATATCTGGGAAATCCCGGCCGGTACGCGCCTTCCGGGGGAATCGCCGCTGGCGTGCGCCCGCCGCGAACTCGAAGAAGAGGCGGGTGTGACCGCCGGAATTTGGACGGCGCTGGGGGAACTCAACCCGCTGCCGGGGTACTCCGATGAAGTGATTCATCTTTTCGCGGCGCGCCGTCTTGAGCCCGCGCGCCAGAAACTCGATGCCGACGAGTTGCTGGAAGTCAGGGAAGTGGGCGTAGACGCAGCGCTGGAGATGATCGACGCGGGAACCATCCGCGACGCCAAAACGATTAGCGGGCTTCTGTTGGCAAATAAAGCGCCTGATCTGGTCTTGGGCGGCGGGTGAACACGGCCCTCGGGCATCGGTCGCGGGCGAAGGCCGTCAATCCTGATGCGCCAGCGCCGAGTAGGGAAAATCTCGTGGTGATTCGGGGCTGTCTTCGCGGGCCCACTCCGGTGCCGCACCGGCGTCGAGAGACGCCAACTCGTTGAGCGCCTCGCGGATATCCTTGGAGCCTTCCGTGGATACCCGGCTAACCGCCTCGTATTCCGCCTTGATTTCTTTGCGGGCGATGCGCCCGTCTTTGCGTTTGAGCGTCAGATAAACGAGATCGCGGACGGCCTGCCAGCTGTCGCGTCGCGTCTGGTTGCGCAGCGGTGTGAGGCGATCCAGGTGCCGCAACTGATCGCGATGAAACCGGCGGCGCAGCCAGCGCACCCCGGTGAGATACCAAATCACGAAAAACAGGGCCGCCGCGCCACCGCCGACGGCCCCCATGAGGTTGGGCACAGGCCCGATGAAGCCAGCGCTGACGACGGCGGCCACCGCACCGCCGCCGACGAGCAGACTGACGGCCGCGCTGATCAGGATGTGCCGCCAGAAAAAACGGCGGGCGACCCGACTGTAGCCCAGAAGCGCTTCCAGCAGATGCGAAAGACGCTCGCCGTGGGTCTCAACGAATGTGGCCAGATTGTCGAGACGGAAGCGCGGTGCCTGCAGCACGGCCTCCTTGACCTCCAGACGCTGGTTGTCCAGATAGTGGAGGTAGGGCTGATCGGTGCCCGGTTCGCCGGCCGGACTCTGCAGCACATGGGGCGAATAGGTCAGACGAATGGGGGGAATGTCCTTGCGCCCTGTCATCTGGCTGAGATTCCAGCAGAGGGTGCCGTAGACCTGAAGCAAATCGATCAAAGAGGCGCACTCGTCGATGCGGTTGAGAACAAAGAGCACGCGATCTTCAAACGTCTTGGCCGGCAGCGTGTCGCGTAGACTGGTATGGGTTTCCCGCACCGTGCCGGCCTTGTGGGGATCGAATAGCACCAACACCAGATCGGCCATCTGGGCCAGGTCGCCGATGATTTCCTGGTAGTCGTAGCCGCGATCCCGTTCGGTAATGCTGTCCAGCATACCGGGGGTATCGATGATGGCCAGGTTTTCAAGAAAGGGCGAATTGACCTTTTTGAGGCGAAAATGAGCGATGAAGCGCTGGCCGTAGCGCTTGAGCGTTTCAAAAGGATATTCCGGATCGTTCAGCAGAAATTTGCCGTCCCGCTCTTCCACGACCCGAATGGTGTCGTCGTCTTCACCGCCACCACCGTGGGTGATCACCGTGAAGGAATCGTCTGTCGGAGCCTGACCGGTGGCCTGGATCTTGGCGCCCAGGAAATCGTTGATCAAAGTGGATTTGCCGGAAGAGTAGTTGCCCAGGACCAGTACGAGCGGGCGCCATTTGATATTCGATTCCAGCGGGACTTCGCTGTAGCCGTATCGCAGGGCCACCGGCGTGAGGTGCTCTTCGACCAGATCCAGCAATTCCGTTCGCAAGGATTCGATGTAGTTTTCCCGATGCATAGATTCTCCGGAGCGGCGCTGCCGAGGGTTGACGCCGTCAGGGGCCGGCGGCCACCATGTACTTACTAAAGTTGACCGCAGATATAAAGCCTTTTTAATAAGGCGGGCGCCATCAGACGGCCTCTGCCTGGAAACCGCGTTTCAGCCGGCGACTGCGCTCGATAAAGGTCTCTAGTTTGTGCTGCACACGGCCGTATACGCTGTCGGGCGGGAACCGTCCCTCGGCGTCCATTTGGCCGGCTTCGATTCCGGTGAGGATCTCGATTCCCTCGGTGATCCGCGCCACCTGATACAATTGGAATTGCCCGGCCGCCACCGCGTCGACGACCTGCTTCTTGAGCATCAGATTCTTCACGTTGGCCCGAGGGATCAAGACCCCCTGCCGGCCGTTGAGTCCCCGCTTGCGGCAGACGTCAAAATAGCCTTCGATCTTCTGGTTGACCCCGCCGATGGCCTGGACTTCCCCCTTCTGGTTGACCGAACCGGTGACGGCCAGGCCCTGATGGATGGGCAGATCGGCCAGGCTCGAAAGGATGGCGTAGAGCTCGGTCGAGGAGGCGCTGTCCCCGTCGATGGGGCCGTAGCTCTGCTCGAAGGTGATGCTGATGGACAGCCCCAACGGATGGTATTGAGCGAAGGTGCGCCCCAGATAGCCGGATAGGATCATCACGCCCTTGTCATGGGTGCGGCCGCTCAGGTCGGCCTCGCGTTCAATACTCACCAGGTTGGATTTGCCCATGAAGGTCTCGGCGGTAATCCGGCTTGGACGCCCGAAAGCGATGTCGCCCATCTGGTAGACCGCCAGCGCATTGACCTGGCCGATCTCGCGGCCGTCCACATCCAGCAGGACGTTTCCATCTTCGAAGGACGTGGCCATTTTCTCCTCGTAGAGGTTGTAGCGGAAACGCCGCTTCTGCAGGGCCTGCTGGATGTGTACACCGGTAACGGCCTTCGCCTCGGACCTGCGGGCCCAGTAGTCGGCCTCCTTGAGCACCCCCACGATGGGACCGAAACGCAGCGACAATTTCTGCTGGTTGGCGGCGAAGCGCTGCCCGTATTCAACCATGGCGGCCACGCCGTCCGGGTCGAAGGGCAGCAGTTTTTCCTCGCGCGCCACGCGGGCAATGAACCGCGCGTATAATTGAATGGTCTCGGGCGTCAGGTCGACTTCATTGTCGAAATCCGCCCGGACCTTGAAAATTTTATCGAACTTGGAATCGAAATTTTGGAGCTTCTCGAAAACCGGGTAACTGCCGAGAAGAATCACCTTGACATCCAACGGAATCGGCTCGGGACGCTGCGAGGTGACGCCGTAGCCCATCTCGGAAGCCATGTCCTCGATACTCAGCAGTTTGGTCTGCAAGGCGCGCTTGAGGGCCTCCCACACCATCGGGTTCATCATCACCGCTTCCACCTCCATAAGCAGATAACCGCCATTGGCATGCAGCAGCGAACCGGCCTGAACCATGGTGAAATCCGTTTTTAGGGCCCCGAGGTAGGCGCGCTTTTCGATATGGCCGAAGACGTTCTGATAGGTGGGGTTGGGCTCGAAAATGACCGGTGCCCCCTGGACCCGCCTGCGGTCGGCCAGCACATTGATGCTATAGCGCTTGAAGTGCGAACCGCCCTGTTGTTCGGCGCTGTTTTCTCCGGTGCCCTCCCCTTCCTCCCGCGTCGGCATGAAATAGTGAACATTCTCCAGCATGTCGGCCTGGACCGCATCGAGATAGGCCTGAATGGCCGGCCAGCCCTCGAAGGTTTGGCGCACGACGTTCAGGCGACTACGGATCAGGAAAAGGGCCGCCTCCTGCATCAAGGCCTCGATCTGGGCCTGCTGTTCCTGAGCCAACTTGTTGGACTGGGTCTCGGCCGCCTCGATGTCGTCCTGAAAGGTGCGGATGTTCTCCTTGAGCTCGCGCTGTTCATCGTCGGGCAGATTTTCGAAATCCTCCTTGGTGATGGGCTGGTCGTTCTTGAGGGCGATGGTTTGATAGCCGATCTTGGTGCGGTTGATGCGCAGCGCCCGCCCGGCCGCTTTGCTGGCCAGCGCTTCGAAGATGGCTTCCTGGGACTGGGTGAATTGTTTTTGCAGCGCGGCCTGGCGTTCCTGGAAATCCTTGTCGCTGAAAGCCTTGGGGAGCGCCTGGCGCAAATCGTCCACCAGTTTGCGCATTCGCCGGGACAACTCATGGGCGCAACCGGACGGAACGGCAATGGCCACCGGGCGGTAGGTATCGTTGAAATTGTTGACCAGAATCCAGTCCGGAGGACATTGCTCGCGCCGGGCGTGCTGACCGACGATATCGCCGACGATGGTGGTCTTGCCCGTCCCCACCGGTCCGGTGACAAAGATATTGTAGCCGGCACTTTTCATGTTGAGGCCGAAGTCGATGGCCTGTACCGCCCGCTCCTGCCCGATCACTGTTTCCAGAGGATCAAGTTCCGCGGTATCGTTGAAGTCAAATTGGCGGCGGTCGCATTGCCGGAAAAGATCTTCAGGCGGAATTGCAAATGACGATGTCATGGTTCTGATCCTATTCGATGATTTTCAGTTCCCAGTGGGCTTCGCTGTAGACGTCCCGAAGCTTGCGCGTGGCCTTCTCGGGTGTGGCCGCATGCCAGGTCAGTTCGAACACGCCCGTGGTCATGCCGTCGACCCGGTAGGTCCAGCCTTCCGGCCTTTGCACCAGCTCCAGCTGGACAACGCCGCTGTAGCGACTGCCCCGTGCGCTGACCTCGGCCTTGCGGATGATCATGGAAAAACTCCCTGAATGACGTTAACGCCCGTGGTGTTTGGTGCAAGCCATCCTTACAACGATGCCCGGAGCACTGCAACCCGCAACCTTAGCGCGCTCAAGTCGGCCAGCCTCAGGGCGGCGCGGCGCAAGCATGACATCCGGCCGATCGTTGGTGTGGGGGTATGGATGGCGTTTATGCGCCCGGGTATGCGTATCGGTGACCTTGCACACCCCGAAGCGGCTCCCCGGGCTGAGCTGCCTCTGCGTAAAGAATGGCACCGGATTCAAAGAAGCGCATGGCATGGCCCATCACTGAAGCATGCGCGGTTTGACCGTCCCGGCCCGGCGGAATCTTGCGACGGCAAGACGGGTCTGAAGACGCCGGCGGTCTTGACGCGGCGGGGATCAATCTTATTATTTTGTTATAAGCAAACGTCTTGGTGCCCGTCTTCAACACCAACTACATGACCAGACAAACCAGCTTTGTCAGCGTTAAGCTTTGAAAGCGGAGGACGTCGGCAGCAAGCGTTAAGCCTCTGGTGTGAGCGTCATGCATGCCACCACCGGAGGTTAGGATCACAAAGGCAGGTTGCTGACCTGCCTTTTTTATTTGGTGGCCGCGACGATACCCGAATCGTTGGGGCTATCCAGTGCCACAGCGATCACATGGTCAAATCCGGCCGTCGTGAGCATCGCTTCAACCTGCCCGCGCGAATAGGCCTGCCCGCCGTCGGTACCCTGGAGCATGTTCAAGCTGAACAGCGCCGGGAATAGAGGCCCATCCATATTTTCGTTCAAAAGAAAATCGTGGATCAGAACCATGCCGCCCGGTTGGAGAGCGGCGTAAATCGCCGCCATCAGATGAGCACAGGTGGAAGGGCTCTCGGCGTGAAGAATATGGGACACCCAGACCACATCGAAGCCGTCCGGCAGCGGGCCTTGACGATAGTCGCCCCCCTGGAAGCGGATGCGCCCCTCCAAACCGTAGCGGGCAATGATGGCCTCGGCGACAGGTAGCGTCTCCGGGCGATCGAACACCACCGCCTCAATCGATTCGTAACGCCGGCAGAAATGGATGGCATAGGTGCCGGGACCACCACCCAGATCCAGAAGCCGGCGCCGGCCGGTCAAATCGACGCGCCGGGCCACCTGAGGGGCCAGCATGGAGGCCAGATTGAACATGCCCATGAGAAAGTTGTGCCGCACCTCGGGATCTTCGAACGAAGCGCCGGTGCGTACCGGCTTTCCCGTGCGCACGGCCTCGTCCAAACGGTTCCATCCGGCCACGAGGTGGTGGTGGTGCCAGATCATGTAGCCGACGTAAGCC
>JASJCV010000082.1 GCA_030065275.1 Desulfobacterales bacterium | reverse complement strand
CATGGCCGACACGCTCGTGGTCGCCATCAGCCAGTCGGGCACCACGACGGACACGAATCGCACCGTCGACATGGTTCGCGAACGCGGCGCCTACACCGTGGCCATCGTCAACCGCCGGGACTCCGATCTGACCTTCAAGGTCGACGGCGTGCTCTACACCAGCAGCGGGCGTGACATCGAGATGTCCGTGGCTTCCACCAAGGCCTTTTACTCCCAAATCGTGGCCGGCGCCATCCTGAGCCTGTTCACGGCCGGCTTGCGCGACTGCCGGGACGAGGCCTTCATCTCACAGGAAATCGACGCGCTGCGCGACCTGCCGGAGCGCATGCGTCAGGTTATCGGCATGCAGGCGGCCATCGAGGCCTCCGCGCACCGGCTGGCGCCCGCCAAGACCTACTGGGCCGCGGTGGGCAGCGGGCCCAACAAGGCGTCGGCCGACGAGATCCGCATCAAGCTCAGCGAGCTTTGCTACAAGACCATCTCTTCCGACTACGTCGAAGACAAGAAGCATATCGACCTGTCCTCCGAACCGCTGATCATTGTCTGCGCGGCTGGCGCCCGCGGCAGCGTGATCGGGGACATCATCAAGGACACGGCCATTTTCAAGGCGCACAAGGCCACGCCCGTCATCATTGCCGATGCGGGCGAAGAGCGTTTCGACCCCTACGCCGAGGACGTCTTCCATGTGCCGCCGGCGCCGGAACACCTGGCCCCGATCCTCAATACGCTGGTGGGCCACCTCTGGGGCTACTACGCCGCTCTGGCGATCAACGCCAGCTCCCAGTTTCTCTACGCCTTCCGGGAAGACATCCGCACCACCATGAACGGATATGCCGAACAGGGGCTGGATGCCTACGAGATCCTGCTTGAAAAAGGGTTCCGCCACAAGGTGGCCGAATTCTACCGAAGCTTCCAGGCCCGGCGCAGCCAGAAGCGCTTTCCGGAGGCCATCGGTCTCGGTGCCGTGGCTGATCTGACCCTGCTGATGAAATATCTGGCCGGCCGCCTCCCCCTGGCGGACTTTGAAATCGATTTCGGCCTCAAGGGCACGGCCCGCAATATCATCGACACATTCATGCGTATCACCTCCGAATGCATCAACAACATGTCCCGGCCGATCGATGCCATTAAACATCAGGCCAAAACCGTAACGGTCGGCACCAGCCGCATCACCGAGAAAACCGAGGGCCTGCTGTTCGAAAGCCTCGAAACCCACGGCCTGAGCATCGCCCAGCTGACCGGCGGCAACGTCATCGTTCTCAAAAACCTGCAGGCGATCGTGTCGCAGATCCGGGGCAGCATCCTCTACCGGATCGACGGGCTCGATATGCTCGGGGAGATTTCGGATGCGACCACGATCGACATTCTGCAGAAGTCGGGCGAGCTCGAACCGCTGCCCTCCCGGGTCGAAAAGGACAAGCGCCTCAAGGGCACCAAGGAAATCATCGTGCGCCGCGGCAATGTCTATATCGGCAAAGGCCGCAAGGACGACCGCAGCATCCTGGTCATCCCGGCCATTTCCGACAAGCCCGGCCGCTCCAACCTGATCGAATACCTGCTGCTGCTGAACATCGGCTTCAAAACCGATGTGAACCTGGCCGACAAGATCAGGGCGCTGGGCGGCAAATACACCCATATTCGCAATATCGTTCAGGAAAACAATATCGTCTGGCAGGACCAGCTCCTGGACAAGGTGGCACTGGAGGACCTCTTCGGCCATTCGGCCGAAAAGATCGGCGAGCGCCTCGTGGCACATGCGGCCTGACAGGCGGCGGCCAGGGGCCACCCGCACCTACCGGCACGACGGCGTCGGGCAGGACCAGCGTGGATATCGAGCGCTCGTCCGCCAGAAACCAATGCGGCCCAGCCACCCGCCATCACTTGACCATCGGAACCGGCCGGCAGCGGCGCCAACAGCCCCGACCGGGTGAATCGAAGTCGGGCTTTATTCGCTGGGGGCGTCCTGGCCGTGGCGCCGCTGCCGGGCCAGATCGAAGGCCGCGCGGATGAACTCCCGGAACAACGGGTGCGGATCCATCGGGCGCGACTTGAACTCCGGATGGAACTGGCATCCCAGAAACCATGGGTGGCCTTCGAGTTCCACGATCTCCACCAGCTCGCCCCCCGGCGACGTGCCGCTGATCACCAGGCCGGCCGCCTCGAGCTGGTCGCGGTAGGCATTGTTGAATTCGTAGCGGTGTCGATGGCGCTCGGAGACATTTTCCTGCTGATAGGCGTTTTGCGCGCGGCTTCCGGCCATCAGACGGCAGGGATAGGCGCCCAGACGCATGCTCGCCCCCTTGTCCGATGATTCGTCGCGGTGTTCGAGCTGTCCGGTCTGCTCGTTGAGCCACTCGGTCATCAGGTAGATCACGGGGTGTGGGGTGGTCAGATCGAACTCCGAACTGTTGGCCTTGGCCAGCCCGGCGACGTTGCGGGCAAACTCCACCACCGCCACCTGCATCCCCAGACAGATGCCAAAATAGGGGACCTGGTTTTCGCGGGCATAGCGGGCCGTACAGATCTTGCCTTCGATGCCCCGCGCCCCGAAACCGCCCGGGACCAAGATCCCGTCGGCCTCGAGCAGGGCCTGACTGCAGGTATCCGCGGTGATGGATTCCGAATCGACGAATAGCAGCTTGACTTCGCAGTCGTTGGGGATGCCCCCGTGGTAAAGCGCCTCGTTCAGGCTTTTGTAGGACTCGGTCAGATCGACGTACTTGCCCACAATCGCGATGTTGACCACCGGCTTGGGCTGTTTCAGCTTCTGGACGAGCTCCTCCCAGATTTCCAGCCGCGGCGCCCGGGTCCAGATATTGAGGTTGGCGATGATCTTGTCATCGAGCCCTTCGCTGTGAAAATTGAGCGGCACCTCATAGATGCACTCGACATCCTTGGCCGTGATGACGGCATCCTCCTCAACATTGGTGAAGAGCGCGATTTTCTTCTTGATGTCTTTGCTGAGGATACCGCCCGTGCGGCACAGCAGGATATCGGGCTGGATGCCGATGCTGCGCAGCTCTTTGACGCTGTGCTGGGTCGGCTTGGTCTTTACTTCTCCGGCTGTATTGATGTACGGCACCAGAGTGACGTGAATATAAAGGGTGTTTTCCTTGCCGGCATCGGCCCGAAACTGCCGGATGGCCTCGAGAAAAGGCAGGCTTTCGATGTCGCCGATCGTCCCCCCGATCTCGACGATCACGATATCGACGTTCTTGGCCGCCAGACGCACGGCGTTTTTGATTTCGTCGGTGATGTGCGGAATGACCTGAACGGTGCCCCCGAGGTAGTCCCCCCGCCGCTCTTTGGTGATCACCGAGTGGTAGATCTTGCCGGTGGTGAAATTATTGTCCTGTCCCAGCTTGGCATGGGTGAAACGCTCGTAGTGGCCCAGATCGAGATCGGTCTCGGATCCGTCGTCCGTCACGAAGACCTCTCCGTGCTGGAAGGGGTTCATGGTGCCGGGATCCACATTGATGTAGGGATCCAGTTTCTGGAGGGTCACGGTCAATCCCCGGCTTTCCAGAAGGGCACCGATGGCGGCGGAGGCCAGCCCTTTGCCCAGGGACGAGAGCACCCCCCCCGTAACGAAAATGAATTTGGTATTCGCACTCATAGACTTGCTCCATATTTCTGATTGGCACCGCCGGACGGGCGATGGCATGGAAGAAAAATATTCGGATTACAAGGAATTGGATCGGTTGCGGGTCGGTCCGCGGCTATTGAGGGGAAGGGGCTGGTGTCGGGTTGAAGGCGAGGAGGGGAAAAAACACAATCGGTCAGCAGATACGCCATAAACGTATGCATTTGCGTACTTCGATCATATGGTTGTCACGGCTTCGGGTCGGCATGTTCCAGGCCCCAGATGAATTGGCCATGATATATTTCAAAATGTGCTTCGAAGTGCAAGAGTTTTTCGAAAGTCACGGACCGTCGAGCCCATGTCCGGCGCTTACGCTCCCTCAGAAGCGGCCACCGGCGATCAGCGTCCGGCCGGGGCGATGGTCCCCGAGTCTCCGGGAGATGCTGGAGGCGGCGTGAGAATGGGCGCCGCCCCCCACTGCGGCAGCGTGGCCCGCAGGCCGGCCGTGTCGAACAGGGCCGGGTCCTGTAACGGGTCGACGCGCAGGTTCGCGACGCGCACTTCACGCACAAGCTGGTGTTGGCGATAGACCTGAATGCGCATGGGGTAGGCGGTGCCTTCGATCTGCCCCCAATCCAGAAAGCGGATTTCAAGCGCGCCTTCCTCCGGCGTGAGGACGGGCGGCGGCAGCATCAGGCGGAGCGGGCGAAAAGTATCCTTCTCAATCCACAACTGGGAGGCACTTTCATCCGGGTAGTCCGCTCCGATGATATAGCAGTACGCGTCTTCGAAACGGCCCAGACTGGTGAGATCCAGATCGACTCCAAGGCCGAGGAGGAATTCGCTCATGGCCGCCCGGCTCGTATTCAGCAGGATCGCCTGATAGGTCTCAAAGCGTTCCGGAGGGCCCGACTGGATCTGCCCGTTGACCACGACCAGGCGGTCCTGGGGCGTACGGATGGATGTGCGCT
Source organism: Desulfobacterales bacterium (assembly GCA_030065275.1). Taxonomy (GTDB): domain Bacteria; phylum Desulfobacterota; class Desulfobacteria; order Desulfobacterales; family UBA5852; genus JABZFP01. The sequence continues at coordinate 10,341 of JASJCV010000082.1, read as the reverse complement.
GAAAATCGTCGCCGCGGCTATCGGCCCGGAAGTGGTCCGGATAGCGGTAATTGAGCGTCTCCTGCAGTTCGGCTGCCCGTCGGGGCGCCCCGTCGAGCGGCATGCGACTGACCACCTGCCGTACCTCCAGGGACTGGGGGACGCTGCGCTTGGCCTCCATCTGGGCCAGCACCTGGCCTCCCGAAAGGACATAGCCTCCGACAATACCCGCTGTCAGCAAGGTCAGTCCCACGGCCAGCAGAATCGCAAGGCCCGTCGGTCGTCCGGTTGTGGATGTTCGCAGATGGTTGGTCACGCTGTCGTCCGTCGTTTCGGGGGGCGGCGTCCTTCAGGTTGGTATTCGGCTACGGACCGCATGCGCCGAGTCCACCCGGGGCCGCAAAAACGTATTGCTACAGAAGTTCCTGTGAAAACGCGGCGGCGGCACCCAGATCCTCTTCGATCCGCAGCAGCTGGTTGTATTTGGCAACGCGGTCGCTGCGCGAGAGTGACCCGGTTTTGATCTGGCCGCCGTTGACCCCGACCGCCAGGTCGGCGATGAAGGCGTCCTCGGTTTCCCCGGAGCGATGCGAGATTACCGTGGTGTAACCCGACTGCTTGGCCATTTCGATCGTATCCAGCGTTTCGGTCAGCGTGCCGATCTGGTTGAGCTTGACCAGGATCGAGTTGCCGATGCCCCGCTGGATCCCCTTGGCGAAAATCTTCGGATTGGTCACGAAGATGTCGTCGCCCACGATTTGAATGGTACTTTCGAGCCGGTCGGTCATGAGTTCCCAGCCATCCCAGTCCTGCTCGGCCAGCCCGTCCTCGATCGACAGGATCGGGTACTGGTCGATCAGCTTTTCGTAATAGTTGACCATCTGCTCCGAGGAGTATTTTTTGCCCTCGGACTGCAGAACGTATTTCCCCTTGGCGTAGAATTCGCTCGCAGCGGCATCCAGGGCGATGCCGATATCGGTGCCGGGCTTGTAGCCCGCCGCTTCGACGGCGCTGATGATGTTCTTGACGGCCTCCTCGTTGGAAGCCAGGTCCGGCGCGAAGCCACCCTCGTCGCCGACGGCGGTGTTGAGCCCTTTGTCTTTGAGGATGCCCTTGAGGGCGTGAAAGGTTTCGGCCCCCATCTGCAGCGCCTGGGAAAAGGATTTGGCACCCACGGGAATGATCATGAATTCCTGGATGTCCAGATTGTTGGCCGCATGGGCGCCCCCGTTGAGGATGTTCATCATGGGCAGCGGCAGGCAGCGTGCGTTGATGCCACCGATGTAGCGATAGAGCGGCAGACCGAAAGCGCTGGCGGCGGCCCGGGCGGCGGCCATCGAAACCCCTAACATGGCATTGGCCCCCAGTTTGGATTTATTGGCCGTGCCGTCGATTTCCAGCAGCTTGCGGTCGAGGGTCATCTGGTCGGCCGCGTCCAAGCCGATGATCTGGCCGGCCACGGTATCGTTGACATTCTTGACCGCCTTGCGAACTCCCTTGCCGCCATAGCGTTTGGCACGCTTGTCCCGCAACTCCAGTGCTTCACGCTTGCCCGTCGAAGCGCCCGAGGGAACGGCGGCCCGCCCCAGGGCCCCCGAAGCCGTGAGGATATCCACCTCGACGGTGGGATTGCCGCGGGAATCGAGGATCTCACGCGCGGTTACATCGATGATTTCCGTCATGGCTTTTTCTCCCGTTGTCTCAATTTGGTGCGACTGTGGATGGAACGTGCGGTTGCTTGACAAAAGGTGCGCAAATGTTACTCTTCGACCGTTTGCCTGTCAAGAAGGCGTTCACAGCCAGGAGCCGGCCGATTGCAGGCCTTGGCGGCCCCGCCGTCGAATGCCGATCAGCCCCGGAGAGCACGCGTGAACACACCCGAGACCCGATCCCTTTACGACGACGCCCATCTCTTCGTGGCGGCCGTGCGCTTCCTGACCCACCAGCAGCAGTCCCCGCCGGACCTGGCCGAGGTTTGTCGGGCCCTGAGCCTTTCGCAGGAGCGCGGTGGGTTCGTGTGCCGTCGCCTGATGGACATCGGTGCGGTCGAATCGATCCGGGGCGCCTATGGCGACAGGCTCTTCGTCCGCGATCACCTTCAGTTGGAAACGCTGCCCCGCGAGGACCAGAGCGACGGCCTGCAGGCCGAACTCGACCGCTTTCAGAAAACCCAGAAAGGACTGGCCAGCAAGGTTGAAAATATCCGCGCCGAGCAGGCCCGCAAGAAAAAAGACCTGTTCAGCGAAATGGAAAAAAAGCTGCGCCAGGAGATCGATAAGAAGTCATCCTGAACGTCGGGGTCTCGTCCGGTATCGATCAGGATCAGGATTTGTCGGGGGCTGCTCCGCTCTTGGAGTGAAACACGTCGTCAAAGCTCAACATCCGCTCCCCTTCCGCGGCCTCTCCGGCCTGCAGTGACCGGATCCTGCGAAAAAAAGGCAGTCGGCCTTTCAAGCGCCCGAACACCACCCGCACCAGAATGTACATGGGGATGAAGCTGAAGGCGTAACCCACCGCATCGCCGATCTTCGGCAGGACGAACGGCAGTGCGAAAGCGACATCGCCGAAGCGCGATTCGAGCCACTGCATCGCAAACGGCAGGGGCCAGAGGGACGCCGCCGCCAGGGCCACCCGGGAGAAGAATACCTTGCCGAAGGCGTCATTGGCCTCGCGGTTCAATGCCTGGTAGCCGTCCTTGTCTCGGGCCTGAAGCGCCCGCAAAGAACCGTTTTGCAGACGCACGAGCCTACGGTTGTCCCGCTTCAGAAAAGCGTGGTTCCAGCGATAGGCCAACCCCATCGACAGTTCGCCCAGGATGACACATATCAGCGACAGCAAGGCAATGCCGACCAGATAGCCCAGCATGGGGTTGTCCGCCAGGCGGAAAAAGAGGATCAGGAAGGCATCCAGTTGGCTGTATAGACTATCACCCATCGAGCATCCACCCCTTCACCGGTTTGAAAGGAGGGGGAAGCCCGCCCTGGGGCAGGCCTCCCCGGTACGTTTACACCGCCGGCCGTCGCCTAGAATGGCGGCAGGATGGCTTGTCCAAAGAAGCCCTTGGTGGTGTAGCGAATCCCCACGTAGAAAGCCAACAGGACGAACAGGCGCTTCAGCCAGATGTCCGGGATATATTTGGAGGTCCGCGGACCGATCATGGAGCCGACAAAAATGCCCACCAGTTCGGCGCCGATGAGCCCCCAGTATACCGGAACGCCTTTACCGACCATGTAGCTGAAAATCGAGACGACCATACCCACCAAAACCACGAGCGCGCTGGTGCCGGCCACCAGGAACATGGGCAGTCCGGCCACCGAGGTCAGGAAAGGCACGAACAGGAAGCCGCCGCCGATGCCCAGAAACGAGGCCAGGGCCGCGATAAAGATGCCGCCCAGCATGGGGATGAAGGCCTTGAAGGCGAACTCCACACCGTAGAAGGTGAAGCGGATCGTGCCGGCGAAAAAGGTGGTCGCCCAGCCGGCCACGGCCAGACCATAGGCCACCACTTTCATCCCGCTGACCATGTTGGCCCACAGCGCGCTGGCCACCACGAGCCCCAGGGCCACGAACATCAGCGGCCAGGAGCCCTCGAGCACCTTGACGCCCTCGTTGGTGTCGCCGCCACCCTTGGCCTGCTTTTCGAAGGCTGCCGCCGCTTCCTTGGCCTTTTTCTTCTTGGCCTGACCCGCCGACGTGGTTTCCCGGAGCAGCATGACGCCCAGTATGAGGACGATCAAGCCGAAATAGCCGATGTAGTCGCGCAAACTGACCTTGCCGGCCGTCAGCGCGGGAATCAGCCAGGAGCCGCCCACCCCGCCGATGGCCAGACACATGCCCAGTGGCGCCACCAGGCGCCCCATGCGATAGTAGTTGGTGCTCGAGATCAGACCGCTCAAACCCACCAGCCACTGGTTGGACACGCGGATCGAGTCGGTCACGATCTTGTTGAGCGGGTTGCCTTTACCGAAGCTCTTGGCGTAATCCCCCAACCCGAAAATGGTGATGTGGCCCACGCCGGCCATGATGCCGCCGAACGCGCCGACGGTGGAGAAGATCCAGCCCACCCAGATGGCCCACAGAAAACCGTAGACCAGGTTGGGGGTCGGCGCTCCGGGAATGCCCAGGAACCCGGGTTCAGCCTTGGGGTCGATCTGGCCTTCACCCGTGCCCTCGGGCGTCTGCTCGATGGCCTCTTCCAGCGTGAGGGCCCGGGCCTGGTCGATGCCGGCCAGGGGGGCCATCAGGAGAAGTCCCAGCAGCGTGAGTGTCATGCATACCAACAGCGGTTTTTTCATCGTTTCCAACCTCCGCAGCAAAGAGATTAAAGTCCCCGAACCGAAACCGGACAGCCGTTAGCGGCCATTTGGATACCACCGCATTTCGGTTCCATACTGAAATTCAATTTGGCTTTCACAAAAAACGTGCCAGCCAGATGTAAAAGACGATCGGATGGGGCATTATCTAAAACCAATTGTATTCATTGGACTTTTATCCAATACCCACCATCAGGGCCAAACGCCGCCGGCTGCGGACGAGGGCCCGGATACGGACCTTCGATCGGGATAAATCAAGATTCTTTATTGATTTTAAAGACTTGGCTTCAAGGTAGGCAGAAGTGGCAGTGCCATTATTTTTTTGCACCCGTTCGAAACGCGTCGGAGCGGATGTCGTATCGGCGCATGATCTGCTGAAAGGACTGCCTTTCGATGCGGCTTCTTTTGGCGGCCCGGGTGACATTGCCGCCGGTCATTTCGAGGGCTCTGCGGATATAGCGTCGGTTAAACTGGGACAGGACCGCCTCCTTGGCTTCACGGTAGGGAATGGCGCTGAGGTCATCCGTTTCCAGGTCGGCGACACAGGCCGCGGCTTGCCAGCCGATGGCCTCCGACGTGACGTCCTGGCCGGCGGACATGACCACGCCGCGCCGGATGAGGTTTTCCAGCTCGCGCACGTTGCCCGGCCATGGATGCGCAACCAGCTGCGCCAGCAGCTCCGGGGGGACCCGTTTAGACGTCTCCCCTGCCGCCGGGTTGTGCCGGGCCAGAAAATGATCCACCAGGAGCGGGATGTCCTCCGGACGCGCGCTCAGCGGCGGCATCACCACCTCGACCACGCACAGGCGGTAATAGAGGTCCTCCCGGAATTCCCCGGCGGCCATCCGGGCCTTGAGATCGCAGTTGGTAGCCGCTACCACGCGCACGTCGACCTTGACGCTGTGGTTGCGCCCCAGCGGGCGAAACTCTTTGTCCTCCAGGACCTGCAGCAGCTTGGCTTGAATGGCGGGGCTGATATCCCCGATCTCGTCCAGAAAGAGGGTGCCGCCGTCGGCTTCCTGAAAAAGTCCCCGGCGGTCGGCCACCGCGTGAGTGAAAGCGCCCTTGGCATAGCCGAAGAGTTCGCTCTCCAGGATGTTCTCTGGCACGGTCGGACAGCTGACCCGCACGAACGGCTCCTCGCGCCGGCTGCTCAGGTTGTGGAGCGCCCGGGCCGCCAGGTTTTTGCCCGTGCCCGAGGCACCGGTGATGAGCACCGTAATGTCGGCATTGCCAAGCATTTCGAGCCGGTCGAAAACGGATTGCATGGCCGGGCTGGCACCCACGAGGCCGTGAAAGGTCTCCACCTGGCGCATGCGGGCTTTGAGCTCGCGATTCTCGCTGAGCAGACGCCCGCGCTCGAGTGCGTTCTGGAGATGGTGGATGAGTTCATCGTGGTCGAAAGGCTTGGTGATAAAATCGTAGGCCCCTTTGCGAAGGGCGTCCACGGCCACCTCGATAGCGCCGAAGGCGGTCATCATGACCACCGTAAAACCGGGCCGGCGGGCCTGGAGTTCCTCCAGGAGCTGAAGCCCGTCCATACCGGGCATGCGGATGTCCAGCAGCGCCAGGTCGAAGGGCTGTGCCTCGAAGCGGGCCAGCGCGTCCAGGCCGCTTCCGGCCGTGACCACCTCGCAGTCCAGATCCTGGCCCACGCTGCGGGTGAGCAGCCGCAGCATGTCCGCTTCGTCGTCGACGATCAGGAGTCGGGGGCGACGGGGATTTATCATGCCGGGGCGTCTCCTTCCGTGTGCAGGGGCAGCCGTATCCTGAACTCGGCGCCGGATGGGGAAGCACCGGCCACCTCGATTGTGCCGCCGTGATCCTCGATGATACCGTAGCTCACCGACAGGCCCAACCCGGTTCCCTGGCCGGTGGGCTTGGTGGTGAAAAAGGGGTCGAAAATTTTCTCCCGGATATCCGCCGGCACGCCCGGTCCGTCATCGGCGACGGTCACCAGCGCCTGCTGGCCGCTCCCGTCGAGGCCTACGTTCACGACGATCCGGCCGCCTTTGTGAATGGCCTGCCGGGCGTTGATCAGCAGGTTCATGAAGACCTGCTTGAGTTTCTCGGCGTCGCCCGCCAGATCCGGCAGTTCCCGATCATAATGGGCCTGGATCGCGATATTGTCCAATTCAAGTTGTTTGCGGATCACCTCGATCACGGCTTCCATGCTTTCGCGAAGATTCACGCGCGTTTTCGAAGTCCCGGTCTGCCGCGCGAAGTTGAGCAGGTCCTCGACGATCTTCTTGCAGTTGCGGGTCTGTTTCTCGATGGTCCGGAGGTCCTCGACCTTGTCGGACGACGCCGGCTCATTGCGGATCAAAAACTGGGTGTAGCCCAGGATCAGTCCGAGGGGGTTATTGATTTCGTGCGCCACGCCGGCTGAAAGCTGACCCAGCGAAGCCAGGCGGTCGGCGCGCAAAAGCTGTCGCAGCATCTGCCGGTGGTGAGTGATGTCCTTGGCGATCCCTTCGTATTCCGTGACGAGGCCGTCCGGACGGCGGCGGGCCGTCATGCTGAGCAGGATTTCGACGCGGTTGCCGTCGCGGGTCGCGAGCTTGCATTCGCGGTCCCGGACGAATCCGGATGCCGCGATCTCCGCCAGTATCCGTTCGGCTTCGACCCGGTCCTGAAGCAGGCCCGCAATCCGCTTCGTGCCAATCAGGTCATCCGCCCGGTCGTAGCCCAGCAAGGACAGGCCGGCGGGATTGATATCCAGGAGGACACCCGCCCCGTCAGCCACGAAAATAAGGTCCATGGAATCCTCGAAGATCCGTCGGTATTTGGTTTCGGACTTGGCCAGCACCGCCTTGGACTTTGCCAGCTCGTCGATATAGCGTTCGATGGCGGCGGTCATGCTCTCGAACGTATCGGCCAATTGCTGAATTTCATCCCCGCGCAACGAAGGTCGGCCCGAGGCCGCTCCTGAAGCGACGGTTTTGGCGGCCGGCACCGTTTCCGGGGGCTGGGCCGCGGGTTCGCGGTGCCCCTCGAGCATGCGCTCGGTGGCCTTTTGCAGCAACCGTATCCGCGAGGTCAGGTTGCGGGCGAGCGCGAAACCGACCGTGTCCGATATGATCACCGACAGGATCGCGAAGGCGAATATGGCCCACCAGACCTCGCGGGTGGTCGCGCTCACCTTGTGCCGCAGGAGGCCGAGCCGGATCTGCCCGATTTTGGTGTCCCCGATAAGGACCGGCGCGGCAAAATCAAAAATCTCTTCCCGGCCGTCCGTCAGCAGACGTACGCTGCTGCGCTGGGTGGCCGGCACCTGATTCGCCGCCTGCAGTTGGATCGGAAATCCACCGACGAAGGTATGGGTCAGCACCTGCCCTTCGGCGTCCTGGATGAAGGCATAGAGCATGTCGTCGGTGGTCGCCATGATTTCGCTGATAAGGCTTTTGAGCCGCAGGAAATCCAGGGCCAGGATGGCGTCCCCGCTGCGGGCCGCCAGATTGGCGGCCAGGGCGATGCCGCGGTTGCGGTGTTCGCTGACCAGGGCGTGAGACACGATCTGACTGGTGGCCAGGGCGATCAGGATCACCGAGAGCAGGACGATGGCGATGATGCCCAGATTGATCTTGGCCCGAATGCTGCTGCGGAACAGACGGCGAGCGACCCGGGGCCAGCGTTTCGGCCATTTCATGGGCGCAGGCCTCCCGGCGCCGTTTCATCGCCGCGGCACCCGCGCCGTTTTTCCAGCGCCTGGTTCCAGAGCGTCCGCACCGGATCGAATTCTTCGTCGTTGGAAGCCACGATGGCGGTCATGTGCGCCTGGCTCAGAATCTCCCGGTCCGCCGCCTGGCTGTCGTCCAGTGCCATCAAGGCCTGTCCGACACGCGCCGTGATCTGCGGATCCAGGCCCGACCGGGCGGCGTAGACCCAGCCCGGGTACCAGCCGGTGCGCCCGATCACGCGGATCTCCGCCGGATCGATCCGGTCGGCCAGGACCTCCAGGGCCCCCTCGCGCACCGAGCCGATATCGTACTGGCCGGCCAGCACCGCCAGGATGACCTTTTCCTGCTTGCCGCCCGGTCCCGGCGCAAAGGCGATCTCGGCGAAATCCTCCGGGAAGATGCCGTTTTCAAGAAACAACCCCAGGGCGTAGAGATAGCCGCCGGCGGAAAAAGGGTCCACGGCCAGCCAGCGCGAGCCGCGGCAGTCGGCGATCGAGCGGATGGCCTGGTTGTCGGCCCGTACGATGATCTCGCCCCGGAAGCGCTCGTGACCGCCGCGCTCGATGATTCGCGCAAAGGCCCGAGCACAGTAATCATGCGCCATCATCACGTAGATGAAGGGATTGGAAAAGGAGATATCGATTTTTCCCTGTCCGACCATGCGCATGTGCTCATCGAAGGTGTCCGGAAAGATCTGCACCACGTCGAGACCGGTATTTTCCCGCAGGTAGCTTACCAAGCGGTGGTGGCGCTGGAAGGATACCGCGTGGGAAAACTGCGGCAGATAGGCGTAGGTCAGGCGGTCGTCCGCAGGCGCCGCAAGGGAGATTTCCTGGCGCTGGCTGAAATCGATGGGGTGGGCCGTGTCGTCGCGGGAACAACCGCCGCCCAGCATCAGCAGCGTGAGCAGCAGGATCACCGCCGTCGGCTTGAATCGGCTGTCGGGTCTGTAATGGGGGCCTGTGGGCATGGACGCGTTCACCTGTCGGCATCCCCGGCGTGGGGGGGATACTGTCGGCCGGGGGAGGGCTGCCGGCATTCCCTTGTCTTCAGCAACGACGGTATCGTTAGAATCTTTAAGAACCCTTGTCAACCGAGGGGTGGTTCGAGGCGTCAACTTCCCGTGACGGTGACCGCCACGGGCCGTCTCCGGGAGCGGTTGTCGTGGTTGATCACCACCACCTGCTGCCAGGTCCCCAGCAGAAGCCGGCCGTCACGCACGGCCAATTGCACGGCGGGTCCCAGCAAGGCGGCCTGCACGTGGCTATGGCCATTGCCGTCATGCCAGGCCTGTTCGTGGGCGTAATCGTCGCCCGGCGGTGCCAGACGGTTAACGGCCCGTTTGAGATCCTCGACCACCCCGGGCTCGTATTCGATCGTGGTGATCGAACCCGTGGAACCCACCACCGAAGCCGCCAGAACGCCGTCGCGGATGCCGGCCGACGCCACGACCCGGTTGAGTTCGCCGGTCACGTCATAAATGTCCGGGCCCACACCCAGTTCGACCGTGATGGTTGCCATGTGCTGCCGCAATGCCATAACACCTCCATTCTGTAATTTGTAAAATGACATGCCGTGTCATTGCCAGACCGCAAGGACGGCCACGCCGAAAACACCGGTACCGTAAAATGCCATCATTATACGCTCCCAGTGGGCCGGTTGAAGGGGTAGATTGCGGTTCCCGGCAAGGCCGCAACGACCTGACGCCCGCAGGCGTAGCTCAAGCTACGTCGAGGACCGACAGGGAGCGAGAACGCCGCCCGGGGGCCGCAAGATACCATTAGCATATCCACCCAGTGGGCCGGTTGAAGGGGTAGATTGCGGTTCCCGGCAAGGCCGCAGCGACCTGACGCCCGCAGGCGTAGCTCAAGCTACGTCGAGGACCGGCAGGGAGCGAGAACGCCGCCGGGGGCCGCAAGATGCCCCTTCAACCGGCTCACTCATTTGAGGCCCAGCTTATAGTTCCACAGCCCCGGCCGCGATTTGAGCTTGACCCCCTTCGGCAGGGGCTCCTCGATCTGAACGAAAAGGCGGTAGCCGGCGCGCACCATTTCGTCCTGCTGTCGGCTCAAGTCCAGACGCCAATTGGGATAGACCCAGAAATTCGCGTTGCGGCGGCTCACCCAGGCCTGCTCGCCCTTGGGGCTCGTGAACGGCTGCTCCGTCCGGAGGTCATCGGCCCGCACCCGTGAGAGGCAAAGCGGCCAAATGCCCGCCATCACCGCCCCCAGCGGCAACGGGCTTGACCGCGGGAGGGCCAGGAATTCGTCCTGGCCCAGTTCGGGACTGACGAAAGCACCGCTGAAGCCGGCTTTTTTAAGGATCTCCAGGCCCAACGGGTTGGCCAGGTTGCAGAAGGGGCCGGCCCA
>JASJCV010000081.1 GCA_030065275.1 Desulfobacterales bacterium | reverse complement strand
GCCTTGAGTTCCGGCTGAAAATAGGGATTGGCCAGAAATCTCACGTCGGCGAGCAGATCGGCGGCCGGCGGCTCACCGTATTTGAACCCGAAGGACATGATATGGATCTGCATCCGTGGCAGATCGTCGCTGCGGATCCATTCACGCACGGCCGCCTTGAGCTGATGAACGCTGAAGCGCGTGCTGTCGATGATGTGATCGGCTTTGGCGCGCAGCGGGGCCAGTTGCTCCCGCTCATCCTGGATGACCGCCTCCAGGTTGGCCCCGCGACCCATGGGGTGGTGACGGCGCGTTTGGCTGTAGCGGCTGAGGAGCGCCCGGTTGCTGGCCTCCAGAAAAAGGATCTCCAGCCGATGGCCGGCCTGGCGCAGGGCTTCGAATACGCCCGCATGCTGGTCGATAAAATATTTCTCCCGGGTATCCATCCCGAAAGCCAGCCCGCTGATGTCGCGGGTCCGCTCGATTGGCATCTCCAGGAATTTGGGGAGAAGCGCCACCGGCATATTGTCCACACAGTAGTAGCCGGCGTCCTCCATGACGTCGATGGCCGTGCTTTTGCCCGATCCGGACAATCCCGTGACAATGACGATCCTGCTTGAGATCATGAGTTTGTGATGCCGCTAGAAATCTTCGTCTTCCTCGGCCAGAATGGCGTAGAGCGCGGCAGCGTCAGGGGCTTCGAGCAGACGCGCTTTGAACGGCTCGTTTTTAAGGATTCGGGAAATCCGGGCCAGCACCTTGAGGTGCAGCCCGGTGGAATTCTCCGGCGTGATCAATAGAAAGAAAATGTGGGTCGGCCGGTGGTCGATGGACTCGAAGTCAACACCCTGGCGGCTGATGCCGAACCCGAGCAAAAGATTGTTCAGGCCGCGCAGCTTGCCGTGGGGGATGCCGATGCCCCCCCCGATACCGGTGCTGCCCAGGCGCTCCCTGTCGCGCAGGACGCGCACGATGTCCTCGACGGCGATCTTGGCGCTGCGGGCCACCGGCGTGGCCAGCTCTTGGAGAATGCCCAATTTATCCCGTGATTTCAGGTCGGGGATAATGGCTTCGGGCGTGAGGGCATCAAGGATTTTCATGTTCGCGACAATCGTGCCGAGGTGGTTTGAAAAAAGCGTGGCGGCGGGATGTGAACCCCCACAAAGGGTTCACGCCGCATCGTATCGGGTTTGCGATCCTATGCGCTCGGTTGGATCAGGCCAAGGTCGCCGTCGTTGCGGCGATAGAGCACGTTGATCTGGTCCGTGCGTGCATTGGTGAAGACCAGGAAACTGTCGCTGGTCAAACCCATCTGCAGGACCGCCTCGTCCACATCCATCGGTTTGTATTCAATATTCTTGATTTTGACCTGGCGGGGCTGGTCGTCTTCCAGTTCCGTCGCCGCTACGCCGCTGCCGCTTTGCGCTTTGGCTTTGGCTTTGGCCCGGCGCTCGCGGGTCTTCTCCTTGCCTTTTTTGATCTGCTTCTCGAGCTTATCGAGCACCATGTCGATGGCGGAATACATATCTTCGGTTTCTTCTTTGCCATTGATCGTCATCCGGTCGCCGTTGATGTTGATTTCCGCAATGTGCCGAAACTTTTCGACCCGCAGGACCACGTTGGCACCGGCCGGGTTGTCCAGCAGGCGGTCGAAACGGTCGAGCTTATCGGAAACATAATTTTTGAGGTGTTCGGAAGAATCCAGATTCTTGAAGGTCACCGATGTCTGCATATTTGCCCTCCTTATATCTGTTTGCGTTTGTTGGACGGCAAGATGCCAAGAATCTCCCGATATTTCGCAACCGTACGGCGCGCTATCTTGATATTGGCCTCCTTTAGTAGTTTCGCTATTTTATCGTCGCTGTAGGGCTTGCGGGGATTTTCGTTGGCAATGATGTCTTTGATCTTTTGTTGCACGCTGGCCGAGGCGATTTCGCCGCCGTGGCTTTTGCGAATGGAACTGTTGAAAAAATACTTGAGCTCAAAAATGCCCTGGGGCGTGTAGGCGTATTTATTGGTCGTCACCCGGGAGATGGTCGATTCGTGCATTTCAATGTCCTGGGCGACATCGCGCAGGACCATGGGCCGGAGGTGCGCGATGCCCTTTTCAAAGAAATCGCGCTGATAACGCAGAATGCTTTCCATGACCTTGTAGATGGTCTTCTGCCGCTGGTGAATGCTTTTGATCAACCAGGCGGCCGAGCGCATTTTGTCCTGAATATAGTTTTCGGCCTCCCCGGGCAGCTTTTGCTTCTGGCTGAGCGACTTTTTGTAAAGGGAATTGACGCGCAGCTTGGGCATACCGTCGTCATTGAGCATGATGACAAAGTCGTCGTCGACCTTGTAGACATAGATGTCCGGAACGATGTACTGAGGGGTTTCCTCACTGAATTCACGCCCCGGGCGGGGCTCCAGGCTGCGGATCACGTTGACGGCCGCGACCACCTCGTCGAACTTGACCTTGAGCGCCCGGCTGATCGCCTTGTAGTTTTTGTTTTCAAGGTGGTTCATGTGGTTTTCGATGATCGCCGTGATCAGCGGTGTGTCGATGCCGAGGTGTCGCGCCTGGATCAGAAGACATTCGCCCAGGTTGCGCGCGGCGACCCCGACGGGATCGAATGACTGCACCAGGTCGAGGGCGTCCTGGACCTTTTCCAGGCTTTCACCGCTGGCCTGCACCAGATCTTCGAGGGGGACGTCCAGATAGCCGTCCTTGTTGAGGTTGCCGATGATCAGGCTGGCCAGTTCCTGTTCGTATTCGGCTGGAAAGCTCATGGCCAACTGCCAGATCAGATGGTCGTTCAGAGACTCCTTCTTGGAGATGAAGGCCTCATAACGGGGGGCGTCCCGGTTTTCGGTCTCGAAGCTGGTGCGCCCCACCGAATTGTATTCGTCGATGTAGTTGCTCCAGTCGATATCATCCGGGATTTTCTCGTCGATGGTCACTTCCTGGTTGTCGACGCGGTCGGCTTCGGGCTTTTCGCCCGCTTCGGCATTGCGGTCCTCCTGCTGGGTTTCCTGGACCTCTTCCAGCGCCGGATTCTCTTCCAATTCCTGATGGATCTGGTCAAGAAGTTCCAGACGGGAGAGCTGAAGCAGCTTGATCGCCATCTGAAGCTGTGGCGTCATGATCAACTGCTGGGTGAGCTTGAGTTGTTGTCTTAGTTCGAGTGCCATGTCAGAGTCTGAATTCGTCTCCCAGATAGATGCGCCGCGCGGTTTTGCTGTCGATGATTGCCTGCGGCGGCCCGGACTCGATCACCTGGCCGTCGTTGAGAATATAAGCCCGATCGCAGACCTCCAGCGTCTCACGCACGTTGTGATCGGAAATCAGCACACCGATGCCGCGCTGTTTCAAGTGGCCGATAATCTTCTTGATGTCGATGACGGCCAGCGGGTCGACCCCGGCAAAGGGTTCGTCCAGAAGAATGAAAGCTGGATCAATGGCCAGGGTGCGCGAGATTTCCAGGCGGCGTTTTTCACCGCCCGAAAGGACGGCGGCGCGCTGGTCGGCCAAGTGGGCGATCCCAAGCTCTTCGAGCAGCATTTCAGCACGATTCCGGCGTTCGCTCCGGTCGATCGGTAGCATTTCCAATATAGCCAGAATATTATCACGAACTGTCAGTTTGCGAAAGATGGAAGTTTCCTGAGGGAGGTAGCCGATGCCTTTGCGTGCCCGAATGTGCATGGGGTCGTCGGTGAGGTCTTCCGTTCCAATGGCCACCCGTCCGCCATCGGTCCGCACCATACCCACCACGAGGTAAAACGTGGTCGTCTTGCCGGCACCGTTCGGCCCCAAAAGGCCCACCACACTGCCGCTGTCCACCGTCAGGCTGACATCGTTGACGACTTTCCGCCCACCATATTGCTTGGTTAGATTTTCGACGGAAAGGACGGTCATCTATGTCGTCCCGGGATCGATGGTATCAAGCGGATAAGCCTCCCTAGTCAGATGGTGGACCCTTAATGGCAGTGTTTATTCAGTCTCCGGGCTGTCCGGAAAGAAAGTCGCCGTGACACGGTCACTCGGATTTTTGCGGCTACTCTCAACTTTAATACGATCCTCGTTTCTGTAAAGCGTTATTTTTGAGCCGACGATTCGGTTGGGACCGTCGATCACCGTGGATTTATCGCCGATCAACTGCAGAATCTCCTGATCGCTGCGATAGACGGCCCTGTCGGTCTTGGCCGTGCGGCCGTCAAAAAGGATGACGACATTGCCCGCGGCTTCGATTTTTTCGATCGAGCCGCCTTCTGGCGTGGTTTCGTCCTGCCCCGCGGCCTGTTTGTCGCTATAGTGAATCGTGAGGGTGTCGGAGGTGACCACGGTCTCACCTTGAACCACTTTGACGTTGCCCTTGAAAATAAAGCGGCCTTCCTTGTTGTTGGCCTCCAGCGTGTCCGCGGTGATGTTGATCTTCTCGGTGGTGTTCAGCGGAGTGGCCAGCGGACGGCGCTCCTGGGCGGCGGCCGACGCGGCGGTTGCCAGCCACAGCAGGAGGACAGCGATAACGAAGCGGCGGTGCGCGCTATAGGCGCAGTTGATTGGCGGCATCGATTTTTCCCTCAACGGACCCTTCAAAGAAGGCGGTTTCCGCCCCCAGATCGACCTGCATGCTATCGGCGCGCAGATCAAAACGGCGCCCCGTGATGCGGACTTCAGAGGGGCTGGTGAGATGGCGGCTTTCATGGTTGTAGTCGATCTTTTCGGTCAGAAAGATCTGATCGCCTTTCTCGATACGAACGCTGCCGGCGATCTGCATGTCGTTACTCGCGGTGTTGATGGTGCCCTGCTGTCCCTGTAAATGGATTTGATCGCCGTTTTCCAGGAAAAACGTGACGTTCACCTCGTCGAATACGGCTTCTTTCGTGCTTTCCGAGTACTGGGCCGAAGCCGCTTCCAGAACCCACTCCTTGCGGCCCTCGCGCACGGCCGTGTGACGGACTTCACCCAGGACGATATTGGTCCCCTCGGGAATGGCCTCGAGGATCTTGGCCGGGTTTTCTCGGAACGCGCGGTA
This sequence comes from Desulfobacterales bacterium, assembly GCA_030065275.1. Taxonomy (GTDB): domain Bacteria; phylum Desulfobacterota; class Desulfobacteria; order Desulfobacterales; family UBA5852; genus JABZFP01. The sequence continues at coordinate 9,672 of JASJCV010000081.1, read as the reverse complement.
TTTCATGTAGCCGCGCACCAGCAAACCCGTTAGGACTGCGACACCCGCGAGCAGGGCCAGCAGGGCAATCTTCTTTTTGGAGCGAATGGCCACGGTCGAGCCGATTAATGACAGGTGCCGGGTGGTGAACAGGGGACAGATGAACGTCGACGCGCCGGTTTCGGCGGTTGATTTTGCACGCGGTTCCACCTGCGTTGCGCCAGCGGGTTTTATCCCGACCGCACCGCCGCCGTACCTGTCGAAAAAGTTGTCGAAACGTCGTCGCTCCGGCGCTTGGTCGTGCCTCGTGCGGCGTGGGCGCCGGATATTGGGCAGTCCTTTATCTTGCGGTCCGGTAAAAGTCAAGAAACCAAACTTTGCTTGATTATCGCGGCTTTACCTGTTAGCAATACCGGATCACGCGCGAATGGGAGGCGAACTGAAACAAGTGAAATCAAAGCGAAATATGAGCGGTCGCGTGCTGATCCCCGTTGTTTTCCTGCTGCTGCTGGCGCCGCTGGTGCTGCTGGCCGTATGGCGCATGGAAGGCAAGGCGCCGTCGATCGAAAGCGACCTGGCAGCGCCGGCCATCGGCAAGACCCCGCGCACCGTCACCGTCGAGATCCGCGAACAGGGTCGGGGGCTCAAGGATATCCAGGCCCATATTGCCCAGGCCGAAAGAGATATCCTCCTGGACGACGTACAATTCGAGGGCTCCATGCTGCTCTCCGGCAGCGGGGTCGAGTCGCATCGGCTGGATCTGGTGCTCGACCCGGCCCAACTCAAGCTCGCCGACGGCGACGCCATCCTGCGTATCCAGGCCGCCGACTACAGCTGGCGCAACTGGTGGAACGGCAACCGCACGGTGGTGGAAATCCCGCTGACGGTCGATTCCAAACCACCCACCATCACGACGCTCAGCCGCTTTCACTATATCAACCAGGGCGGCAGCGGTCTCGTGGTCTACCGCCTGGATGAGCCCTGTCCCCGTCACGGCGTCCTGGTCGGGGAACACTTTTACCCGGGCCACCCCAAGAGCGCGGACGAGCCCTTGACCATGCTGGCGTTTTTCGCCGTGGCCTACGACCAGACGCCGGAGGCCGCCATCCGCGCGCTGGCCGTCGACCAGGCCGGCAACGAAGCCCGGGCCGGCTTTTCCTACCGCATCCGGCCCAAACGTTTCAAAAAGGACGTTCTGAACATTTCCGATCGCTTTATCACGCAGAACATGCGCCCGCTGCTGGAGGCGGCCGGCGAGGTGCCCGCCGATCCGAAAGAGATTTTTCTGGCCGTCAATCGTGACATGCGCCGGCAAAACGGTGAAACCCTGGCCGCTCTGGCCGGGCGGGCCACCCCGGTGATGGCCTGGGAGGGCGTCTTCATGCGGCTGCCCAAGTCGGCCAACCGGGCCCAATTTGCCGACCATCGTGTCTACAAGTACCGGGGGGCCATCATCGATCGCCAGGTTCACCTGGGCGCGGATCTGGCCTCGCTGCAGCAGTCCCCCGTGCCGGCCGCCAACCACGGCCAGGTGGTATTCGCCGATAACGTGGGGATCTACGGCAACACCGTGGTGATCGAACACGGCTTCGGATTGTTCAGCCTGTACTCGCATCTGAGCAGCATTCAGGTGACCGTCGACCAACGGGTGGCCAAAGGCGATATCATCGGGCGCACGGGGGTCAGCGGATTGGCCCTGGGGGATCACCTGCACTTTGGCATGATGGTGCACGATACGCTGGTCAACCCGATCGAGTGGTGGGATGCGCACTGGATCCGGGACAACATTACCACCAAGTTGAATCCGGCGTCCTGAACCTCAGGCCGTGTACCCGGCCAGCGGCGGTGGAATTTCAGCACAGGTTTGTGGGAAGAGACTTCGCGATGGGCAAGCACAAGGTAACGAAAACCTACGCCGCCATCAACCGCCGCATCAAGGCCGGTGATGTGATCGTCGTCACGGCCGAGGAAATGGTCGATATCGTCAAGACCGAGGGGCGGGTCGAGGCGGCCCGCCGGGTGGATGTGGTCACCACCGGCACGTTCGCCCCCATGTGCTCTTCGGGTGCCTTCATCAATTTCGGCCATGCGGTCCCCAGTATCAAAGCCTCCAAGGTGTGGCTCAACAATGTGCCCGCATACGGGGGCATCGCCGCCGTGGACTGCTATATCGGTGCCACCGAAACCTGCGAGGACGATCCGCTGAACCGGGTCTACCCAGGGGAGTTCAACTACGGCGGCGGCCATGTGATCCAGGACCTCGTCGCCGGCAAGAAGGTCCATCTGAAGGCCCTGGGGTATGGCACCGACTGCTATCCGCGCAAGTCGCTGGAAAAGGACATCACCCTCAAACAGCTGCCCTATGCCCAGCTGTTCAATCCGCGCAATGCCTACCAGAACTACAACTGCGCCGTTAATCTGTCGCCCAAGACGATCTACACCTATATGGGAACGCTCAAACCCCGCGGTCAGAACGCCAACTACTGCTCGGCCGGGCAGCTGAGCCCGCTGTTCAACGATCCCTACTATAAAACCATTGGATTGGGGACGCGGATTTTTCTGGGCGGCGGTATCGGCTATGTCACCGGCGCCGGCACCCAGCACAAGCCGGGCACCAAACGCACCCGCAAGGGGGTGCCGCGCTCGCCGGCCGGAACGATCAGCGTGATGGGCGATCTCAAGCGTATGAGCGCCAAATGGCTCATGGGAGCCAGCCTCCAGGGTTACGGCTGCTCCCTGTCGGTGGGCCTGGGGATACCGATCCCGATTCTAAACGAGGACATGGCCGGCTACACGGGGGTGTCGGACGAAGACCTGTTCACCCAGGTCGTGGACTACAGCCACGACTACCCCCAGGGAACGGGCGTCACCCTGGGCGAGGTCAGCTACGCGGAGCTCAGGAGCGGCCGCATTCGACTCAACGGGGAAGAGGTCGCCACCGTTCCGCTCTCGAGCACGGTCCGTGCCCGCGAGATCGCGTCCATGTTGAAAGACTGGATTGCCAAAGGCAAGTTCCTGCTCGGCGAGCCCCAGGCAACGCTGCCGAGCACCTGATCGACCCGAATCAAAGCCCCCGACGACTGCCTGGGCCCGGCCGGATGGAGACGCGCGTTGCGGACTTTTTTGGCCTTCAAACCGCCCGAGGCGATTGTTCACCGGATCGAACGCCTGCAGCACCGACTGCAGGACGAGGGAATCGAGGCGCGGTGGGTGAAGCCGGCAAGCATCCACCTGACCCTAAAATTTCTGGGAGAGACGGACCCTGCCGCGGGCGAAGCCATTGAACAGGCCATGCAAGCGGCCGTCGCCGGACAGGTCCCGCTCGAACTATCCCTCGGCGGTCTTGGCGGGTTTCCCAGCCTTCATCGGCCCCGGGTGCTCTGGCAGGCCGTGGCGGGGGAGGTCGAACGCCTGCGGACCGTTCAACAGGCGTTGGATGCGCGGCTGGCGCTTTGCGGATTCGAACCGGAAAAACGCCCCTTTCGCGCCCATCTGACGGTGGGCCGCATCCGCAACCCCAAACGCTGGCGCGCAGCGCATACCACGTTGGCCCGGCAAATGCGGGATCTACCGTCTGTGGCCTTTACGGTAAATGCCCTCATCTGGTATGAAAGCCACCTTGGCCCCGGCGGGGCACGGTACACGGCCTTGGCGCAAGCGCCGCTGGCCGCGGCCTCAAAAAAAAACGATTGACGGCGTGCCAACCGAACGCCGGACGGCAGCGCCACCATGATCGCTCGGCCCTGCAGACCCCCTAACGACGACCATCCGGCGCATACATCCACGATCGGCGACCGGAAGCACCTGGAGGAATTTATGACGACAGCACCGGACAAGAGCAAAGCGGTCGAATCGGCCATGACCCAGATCGAGCGTCAATTCGGCAAGGGCGCGATCATGCGGCTGGGAACAGACTCGGTCACCAAAGTGCCTGTCATATCCAGCGGTTCGATTGCACTCGACAAGGCCCTGGGCATCGGTGGACTGCCCAAAGGCCGGGTCATCGAGATTTTCGGCCCCGAATCATCGGGAAAGACCACCCTGGCACTGCACGCGGTGTCCGAAGCCCAGCGCGCCGGCGGTATCGCCGCCTTCATCGACGCCGAACACGCACTCGACACGAGCTATGCCCGCAAACTCGGTGTGAACTGCGACGAACTACTGGTCTCACAGCCGGACACCGGCGAGCAGGCGCTCGAGATCGCCGACATGCTCGTGCGCAGCGGTGCCATCGACATTATCGTCATCGACTCGGTGGCCGCTCTGGTGCCGCGGGCTGAAATCGAAGGCGAAATGGGCGATTCCCACATGGGCCTGCAGGCGCGCCTCATGTCCCAGGCCCTGCGCAAACTCACCGGCACCATCGGCAAGACCATGACGGCGGTCATTTTCATCAACCAGATCCGGATGAAAATCGGCATCGTCTTCGGCAACCCCGAAACAACCACCGGCGGCAATGCCCTTAAGTTCTACTCCTCCGTCCGGCTGGACATCCGGCGCACCGGCGCCATCAAGGAAGGTCAGGAGGTGGTCGGCAACCGCACCCGCGTCCGGGTGGTTAAGAACAAGATGGCGCCGCCCTTCCAGGAAGCCGAGTTCGACATCAGCTACGGCGAGGGCATCTCCAAAACCGGCGAAATCCTCGACATCGGCGTCAGCTGCGGCGTGATCGACAAGAGCGGCTCCTGGTATTCCTACAAAGGCGAGCGCATCGGCCAGGGGCGCACCAATGTAAAGAATTTCTTTGCCGACAACGCGGATATCTACAATGCGGCGCTGGAGGAGATCCGCGAGAAGCTGGGATTCGCCGAGAAGACCGAAGACGACCGCGAAAGCGATGCCGACGGATAACCGCCCATCCGGGCCGTAACCCAATACTGCCGCTGGCGGCGGCAGCCGATTTTCGGGAGACAAAGCGTATGACGGGTAACGATGCACGCAGGCGATTTCTGGATTTCTTCGCGAAACACGATCACCAGGTGGTGCGCAGTTCTTCACTCGTTCCGGCCGACGACCCGACCCTGCTGTTCACCAACGCCGGGATGGTCCAGTTCAAGCGGGCCTTCCTGGGAGAGGAAAAACGCGACTATGTGCGCGCGACCACCTCGCAGAAATGCGTCCGGGCCGGCGGCAAGCACAACGACCTCGAGAATGTGGGCTACACGGCGCGGCACCATACCTTTTTCGAGATGCTGGGCAATTTCTCCTTCGGCGACTATTTCAAGGAAAAGGCCATCGAATACGGCTGGGACCTGCTGACCAACGGCTATGGCCTGCCGGCCGATCGCCTGTGGGTTTCGATCTACCTCGACGACGACGAGGCCGCCGACATCTGGCACCGGCAGATCGGCGTGCCCACCGACCGCATCGTACGGCTGGGCGAAGACGAGAACTTCTGGGCCATGGGCGATACCGGCCCCTGCGGGCCGTGCTCGGAGATTCACCTGGACCGGGGCGGCGCCTGCGGCCTTGGCAGCCCCGACTGCGGTGTCGACTGCGACTGCGACCGCTTCCTCGAGATCTGGAACCTGGTGTTCATGCAGTTCAACCGGGACGTTTCCGGGAAGATGGAACCGCTGCCCAAGCCCAGCATCGACACCGGCCTGGGATTGGAGCGGATCTGCTCGGTCCTCCAGGACGTGGAGACCAACTACGATATCGACCTGATGGTGCCCATCATCCGCCGCACCGAGGAACTGTCCGGCCGTGCGGTGGGCGAGTCCCGGGAAACCGAAGTGGCCATGAAGGTGATCGCCGACCACAGCCGGGCGACCGCGTTTCTGATCGGCGACGGGGTGCTGCCCGCCAACGAAGGCCGCGGCTACGTGCTGCGCCGGATCATGCGCCGCGCCATCCGCTATGGGCGCAACATCGGGCTGGTCAAACCCTTTCTGCACGACACCGCCCGCACGGTCATGGAGATCATGCGGCCGGCCTACCCCGAACTGGGAGAGGCTGAGGCCTTCATCACCAATGTGATCGAAAACGAGGAAATCCGTTTTTCCGAAACCCTCGACAACGGTCTGCGGGTGCTCAACGATGCCCTGGGGGAGGTGCGGGCCCGCGGAGAAAAAAGGGTGCCCGGCGATGTGATCTTCAAACTCTACGACACGTTCGGCTTCCCGGTGGACATCGTGCGCGACGTGGTGCGCGACGAGCAGCTCGAGTTGGACATGGACGGATTCGATGCCGCCATGGACCGCCAGCGGGCCCAGTCGCGCGCCAAGGTCACGTTCACCGAAATCGCGGATGCCTACCGCCCGCTGTCGGCCGAGGGTTTCCAACCCGAATTCAAGGGCTATGACGAACTCGCCCTGGAAAGCCGGGTGGTGCTCCTGGTCAGGGACGGCGTTGAGGCCGGGGACGCCGCTGCCGGCGATGCGGTCGAAATCGTGGCCGAGGCCACCCCGTTCTACGGCGAGGCCGGCGGGCAGGTCGGCGACGTGGGGCGCATTGAGGGGCTGGCTGGGGATCCGCCGGCGGCGATCGACATCCAGGGTACGATCAAGGATCCCACCGGCCTGATCATCCACAAAGGGGTGGTCAAGGCCGGGCGGATCGCCAAGGGCGACACCGTGCGCCTGCAGGTGGACCTAAACGCCCGCCAGTCCACGGCCCGCAACCACACGGCCACCCATATCCTGCACGCCGTGCTGCGGGAGGTCCTGGGCGATCACGTCAAGCAGGCCGGCTCCCTGGTGGCCCCGGACCGGCTGCGGTTCGACTTCACGCATTTCTCCCAGATCGAGCCGCCCGTGCTGGCTGCCATCGAGCGCAAGGTCAACGCGCGCATCATCGAGAACGTGCCCACCCATACCGACGAGATGGCGGCCGAGGAGGCCTTTCAATCCGGCGCCACCGCCCTTTTTGAGGAGAAGTACGGCGATCGCGTGCGCGTGGTCAGCCTCGCGGATTTCAGTAAGGAGCTTTGCGGCGGCACCCACGTGCAGCACACCGGTGACATCGGGTTTTTTAAAATCGTGAGCGAAGCCAGTGTGGCCGCGGGGGTCCGGCGCGTCGAGGCCATGACAGGCGAGGGGGCGCTGGACAGCGTCCAGCAGATGGCCCGGGCCCTGGAGGAGACCGCCCGGCTGCTGAAGGACAGCCCCCAGAACATCACCCTGCGCATCGAAAAGCTGCTGGCCCAACAGAAAGAGCTCGAAAAAGAGGTCGAACGCCTCAAAGGCAAGCTGGCCTCGCAGACGGCGGCCGACGCCGAGGCGGATGTGCGCGAAGTCAACGGGGTCAAGGTATTGGCCCGCCGCGTGGAGGCCGACAATCCCGGGGCGCTGCGCGATCTCGTGGACCGCTTCCGCGACCGGCTCCAGTCGGGGGTCGTTGTTCTGGGCTGCGTCAGCGGGGCCAAGGCGCTCCTGATCGCCGGTGTGACCCGGGATATACAGGACCGTTTTCACGCCGGCAATATCATCAAGCAGCTCGCGCCCGTGGTGGGCGGCGGCGGGGGCGGAAAACCCGATCTGGCCCAGGCCGGCGGCAGCCAGCCTGAAAATCTCGACCAGGCGCTGGCCCAGGCCTACGAGGTGATTGCCGGGATGTAGGGCCACCACAAACCGGCCGCCCGCCGGCAGGACCGGGAGACAAAAGACACCGGATAAAGTGATGCGACCGGCGATGGTCCCAGGGGCGATCGCCGGTCTTGCGTTCCACCGGCCGCTACGGGCCGGACCCCTGGGGCCCACGGTCTTTGCGGGCCTTACAGGCCGCCGGCCGCCTCATCGGAAAGGCTGCCGTCCGAAGACGCCGACGCCGCAATCAGACCTGCCGCAGCACGTCGATCATCGAAAAAACCTGTCCGCGGCAGCCCTGATCGAGCTTGCGGGCCAGAAACCGCAGCGCGTCCAGGGTGCCTTCGGCATAGATTTCCCGGCCGTTGATATTGTGGGTAATTTCGAACCGGGTGGTCTCGTCCGCGGAGATCAAGGTGTAGGTGTGCCAGCCGTGGCCTCCCAGGTAGGCCTTCGGGACGCCCCATCGGGCCTGCTGGGCCTTTGGATCACGTTCCTGGTGGATCTGGTCGTCCGTGAAGTCGATGCCCATGGCGTTGAAGTAGCGCACCATGGCCTTGGCGGTTCCGCTGGTGTCGGCCTTGCCCTGCTGGTGGCTCTCACGAACCGTCAGGGTGTAGCCGTTGAAGAGACCGGGGAAGGTTTCGGCGCCAAAGGCCATCATGGCCTGGAGGCCGACGATCTGCTTGGCCATGTTGGGAGCGATCACGGCGGCGATGGACGATTGCTGCACGGTGCGGTGCAGGGCTTCGCGGTCGCCGCCCGTGGTGCCCATGACAAAGGGCAGCCCCTGGCCGCAGTAAAACGTGGCATTGGCGTTCACCGCCGAAGGGTGGGTGAAGTCGACGCAAATGCAGTCGGGATAGCGGGTTTTGACTTCCGCGATGCGCCCCTCCCGGTCCTCGGGGCGGATCAGCGCGATCGATTGCCCCTCGACCTCGGCGTGCGTCGCTTCGATCTCGGGGCCCGTCAAGGAATAGGGCACCAGATCCATATCGTCCGCCTGGATGATATGCCGGGCGAGCATCCGGGTTACGTTGCCCGGCAGTCCGTTGACCATTACGTTCAGGCCGCTCATGTTTTTTCTCCTCTCCACCGGGTGTTTGGACCGGAAATTATTCAGTGTCCGTTACAGCGTTGATGCCAGCGACCGGGTCACCTCCCTCAGGATGGGGAAGCTGTCGCTTTCGACCCGCGCCAGGTTGCGCTTAAGGCTTTCCAGGGCGATGGGAATGTAGGCGGCGAAGCGGGCTTTGTGCTTGGCCTTGACCAGAAAGCCGAAGGCGCCCAGAATCTGCAGGTTGCGCGCCACCGCGCAGAGCCGGTAGCGCACGATGATGGCTTCCCGGGATTTGCCGGTTCGTTTCCGATAGCGTTCGATGAAATCCTCCAGAAGCGCTTCCTGCAGGTTTTCGGGGAGCGCGACATAGGGATCGATCAGAAGTGAGGCCAGGTCGTATTCGGCCGGCCCCCGCCGTCCGCCCTGATAGTCGATGATCCAGGGTCTGTTCGCGGCGATCAGGATGTTGCGGGACTGAAAATCCCGGTGCATGAACCCCTCGGCACGTTCCACCAGGATGCCGTCGGCCAGGCGATGGCTTTCAGCCTCGATGCGGGCGAAGGGAATCTTCCGTCCGCAGTAATCCCGGGCAAAGGCATCGATGAAGTAGCGGCACTCCTTCTCCACGATGACCTCCCGGTCGTAGGCGGCGGTCTGCCAGGTCCAGGCCGGTTCGAAGCCGCTGCCTCCCGATACCGACATCTCGATCAGAAGGTCAATGATATTCCGGTAGCGCGCCGCCACGGCTGCGGGCGACGTAGCGGCGGAGACGTGGGTCTGCAGATGACAATCGCCCCGGTCTTCCACGAATACCAGGCCGGCAAACGGATCGGCTCGGAGAATGCGCGGCACGGGAAGCCCCCGGCGATGGAGGTGGCGGCCGATATGGATAAAGGCGTCGGCCTCGCCGGGCGTCCCGCCGTCGCGCAGGCCATGATCGACCATGACCACCGAATGGCTGCCCCGGCGCAGCCGGTGCCATCGACGGTCGGACCCGTCGCCCGCCAAGGGCTGCCAATCGATCGGGGCGTCGGTCTTGCCCGGCGCCAGTTCCCGGAAGACCGCCGCCGCCATGATTTCACGGGCGGTCTGCCGGTAGCGCCGCGG
>JASJCV010000080.1 GCA_030065275.1 Desulfobacterales bacterium | reverse complement strand
GTTTATCGTCATGGGGGCCTTGAACAACTTGATCCCCTTCAGTTTGATTGTCTGGGGCCAAACCCATATCGAAAGCGGTCTGGCAAGCATCTTGAACGGTACGACGCCCATATTCAGCGTCGTCCTCGCCCATTTTCTGACCAAAGATGAACGGCTGACCACGCGCCGGATATCAGGCGTCGTGACAGGTTGGGCCGGGGTGGCGGTGTTGATCGGGATAAATTCGCTGCAGGGTATCGGGATCGAAGTGTTCGGGCAGATTGCCGTCCTGGGGGCTGCCCTTGCATATGCCTGTGCAGCCATCTACGGACGCCGATTCAAAGGTTTCAGCCCGCTTGTGGTGGCCACCGGCATGCTGTGCGCTTCGACCCTCATGATGACCCCATTGGCACTATGCGTTGATCAACCCTGGAATCTCTCTCCGGGTATCTCGACGATGATGGCGCTCGTGGGACTGGCGGCGATCAGCACGTCGCTGGCCTACATCATCTATTTCAGGTTGTTGGCCACGGCCGGACCGACGAATTTACTGTTGGTGACGTTTTTAATCCCCCTCAGTGCCATTTTGCTTGGCGTGCTGTTCCTGGGCGAACGACCGGGCTGGAACGCATTAGCGGGCATGGGGCTGATATTTACGGGGTTGGTTGTTATCGACGGGCGCTTGTTGAATCGGTTCAAACGCCAAGCGGAAGTTTGGTTTGCTGACAGTTGATCCGCCGTCGATCATCGCGCCGCATTTTGCGGACGGGGTTTAAACGCATCGGACAATCCATCTGGATGGGGCGATGAGGATATCCCTTCGGGCTTTAATATGGCCAACCCCAAGGTTGTGATCGATGTTGATCGTTTCGCGCAAGATAATCAAGCGACCTTTTTTCTCTCCCGTCGCGATTAAACACTTGTTTATCGGAGCGTCCAAATTTGATACGGTCAGGCATCGATCCGGATCTTGCTCGGATGCCAGGTTGATGGAGGCCCGCACAATTGCCCGCCCTGAGATCAAATCAAACGAAGACGTTGATTGCGGTTCTGGCTGCAATTTCATTGATTTCGGTGCTATCCTGTGGAGACGGCACGACGGTGCCGTCCAATCCATTTCCGGAAGAAGACTGGCCGACCGCCCCACCCGAGACCCAGGGCATGCGCTCGGGCGTGCTGGCCGAGATGTTGGCATACATCGAGGAGCGAAGCCTCCACATCGACAGCATCCTGATCGTGCGCAACGGCCATCTGGTCCTGGATGCCTATTTCTGGCCCTTCAAACCAGGGGAAAAGCACATCATCTACTCCTGCACCAAAAGTGTCATGTCCGCCCTGATCGGCATCGCGGTCGATAAGGGCTACATTCAAAGCGTCGACCAACCGGTTACGGATTTTTTCCCGGATAGGTCCCTCGCCCGTCTGGATGCGCGCAAGGCCTCGATGACGCTCGAGAACCTGCTGACGATGACCTCCGGTTTGGACTGCCGGGATTCATATCTCTACCGCTGGCAAGGCCTGATTGAAATGCGGACCAGCGACGATTGGGCGCAATATGTCCTCGACCTGCCGATGGCTGCGACGCCGGGCGACCAGTTTGAATACTGCAACGGGGTTTCCCACCTGCTGTCGGTGATCATCCACAACGCCACCGGGATGCGGACCCTGGCGTTTGCCCGGCAACATCTTTTCGGGCCCCTCGGCATCCAGGATGTCGGCTGGGACACGAGCCCCCAGGGCGTCGATATCGGGTATGGCGAAATGCGGCTGAGACCCCACGACATGGCCCGGCTCGGCTGGTTGTATCTGAACCGGGGGCGCTGGGCCGACAGGCAGATCGTACCGGAAGCCTGGGTGACAGCCTCCACCCGCGGCCATGTCGACGCCACCCTTTTCGACCGCTACGGCTACCAGTGGTGGGTCGAGGATTCGGGTTACTACGCCGCCGTCGGCTTCAAGGGGCAGCGCATCTTCGTTCTACCTCAGAAGAATATGGTGGCCGTATTCACGGGTGATCTGACCGGCAGAGAAAGCCTGATGGCCAAAGAACTGCTCGAGGATTTCATTATCCCGGCCGCTTCGTCATCTCAACCCCTGCCTGCCGGCGAAGGCGATCAGGCCCGGCTGGCCGAACGGGTGGTTCATGCGGCCGAAGAGAAGACCGGGGGGCTTACCTGGATTTCGAAGGCCGAAGGGGTGGCCAAGGACGGGGTTTTCACGCGCACCGTCCCGCCGGCGTTTGCGTTTACCTACCCCTTCGGCAGCAAAAAAGCGGGCCTCGTCTACCCCGGCCAGATTATGCGCATGAAAGCCCCCGGCGATTATCATTTCTCTGTTTATATCGGCGATATCCCCGAGGGCATCGCCCTGGAAGACTTCGGCCCGAACGCCTATGCCCGGTCGCTTGCAAAGTTCGGAACCCAGATCCGGGTCACGTCCAACCGGGAAATCACGCTGCGCTGCGGCACCCGGGCGTACCGCACCGTCATCCGGTGGCTGGCGGACGATTTCTGGCCGATCAAGACCCTGGTGGTGAGCGCTTACAAGGACGGCAAGTTGGTTTGCCTGTCGGCCCATCCCTGGCACAACACTTACCGCGCCGAACCCATTGTGGCCAGTTTGAATTTCAACCCGGAGATTTCACGCCCCTGAAATGTTCATTTGGCGAGGCATCACGGGAGATGCCGTAGTTATCTACGGCGAGCCCCTGATAACAAAGCCGATGGACACCTCAGGGCGCGCCCGTAAGGTGAGATTTCTGTTACGATTTTCGCTTCAACATCCGGGCGCCAATGGCGCCATGGTAGCTATGGCCAATCTTAGGTCCAACGCCTTGATATTTTTTGAATTACTCAACATGTAGACAATAATTCATGCAATTTGGGGGTTAAATCGCCGGGGGGCGTTGGGCGAGGCGGCGTCAATTGGCGATCAGGCCGTCAACCCCCCATCGCAGATGATGCTGGCCCCTGTCGAGTAGGAGGATGCATCCGAAACCAGGTAGAGAACGGCCGCGGCCATTTCCATGGGCCGGGCCGCCCGCTTCATGGGGATCGCGTTGAGCACGCCCGCGTCTTCGGCGAGCACACCGGCCAGCTTGGTGGCGGTCAATCCAGGAAGAAGGGCGTTGACGCGGATGTTGTCGTTCACGAGTTCCTTGGCAAAACCCTTGGTCATCGACACCAGCCCGGCTTTGGTGATGGCGTAAACGCCCTGGAAAGCCATGGGGGTCACCGCGTTGACCGAGGACACGTTGACGATGGCGCCGCCGCCGGAGACTTTCATCAGACGGGCGGCGTGCTGGATCATGAAAAACGGCCCCTTGAGGTTGACCTCGAAGGTTTTGTCCCAGGCCGGCTCCGGGGCGTCGACCATCGGCCCGAAATAGGGATTCGTGGCCGCGTTGTTGATCAAAATGTCGAGGCGGCCGAATTGGGCTCCAATTTTTTCGAAGAGCTCCTCGATTTGATCGGTGTAACCCATGTGACAGGCATGCGCTACGGCCGACCCGCCGGCTGTGGCGATTTTGTCCGCCACCGCTTCGAGCCCCTCGGTCTTGCGGCTTACCAGGATACAGTGCGCCCCGTGTTCCGCCAGGGTTGTGGCGATCGCTTCGCCAATGCCCCGGCTGGCACCCGTGATCAAGGCGATTTTGCCGTCGAGTGCAAAGTCGACCATGCGTCTTCCTCTCTGTGCTTGTTCGGCTCGATCCTCCGGCGGCTTGCGACACACACGGGCGCCTGGATCGGTTTATTAGGCCTCGGCCCGGCACCTGCCGTCAGGTCGCATCCGGCGTCAGCGGGTCTCCCCATTATCAGGACGCCGGCTCCGGAGCAATAGCGGTCCACCCGACCTCGGAAGGCATCGCACCCGCGTTTCCACTCTGCGCCCTTTATCATGACGGCGGTCCGGTCCGATCGGCTTGACTTGCCGGCGGCTTGCGCCTAAAATTTTTCACAACTTTCGGCTGCCGCGGGACGTGCCTTGATAACGCCCGGTAGCCGGTCGCCGCGGCACGATGGGCGACTTCCTCAAGACGCGCCAAGGTCATGCCATATGACAACCAGTCGAGAGCGACATCCATCCGGGACCGGGCCGTTCATCGGCCTTTTGCTGCTGGCAGCCGTATTCAGCGGCTGCATGAAGTCCGAGTCCGTCCGGACCGCAACAGCCCCCGCGGCGGATCCCTGCGGAGAATACCGGACGCTGGAACAGGAATTGCGGGCGGCCCGTAAAACGCTTGCCCGCCAGCGCATCGAGCTGAACCGGGCGGAGGCCGAGCTCAATCGGATTCAACTTAAGCTGCTCGAAGAAAGCGCGGGCAAGGCGGCCCTGAAAAAGCGTCTCAGCGCCCGGGAGAAAATGCTGGACGAGGCCGTCCAGGAAGTGGTGCGGGCCAAGGCCAAGCTGAGGACCATCGAAAGCCGGGCGGAAGCGGCTTCGACCATGGCCGAGGCCGAGATCGCCCTGCGGACCACGAAAGAAGGCTTGGCCGCCGGGTCGCGCGGGCAAGGGGAAAATTTGGCGCGGGCCGAAGAGCTTCTCAAAATGAGCACACGCGAATTCAGAAACGAGAACTATGGCGGTGCGCTCTACCTGGCTGGCCAGGCCCGCGGTCATATCAACACCGTTCAGCTCCATCAGGCCTCAGGCGCGGGTAACGCTTCCCAGCCGGGCGAGACGCCGTTCACGCAACCGCTGCCGCTCAAAATCCTCAAGCGCTGTAATTTCCGTCGGATGCCGGATTTGAAAGGTTCGGTCATCGAAGTCCTGGACCAGGGCACCCTGATCGTCGCTTTCGCCCACATGGACAACTGGCTGCGGGTTCATACCGAAGACGGCCGCGCCGGCTGGATCCACCAATCCCTTGCGGGGGTCCGCTGACCACGGGCCGGCCATCGCGGTTACCCGATCTGTTCCCAAATATCGCCCCCATCAGCCGACCGGCCGGTCGACCTCGAATCCATGCCGCAGCGCCAGTTTCTCGAACATGGCGGCCAGTCCCGTGCCGAGGGTGAATAGGGCGCCGATATCGAGGTTCTGGCCGGCGGCGGCGTCGAAGTACACCTTGAGGCTTGATGCCATGCCGTCCTCCGGGCGCCAGTAGCAGATCATGATCGGAACCATTGGCAGCGGCTCCAGAACGACCGAGATATCGGATTGGAACTGTTGCGGCACCCGGCGGGCGCTGAAAAGGTGCACCATGTCGTTGAAAAGATCCGGGTAGATGTCCGCTACACGCTGCATGGCGGCTTCGCACCGTTTCTGGAAAAGCGGGTAGCGCTCCTTGCCTTCGGCCAGCTCGCGCAGGGAGACCCAGTTGCCGGAGGCCGGCACGCCTTGGGCGTAAAGGACGTAGTGCAGAAAAGGGACGGCCACCCAGGGATTCACGTGAATGTCGGCAGACAGACGCCCCTGGGCGTCCACCTTGAAATCCTTACCCATGATTTTCAGCGCCAGCCGGCCGTCTTCGTAGTGGGCTCCGATGCGGGCTGCTGCGGCCGCAAGGTCCGTCTGCCGGACGGCAGCCAGGAGTTTTTGCAGATAGTCTTCCCCGTTCTGCTCCCCGGCCTCGCAAGCTGAACTTTCCCCACGGTAGCGGGCGATGACCTCGGGTGTCAGGCGGGGGCAGTCCTGGATTGATTTATGCCCGGTGTAGACCGCTCCGGCAAAGGCCAGGCAGGTTTTGCGGCCGCATTCCTGGCAGTTGGATTTTTCGAGCAGCGCAAAGATCTCCATCGCGCTTTTGGGGCGGGTCATGCGCAACCTCTCATGGGTAAGCGTTCTCCGGTGTTGGGTCGCTGCTTTTCGCCGTCAGAAAAAACCCGACCGATCATTGCCCTCAGGGACCGACACGAACCGCGGCCTTGGGCATGCCTCGATCGCCGGCGAAACGGATCAGTTTTTTTCGACGAGACGGATCGGGCCGGAATCACGGTCGGTGCGCTTGCGGTCGGCCGCTTGCCTAACCTTGTTGCGTCCGTCCTTCTTGGCGTCGTAAAGCGCGCGGTCCGCCTCCTGGATGAGCTTCCGGGGCGTGTCGCCGTCCCCGGGGAAGAAGGCGGCCCCGATGCTGACCGTCACGTTGATCGAGGCGTCGCTGCTGAGGATCGTCTCCTGGGCGCAGCGCCGGCGGATCCGCTCGGCCGCCTCCATGCTGGTGTGCGGTTCGATTTCGGTCAGCAGCACGATAAACTCCTCTCCCCCGTAACGGGCCACGTAGTCGCAGTCGCGAATGGTTTCGCGGAACACGGCAGCCAGGCGGCAGAGGACCTCGTCGCCGCGCGGATGCCCGTGGGTGTCGTTGACCTGTTTGAAGTGATCGATGTCGATCATCAGGAGGGTAAAAGGGTGCCGGTGGCGCCCCGAACGGATCACCTCGCCGGAAAGGGTTTCCATGAGGTGCTTGCGGTTGTAAAGGCCGGTCAGATCGTCGGTGATCGAGAGCCGGTGGAGGGCCTTGTTCTTCTCCTGGAGCGTTTGGTTGACACTGTCGAGTTCCTCGCGGCCGTGTCTCAGGCGGGCCACCATGTGGTTGAAAACCTGGGTAAGGAATCCAACTTCCGAGCGGCTGCGGACCGGCAGGTCGATGTCGAGATTGCCGGCCGCCACCTGGGCGGCACCCTCGCTCAGCCGTCGCAGCGGCCGCACGATGGTCAACCCCAACAGATAGGCGCACAGGCCCAGGCCCGCCAGCAGCCCCGCCACGATGATCAGGGTCAGCTTCCGCAGGTGATCGATACGGGCGAAAGCCTTCTGCCGGTTGGTTTCGGCCACGATGCCCCACCCCAGGCTGGGCACGATCTGGAGGGTGCCGATGACGGTGGTTCCCCCGGGGGCGGTGTAAGTGATGGGATCGCCCGGGTGGGCGAACAGTTTTCCGTTCGGCACGGCCTTGATGGGCGCGGTGCTCGCGGTGCGTGCGGATGGGCGGGAGCTGGCCATGAGCTTGCCGCGGCGATCGATCATGAGCAGGTCGTCGATTTCCGCCTGCGCATGATCGGCCAGCACCTGGTCTACGGCGGCGGCGGCGAGTTTGGCCCCGAGCACGCCAAGCAGTTCGTTATTGGGCGCCAGGATCGGATCGGCGATCAACATGACGCGTTCTTTCAATAACGGATCGAAGTAAACGTTGCCCACCACCGGTTCTTTCAAGCGGACCGAATCCTGCCAGTTGGACGGCAGGTTCGGCGGGGAGGCTCCTGGCATGCTGGTGGCCAGTAGGTTGCCGTTGAGATCCAAGATCATCAATTCACGGTAGTCCGTGAATTTCTGCCGGACCGAGTGGAGGTAATCCTGCAGCATGTTCTGCGCCACGAGGTTTTCAAGGCGCGCGCCGCGATGGTGCAGGATTTTGGCCAGGTTTTCGGACACGATGTATGAGCTTGAAAAAACCCTCACGTCATAGAGGCGTTCCTTGATCCACAGGTCGAGTTCGCGCGAAGACTGGGATGCAATGTCCCGCAGCCCCTGCTCGATCTTTTCATTCAAAAAACGCGTGGTCTGGATGTAGGAGAGGCTCCCCAGGGTCAGGGCCGGAATGATGGTGGCCACCAGCGTAAAAACCAGAATCCGGGTTTTGATGCTCTGCATCCCCGGGATCTTCCGGAAAATCGGCTGGCGATCGCCGCCGCTGCTATCGGGGGAAGCATTGTCCAAAGGCTGACCTGCCTGTCCGCAGTCTGGGTTTAATAGTTAAGGCTAACAAATAATTGATATCATGAAACCTTTGAATGTCAACGCCGGGCGCTTGCACCGCAGGAAACCGCCGCCGCGTTGCGATGCCGGTTTACATCCACGGGCGATTGCGTATATAAAACCACCATGCCGGGATTGCGCGGGTGGACCGCCGATACCCCTCGGCTGCCCCCGCTCCTGCCCGCAGAAAACGGTCGACAAAGCCCAACCGATGATGATCGATGAGCGATTGGTATCTCTATCTTGTCCGCTGCAGCGATGGCCGTCTTTATACGGGCGTTACCACCGACGTCGATCGCCGCTTCAAGGCCCACCAGGAGGCGCAAGGGGCCAAATACCTCCGTGGGCGGGGGCCGCTGGCGCTGGTCTATCGGGAGAAAATCGGCGACAAGCGCCTGGCTTTCAGGATTGAACACGCGGTCAAGCGCTGGCCCAAGTCCAAAAAAGAAAACCTCGTTCGTGCGGGTTCGGGCTGCCTGGCGCTGATCGGCGGACCCTGATGACCTGCCGTCGAAAACGCATCATCGATAGGCTTTCGTTAGGTACGCGCCCCCGTGACATTCCGACCCACCCGGGGCAACCAGAAAGGAGGTCGCCATGGCCATCGAAGCCATCATCAAACGCCGCGTCCA
Source organism: Desulfobacterales bacterium (assembly GCA_030065275.1). Taxonomy (GTDB): domain Bacteria; phylum Desulfobacterota; class Desulfobacteria; order Desulfobacterales; family UBA5852; genus JABZFP01. Next base: position 6,414 of record JASJCV010000080.1, on the reverse strand, counting down.
ACAGGGGCAGCAGGCCAAGCAACTGGTTCCCCTGCTGATGCAACTGCGCGCCAAAGCGGTCCAGCAGCCGGGCTACCTGTCCAGTGAGACCCTGAGCAATGTCGACAACCCCGAGGAGTGCCTGGTGATCAGTCGCTGGCAGACCATCGAAGACTGGAATGCCTGGGTCACCAGCGAAACCCGGTCCGCCATTCAGGCCAAGATCGACGCCATCGCCGGCAGCGATCAGGAAATCAAGGTTTATGCGCCGATGGTGCTGCGGCCGGGATGATCGTCCGGGGAGGGTTCCGTTTTCAGAATCGGTCTCAGATAAAGGATCGCCGGTGACGTGCATTGGCCCTGCCTCGAGGAGGAAGACAAACTCTCGCGCCAGGCGGCGGTATTACCCCGCCGTTTGAACGCGGTTGCTGATGCGGCGCTTTATATCTGCACCTGAGGCCAGGCGCGCACCGGTCCGTATGGTCATGAAAGCCACTCAGCGACACCATTGCGATCAAAGCAGCGACAACGGGGCGAACACGAATTAAGGCGCGGTCGTAATTCTATTCCACCCACGCCGTTCCGGGCGATACCGGGAGGTTCAAATCCTCCGCATCGAAGAATTGATACCCGGAACCAGGCGCGACCGTTAAGCGCTGCCCAGACGGGCAAACAGGTCATACCCAGGAAGCCCCTTTGTCTACCAAAACCCTTGGGGGGGGGGTAGAAAAACGCTTTGGCGGCCCAAGCTCGGCCCCATCAGGACCAACGCTGATCTCGAAACCAGCATCGGCGAAATCTTCCAACGACCCTGGCTCGAATGAAAACCAGTCAGCCTCTCCAGCTTAATTGCGAAGGCGAACTTATCTGCCCATCCCCCCAAAACCGGATACAACCGAGAATCGGTCAGGTGTCGAGGATCGCGCGTACTTTGGAAAGCAGTTTTTGGACGGAGAAAGGTTTTTGGATGAAAGGGACCCCTTCGTCCAGTACGCCGTGGTGGCTGATGATGTCGTCGGTGTAACCCGACATGTAAAGCACTTTCATGTCGGGATCATCCACCATGATTTTTTCATGCAGGTCTTTGCCATTCATTTCAGGCATGACGACATCGGTCAGCAGAAGGTGAACGTGGCCGCGATGCGAGGATATGAGCGACAGGGCCTCAACCCCATTCCTGGCCACCAGGGGGCTATAGCCATAGCGTTTGAGGATCGCCTGGCCAAGATCGCGCACATACGCATTATCCTCGACGAGCAGAATCGTTTCCGAACCATTGAGATCATGCGATGGGGACACGACGGATGTTGTTTCGGTGTGCGGCGTCTCTATGACGGGGAGGTAGATTTTGAAGGTCGTTCCATGCCCAGGCTCACTGTAAACCCAGATATTCCCTTTGTGCTGTTTGATGATGCCGTAGACCGTGGCCAGCCCAAGCCCGGTGCCCTTCTCGCCCTTAGTGGTAAAGAAGGGCTCGAATATTTTTTTCCTGTGCCTCTTGATCAATGCCGCAACCGGTATCGCTCACGATTAGCTTGATGTATTGGCCGGGCTTAATGCCCTGGTGGGCGGCCGCATACACCCCGTCGAGTTCGTCCACCGCCGTCTCGATGATGATGCGGCCTCCTTCGGGCATGGCATCCTGAGCATTGATCACCAAGTTCATGATGACCTGCTCGATCTGACCGATATCGGCCATGGTACGTCGGATATCGGGTGACAGGACGGTTTCGATTGAAAGGTTTTCCCGAATCGTGCTCCTGAGAAGCTTTTGAAAACCGTTGACCACATCGTTCAGGTCCATTGGCTTGAAAACGAGACTCTGCTTGCGGCTGAAAGCCAACAACTGGCCAACGAGATCCTTGGCCCGATTCGCCGCCGTTTCGATCTTGCCAACCTTTTGTTGATAAGGATGGTCGATGCCCAAGTCATGCATCAGCAGCTCGCTGTACCCTATAATCGGCGATAGCAGGTTGTTCAAATCGTGAGCGACGCCTCCCGCCAAACGACCGATGGCATCGACTTTTTGCGCTTGGCGGTAGTGCTCCTCCAGGCGCTCCTTCTCCTCTTGGATTTGTTTGAGTTCGGTGATGTCATGTATCGTCAACTGAATAGCATTTTTGCCCTTATTTTGGAGCATGCCGGCTGATACCAGACAATCGCGGATCTCCTCGTCTTTCGTCATCAGCTGGACCTCCAAGCTAGATATTTGGTCCGTCTTCGCCAACTTTGCGACCAGGTGTTTCCAATCCTCTGGATCTTTCCAGATATTCAACGCGGCATTGGTTCGTCCGATGGCTTCTTCTCGGGTGTACCCGAGACAGCGGGTGAAGCTCGCATTAATATCAACAAACACTCCATCGGCGGCGTCAATGAGACTGATGCTATCAGGGCTGGAGTCATAGACAAGCCACAAGTGTTTTTCCCTCTCCTCAAGGGCTTCCGCCATTCGCTTGCGCTTGGCAATGTCCGTTTTCAATTGTCGATTGGCTTTATGGAGTTCGGCCGTTCGCTCCTCCACCCGCTGCTCCAATTGGCGCTGGGCCGCACGTAACCGGTCCTGGGTACGACGCCGCAGGTCAGCTGCAAATGAGGAAATGTAAGCGACGATGATCAGCAGACCATTGACGACCATCATGCGTGCCAGACGGTGGGGCCAGGGAAGATGGAAATCGGGGATGACTTTGAGCCAGGGGATCACACCGGCACCTTCCAGCAATATCATGGTTGAATAAGCGACAATGCACATTCCGGTAACCAGGTACGTGCGCCGGCGTGTGGTTAAAGTGGCCTGGTAGGCTATCATGGCGGCATAAATGCACGTCAGATAGGTCGCCTCAATTCCACCGAGGGTGTAGATGACAGCGGTGTAACCCAGGATTTGTAGTAAGTTGAACAGGATGGAAACAAAATCCCTGCGATGGGTCTCCTGAGAGTGTTTCAGCAGCCACAGCGTCGGCGGGTTGATGAGGACCAAATAGATCACCGCCAGGCTGACGCCCGACATATGCCGGGAATCGATGAGATCCAGCATATAGGCCGCCAGAGCGAACAGCCACATGATTAAACTGGCGCGGCTTTTCACAACAGCGGCCTTGAGATTTTTTTGGTAGAACCGTCTGTGTTCCTCTGTCCATTCAACGGGTGAGCTGGCAGGGAGCATACTTCTATGGTGGCCCATTAAAAACCTGTTTTCAGATCAAACCCGACAGCGTCACAGCACTTGGTTCCATGAACCAAAACGAAGTCCGCGCGGCTCGGCATCCAGTCTGCCAAAGGAATCATTTGAAAGTTCGCCCTAGGCGGGGGCAATGCATTCAGGGGGCTTGAAGCCCCCTGAATGCCAACGCAGACAGACCGCAAGTTAGGCGGCCTTTTCCAGCTCCGCGATTTCTTCGGCGGTCAGCACGCGGTCGATGTCCAGTAGGATTTTCACCGTGCCATCCATGTTGGCCATGCCCAGGATATAGCGGGTGTCCACCCTGGCGCCGAATTCGGGCGCCGGCTCGATTTCCTCGGCCTTGACCGGCAGCACCTCGGTCACGGCATCCACCACGATCCCCATCTGGACCGTATGGTTCTCGCCTTCGACTTCCACGACGATGATGCAGGTGCGGTCCGTGTAATCGATTTCGGGCATGTCGAAGCGCAGCCTGAGGTCGGTGACCGGAATCACCTTGCCGCGCAGATTGATGACACCTTTGACGAATCCCGGCGTACGCGGCACGCTGGTGATGGGCATCATGCCGATGATCTCGCGGACCTTGAGAAGCGAGATGCCATAATCCTCTTCGGCTAATTTGAAGGTCAGATACTTTCCCGTGAGCATTTCTTCCATTGGGTTGTTCCTTTCGATAAGGCGACCGCTGGACCCGGAGGAGGGATAGTTTCCGACCCACCGGTCGCATGGAGGGAGCGGCTCCCTAAAAGTCCATGAACGTTTCCTGTTCGTCTCCGAAGGGAATGACCTTCTCGGATGCCATCGGTGCCTTGGCCGCAACCGTCTTGGTGTCCGAGACCTTGGCGCTGGCATGCACGTCGGTTTGCCTTGTCGTCTTGGCGTCTTTGCGGGTGCCATCCACCAGGGCCACGAGTTCGGCAACGGCGGCCTGCATCTGCTCGGCTTGGGCACTCATCTCCTCGGAAGCCGAGGCGGACTCCTCCGCCGTGGCGGCATTGTTTTGAACGATCTTGTCCATCTCGGTGATGGCGGTGTTGATCTGCTCCACCCCCTGGGACTGCTCCCGGGAGGCGGCAGCGATCTCGGCCACCAGATCGGCAACCCTGGCCGAGGATTCGGTGATTTCCTTGAAGGCCTTATCGGAGCGGACCACCAGCTCGGCCCCATTCTGCACCCGCTTGGAGGTATCCTCGATGAGGTCGGAGGTGTTCTTGGCCGCCTCGGCCGCCCGGATGGCCAGATTGCGGACTTCGTCGGCGACGACCGCAAAACCGGCCCCGGCTTCACCCGCACGGGCTGCTTCCACCGCTGCGTTCAAGGCCAGCAGGTTGGTCTGGAAGGCGATTTCATCGATGGTTTTGACGATCTTCTGGGTCTCTTCGCTGGCAGAGGAGATTTCCGCCATCGACTGGGTCAGTTCGCCCATCTCCTGGCTGGCATTTTCGACCACCGACTTGGTGTCCTTCATTAGATGATCGGCCTGGCCGGCGCTGTCCGAGTTTTGTTTGGTCATGGAGGCCATTTCTTCCAGCGAAGATGAGGTTTCCTCGATACCGGCCGCCTGCTCGGAGGCGCCCTCGGCCAAGGACTGGCTGGAGGCCGATACCTGGCCCGCGGCCGAGGTGACCTGCTCGGCGCTGTCGTTCAGACTGGCGATGAGGCGGTTGAGGGTTTTCGTAAGACCGCGGGTGATGCTGAAGGCGAAGAAGGCGCCCAAAACCAGGGCGATTGACCCGACCACGGCCATCACCCATTCGCTGCGGTGGTTAGCCGCCACCAATTCCGGCCCCAGCGTGTCCTGCACCTTCTTGATGTCCAGTTTGACCTCTTCAACGGCGTGCGCGATTTCGGGGCCGATGCGATCCAGTGTTCCGGTAATAGTGGCATTGCGCTCGTGAATCAGGGCCACCAGTTCCTTGAAATATTTATGGTATTCGGTGTCGGCTTCCTGGGTCTTGCGGAGCAGTTCGCGGCGCTCGGCATTCTGCAAATTTTCATCCAGGACATGAAGGTGCTCCTCAAGTTCGGTGAACTCTTGTTCGACCCGGTCGGCATCCTTCTGATCGTTCGATTCCAGGAACTTGACCACGTAGAGGCGCGCCAGCAGCAGGTTGCGCATGGCCATGCCGGCCTGGAAGGCCGCCTCGATATCGTTGTCGTGCTCCGCCGACTTCATGATTTCGGTCAGGTCCTTCTCCATCTCGGCGCCGTCTTTGCTCAAAATGTCGTGCAGGATGTGATTGCGTTTTTCCTGCAGCTTGACCACCTGGGTAAAGGCCTCCTGGTATTCCTTGACCTCCGCGTCCACGAAATCGATTTTCTTGGCCCGTTCAGGATTCTGGATTTCTTCCTGGGCTTCGTCCAGATACGTGCGCATGGCTTTAAGGTATTCGTCATACTGCGCGATATCTTTCTCACTGCCGGTAATGATGAAATCCTTGACGTTCATGCGCACCATGAGCATGTCGGCCTGCAGGTGGCCGGCCAGGTTGGCGTCGCGTGCCATCTCCCGGTAGGCGGTGAAGCCGTCGCCAGCCTTGATCAGGGCCGTGTAGGCCACCGCCCCCACAACCACGAGCAGCACCATGACCGATGCAAAACCCACAATAATTCGTTTGCCTACTGTCAGCTTGTTGAACATTATCAGAAACCTCTCTCTCTTTGGTGTGTTTCCAGCAGGTAGATGTCCACGATCGTTTAACCTTCGCTGGCTTAACATTGTCGCGTCGTCAAAAACGCCTGATGGCGTCATCCGATTCGTTGTTGTGTCGATGCGCTGCCTGAATCGAAATCGAGTTGGCTTTTTTTAGTATGGGTCAAAATTAGGGATTGCTTTAGCCAATTATTGATCCAACGTACTGATTATACGTGCATTCTCTTTGCAGACCCAATTGTGACTATCAGTAATTGTTATCAAATTCCTGCAGAGATACCTGATTGAAAAAATGCTGTTAGACCGTCATGGGTGGGTGTCGACCGTGGATATTTCGTATGAGTTGCGATGGGTTGGGATGAAATGCAAAAGGAGGGATTACATCGATGGACCTGGCATCGGCCCGGGGTTGCGACTGGATAATGGTACCCTTATCGGCTTCTTGAACGATGACGGATTTAGGGGGCTGGCATTTTATTGCTGGGTCTGGGGCGAGTAACTAGATTTAAATCATTCAGGTCTTGCTTTCCATTCCCGCTATGAATTTTTTTTGCGTGACTGTAGACGTTGGTTTTCAGCTCTTTTTTTCAGAGGAAACACA
>JASJCV010000079.1 GCA_030065275.1 Desulfobacterales bacterium | reverse complement strand
GCCGCCTTCGAGCTTGCCCACCCGGATTTTGGGGCCTTGAAGATCCAGCAGAATACCGATTGGCCGGCTCAGCGTGCGGGAGATCGACCGGATCGCGCGGATGACCTCCACGTGCTCTTCGTAAGATCCGTGGGAGAAATTCAGGCGGGCCACGTTCATGCCGGCCTCCACGAGTTTCTCGAGCATCGGCCGGGTGTTGGAGGCGGGCCCGATGGTCGCCACGATTTTGGTCTTGCGGTTCATGTTCGGCGCCTTTCGTTGAGGGGACGCGACGACGTCAGGGATCTCCATCGCGTCCAGGCATATTCAACCCCGTGGAGCACACTATAGGTCGGAAAGGTAGCGTGGTCCACCCAGTTTCACGGTCCAGGCATCGATTTCCCTCGCTCTGCGGTTGACATAGGCGGACGGACGGGCCGCCGACATCCGCCCGGGGCTCGGCAGCACGGCCGCCAGCAGCGCCGCGTGGCGGCGGCTCAGTTTGGAAGGGGGTCGGTGGAAAAAATTCTCGCTGGCCGCGCCCACCCCGTAAATACCCGGTCCGAACTCGGCCACGTTCAGATAAATTTCGAGAATGCGCCGCTTGGGCCAGAGCGTTTCGATCAGCACCGTGAACCAGGCTTCGAGGCCTTTGCGCACCAGGCTCCTTCCCGGCCAGAGGTAGAGGTTTTTGGCCACCTGCTGGGAAATCGTACTGGCACCGCGCATCCTGGCCCGACGCTCACGGGTGGCCTTGAAGATGGCGTCGAAGTCAAAACCGCGGTGCCGGGGAAACTTCTGGTCTTCCGCCGCAACCACGGCGATCGGCAGATGGGGCGAGATCGCTTCCCAGGAAACCCAGCGGTACGCGATGCCCTTGCCGGTGGCCAATTGGGTGCGCAGCATGAAAGCCGTCGTCGGGGGCGCCAGCCAGCGCCAGGGCAGCACGAGGGCAAGGCTGACCGCCAGGCCCACCAGGCCTATCGAAAGCGCCCCGCGCCAGAGCAGACGGATCGCTCGTCCCCGGCGGGAGCGTTCAGCTTTAGGCGGCTTGGCCGGGCCGACTGGTTCGGACGAGCCCGTGTGCTTGGCGGAACCCATCCGAAACGGCCGTGTTGTTGGGTGGCTGCGCTTGGTCATCGCCTGTAAGCGGTTTTAAGTGACATGGTACGTCCAGGGACTCTGATTCCTCCGGTCTGCGCTGGAGCCTCCCCTTGTTTGGCAGAGGATAAGGCAAATTTCAACTTTGGCCACCAATCCGCAAGGAAGGACGAGTGCAGCCGTCCGTGCCATTTTGAACCCCAAAGGTTGGTATTCCGGCCGGGCCTTTGTAAACGACCAGCAGGCCCGTCCGGATTCGATCGGTCCAATTTACGGCACGCCCCTTTTTAGCCCGGCATTTCAGGTAACGCGTCCCCGCCCGAAGCCCCGACGGTCAAGAGGGCTTTGACCACTAAGGTTGATAAACGCCGCCGAGGCGGCTAAAATAACAGCGTGTAACCGCCATTCCCCATGGATACGTCGGTCTGCTATTTTCTTGCAAAGGAGAGCACCCAATGACGAAAAAAATCCTCATATGGGCTGTGGTCATCGCCTTTCTGGCCGCAACCGTGGGTTGCGCCGATTGGAACCGCACCCAAAAAGGCGCCGCCATCGGCGCCGGTGCCGGTGCGGCGGCCGGCGGGCTAATCGGCGCCGCCTCGGGCAACACGGCCGCCGGTCTTTTGATCGGTGCCGCCGTGGGCGGCGTGGCCGGTGCCTTCATCGGCCGCTACATGGACCAGCAGGCCGAAGAAATCGAACGCGACATCGCCGGCGCCCGGGTCGAACGCATCGGCGAGGGCATCAAGATCACGTTCGATTCGGGTATCCTCTTCGACGTGAACCGGGCCGATCTCAAGTATGACTCACAAGCCGAATTGGCCCAGCTTTCAACGATCCTCAACAAATACGAGGACACCAATATCCTGCTGGCCGGCCACACCGATTCCACCGGCACGGCGGAGTACAACATGGGGCTTTCGCGGCGCCGGGCCCAGACCGTGGCCGATTATCTGGTGACGCAGAACGTCGATGCGCTCCGTCTGGATGCGCAGGGATTCGGCAAGGACGAACCGATCGCCAGTAACGACACCTCCGCCGGCCGCGCGTTGAACCGGCGGGTCGAAGTGGCCATCTGGGCCAACGACAAACTGAAGAAGGTCGCGGCGGAAAAAGCCGGCTGAACGAGCCATTGACGTCACGCCACGCGGCAACAGGGGCCTGCCCGCGGAGGCGGGCCCCCGCCGCAGCGAATCCGTCCGATACACCCTTACCCGCCCTGCCGAACCTGCCGCGGCAAAGCCAAGCGGGTCGGTGCAGGCGCAACCCATCATCACCGCGCACAAAAGGCCTTTGACATGGCATCCAGCGAGCTGATCAAGATCAAAACCATCATGGAGGACTACCGCCACTACAAGCTCAAATTCGTCCAGTTCGGCCAGCATTGTGACCAACTGGTCCAGAAAGCCAAACTGAGCGAATTGAAGATCGGCGCCATCCAGGCCCGGGAGATGGCCTGGTCCGTCATGGACCTGCCCATCACCGTCCGTTTCGGCATGGTCCGCACGAAGGAGAGACAACTGCTGGGCAAAATCGATTTTGAAAAGCCTGGCCAGACCACGGGCGATGCGGGCCGATCGATCTACACCTTTTACTTCGACAAAATGGGCAACATGCTCGAAGGACTGGCCGACTCATTCAGCACGCGGCGCATCATCGACGAACACGACATCCCCTATATCATCCACCGCTTTCTCCAGCGGTATCTGAAGGAACGCAGACTCAAAGAGGCCCGTTAAACCGCGGACGGCCTCAGCCCTGTGCTGCCGCCCGTGCAAATTTGTCGCGGTATTCCCGCGGTGAAAGACCGGTCGACCTTTTGAACAGCCGCCGGAAGGAACTGCTATCCTCGTAACCGATCTTCCAGGTAATCGTGTTCATGGACTCCCGCGTGGTTTCGAGGCGCTTCTTGGCCGCTTCGATCCGCACCCGCTGTAGATAACCCAGGGGTGTTTCGCCCGTGGCCCTTTTGAATCGCCGCTTGAAATGCCGCGGACTGACACCCACCTGTGCAGCCACCCCGTCGATGGTGACGTCGCCGGCGTAGTTGGCTTCCATCCAGACCTGGGCCGCAGCCACGACCGGATCACCGTGATCGTGCCTGAAATCCAGAATGGCGTAAGGCGACTGCCGGTCCTGGGCGGGATCCACCAGGAGCGCCTTGGCGCAAACCGCAGCCAGCTCCTGCGTGCCGAAAGACTCGATCAGATGAAGCGCCAGTTTAAAAAAGGCCGTTGCCGCACCGGTGCAGATCAGACCGCTGTCAGCGGTAAGCATCTTATCAGGCTGCAGGTCGACCTGCGGAAAACGTTTTCTGAAAAGACGAGCGAAGTGCCAGTTGGTGGTTGCCCGCCGTCCGTCCAGCAGGCCGGTGGCCGCAAGGGTGAACACACCCGTGCACATGGCCCCGACGGGTGTGCCCCGTCGATGGCGCGCCACCACCCAATCGTTTAATTCCCCCGGCGGCGTCTCGGATACGGGCAGATGCGGCGGGATCACGATGAAATCGGTCGGCCCCACGTCGGCCAGCCGGCCATGGGGCCGGGCTTCGATGCCGCCCTGGGCTTTGACCGGCCCCCCGTCCAGGCTGACGATTTCGGTCTTGAACAAAGGGGCGTCATGGCCCCACCGCATGGACTGGTGCCACAGATCGGCAATTGCGAGAGCATCGACCAGCCCGGCGATGCCCGAAAAAAGGCAACCGTCCGCCGCCAGAAAAGTGATATGGGGCATGCTTCCTCCTGAAAGTCAGGGGTGCGATAAATGATCCGGCCGCAGGTGCCGACAATGTCAGGCACTGCCAAGGGGATACAAGTGTTCAGATTTCAGGCGTCATTGCCGAACCGCGCATCGCCTTGCCTGACACCTGACTCACGAAACCGCCAAAAACTCCAGGGTTTCAGTGTCCAGGTTTCAGTTGGCCAAAGCGAACCTTGAACCGGCTTTTCTGAGACCCGGCACCTGAATCCTGAATCCAGAGATTGCCCCTTGTGGCCTGATTGGAACGCTTTTAGGCGTTTATGCCACTATTCAAATGCCGGTACAAGTGCTATCAGTGCCACAATACCAAATAATCGCTTAAACCATTGATTACAGGGGGACGCCATGACCGACGTTTATCAGCTTTTGGCCGAACATCTGGACAATTTACCGGCCGGCTATCCAAGAACCGAAACCGGGGTGGAACTGCGCATCCTCAAGCGCCTGTTCACGGCGGAAGAGGCGGAGATTGCCATTGGGCTGGGAATGATGCCCGAGCCGTGCGAGGCCATTGCCGCCAGGCTCGATCAGGACGCTGAAACCCTGGCCCCCGCCCTGGAGGCGATGTCGCGCAAGGGCCTGATCTTCCGGAATGCCAAAAACGGCGAAAACACCTATATGGCGGCCCAGTTCGTGGTCGGCATCTGGGAATACCACGTCAACGACCTGGATGAAGACCTGATCCGGGATGTGAACGAATATATTCCCTATCTGATGAAAAAGGGGTGGACCGACCTGAAGACCAAACAACTGCGGGTCATTCCGGTGAGCCAGAGCGTCAACGCCGAAATGAGCGTGACCCCTTACGAGGCGGCCGAGGAAATCGTCCGACGGCAGTCCAAGATCGTCGTGGCGCCCTGCATCTGCCGGCGCGAGCACGCCATGGTCGGTGAGGGATGCGACAAGCCCCTGGAGGCATGCCTGACTTTCGGCAGCGGCGCCTATTACTACGAGCAGAACGGTCTGGGGCGGGAAATATCCCAGGAAGAGGCGCTGCACCTTCTCAAGCGCGGTGAAGACGCCGGGCTGGTGCTCCAGCCGTCAAACTCCCAGAAGCCGATCAACATCTGCATGTGCTGCGGCTGCTGCTGCCAGGTGCTCAAAAACATGCGCACGCTAGACAAACCGGCCCTGGCCGTGCATACCAACTACTACGCCGAAGTGATTGCCGAGGATTGTACGGCTTGCGAAACGTGTATGGAACGTTGCCAGATGGACGCGATTGCGGTGGATGACGTGGCCACAGTGGACCTCGAGCGCTGCATCGGCTGCGGGCTGTGCATCACCGACTGCCCCACCGAGGCCATGGTGCTCAAACAAAAGGACGACGGCGATCGCTATATCCCACCCGGCAATACCGTGGAGACCTATATCAACATGGCCACCGAGCGCGGCAAGATCTGACGCCTGGTGCGATGGGTTGCATCGCTCGGTGTTTGAATGGTGCGGGCAAGATCCGCACCTTGGTGGATTCGGAAAAGGCGGCTTTGGAATCAGACCAGCCCCACCGTGCCTGTGTTGCGGCGGTGCAGCCGCCGTCAAGGCCGCGACAGTGATTCAAAATGGGCGCATAAATCGGCCTGGGCCGGCTGATGGGTTTGATGGTCGCGCCTACTGAGCGGTATCGGCGCCCATCAAGTCACGGTCGTCGAACACGAGGGCCGTACGACGACGTTCGTCCGAATCGTGAAGGGCCATCACCGATTCCGCGATCTTGACGGCATAGGTACGGATCGGGAAAAAATTCGGCGTGCGCAACGTGGCCACCAGATCGTCCAAACCGCGATCGATCGAAGCACTGATCCGGCTTCCACTGTAGGATTCCTCGCATAGAAAGGCGTAGTCCTCGTCGCGCAGCCGCGACGGGTCCTTGTTGCCCAAATTTTTGTCGATGACGGCCATTTCACGAATCGCAAAGCGGTTTCGGTTCTTGTCGTGGGAGATGACAAATTTCTGCAGCATACATGCTCTCCTTTCAGGCTGATCATTATGAAGCCAGTGGGCAATCGGTGCGCGGTCTGCAAAAGGCGAACAGCGGTTTTGTATGGGCGGGACTTATAGCTCAGGGCTTACATACATAAACCTTAAAATTTACAGTAAGCACAAAACCGCCTCTTGGCCAGCACGGCCTGTCAGGGCGTGCTTTCGCAGGGGGGATGAGCGCCCGGGAAACTTGAGGCTCAGGCTAGAACAACATCAGTTGGGCCAGGAGGGCGGCCCCCAGCCAGCAACCGGAAAAGACGACCGCCCACCAGGCGGCCCGGGCCCAGCGTCGATTGAGCCATTTCTTCTGCAGAAACAAACCCACCGCAATGACATGCATGGGCACCGGCAGGCTAAGGCCCAGCACGAAGAGACCGCGTCCGGCCAGACCCGCCGGCAGGGCCGGGTATTGCGCCGCCAGACCGCCGGCAAGCGCCTGACAAATGACACGGCCCAACAGAAACAGACCGGTCAGGACAGCGGCGTTGGCAAATATCCGTAAGAGCATGCGGGCGTTCATAACACGAACGCCGGCGCTTGGAAACCCGGCAGGCCGCCGCTGCATTACCCGTCTCGCGTTCCTGCATTTCGTGTTTATCGTATCAGTACTTATCCTTCAGCGCTAAAATTGCGAAATCAGCGAAAGGAGCACCCATGACTTACCATCTCAAGACCGTCGAACCGGAAGCGGCCCAGGGAAACCTCAAGGCCGCCTATGCCACCCTCGAGGAAATGTTCATGATGGTGCCCAAAGTGTTCGTGGCCCAAAGCATCCGCCCCGATCTTTTAGAGCCCATCGTTACCTATGTCAAACGGCTGATGGTCGAAGATCATGCCCTTCCCCGCGGCACCAAGGAACTGATCGCCGCCCATGTATCCAAACTCAACGCCTGCGCCTACTGAGTGGACGCACACAGCGCCATGGCCATGGCGCAAGGGTTCACCCGGGAAGAAGTGCAGCAAATCATCAATGATGTCGACAACTGTCCCCTGGTGGACGAAAAGACCCGGGCCCTTCTCTGCTTGGCCGAGAAAACGACCCGCCATGCCTACAAGGTGACTGCTGACGACATCCGCCACCTGGAAGCACTGGGGTGCAACCAGGAAGAGATTTTCGAAGCGATTGCCGTAACGGCCCTGTTCAACTTCATGGACCGCATGGCGGATGCCCTCGGCGCGCCGGTGGAGAATTTCCAGGACATGATGGAATCAATGGGAACCTGAAACCGCACAACCCGTGAAAGGAAGCCCAGATGTCGACGGCAACGGTCACCCTCTTCAGGCCCTACCCATTTGAAATCGGGCAGAAGATCTATATCGAAGACGGTCCCCGACGCGGGGATTGGGAAGTCATCGGACTCAGCGAGCGTAAGGTTCGGCTGCGCTGCCCCATATCCAAACGCGAATTCGAGTGGAACCGCTTTTGCTATTTCACCGAGGAAGTGAACGACAGCCCCTGGCCGCACCCGGATTGATATCAAACCGATGCTTTTTTCTTCGCCACACCGGCGTTGAATTTTGCGGCATCGATGATGAAGCGGTCGTGGGTCCCTTTAGAGATGGCATCCAGTCCGTCGTGGGCCTCCAGGGCAAAACCAAGCTTACGCCCGTCGATCTTCTCCAGGCGCCCCCGTACCGTGACCGTGAAGCCCGGGGGCGTGGCCGCCGTGTGGCTCACATTGACGTGAATTCCCACCGTCTGCTGCCGGGGCCAGTCGATATGCGTGTTGATGAACTTGATGCAGGCAAACTCGAAAAGCCCGACCATATAACCGGTGGCGAAAACGTCGGGCATCTGCCGGCCCTCCTCGAACTCCGGATACAGACGGGGAACCGTCTTATCTTCGGGCACCTGGTAAGTAAATTCGAATTCCATTCCCTCCTGCAGGGTTGTTTCCATAGCGGTCGGCTCCTTTGATTGCTTGGCGTTAACCTTTGATTGCTTGGCTTTAAACGGTGTACGCCGTTTCGCTGACCGCACGGCGCCCGCTGAAGTGATGGCTTATAGAATCCTTTCCGGCGACGGTTTGTCAAGTCTTCGGTACAGCCGTCTGGCCATGATCGAGTTGACAAAACGTTCCCGAATATCACTTTAATGACTCATGGTCTCCACCATCGGCCGTTCTTACTGCAGTGCACCTCGTTCGGGAAGTCAATCGGGATGGAAAAAATCATTGCCTGGCTGATCGGTATGGAAGAGTGGGCCGGTCGCCTCTACGCTGCCAGCGCTGCTTGTGTGTCCAATGAAAATAACGCCGCCGCCCGCTTTTTCGCACAGCTCAGCGAGGAGGAGGCCCGGCATGCGGCCTACCTCGAAAAAGCACTGGAATGCTGCCTGCGCTCCGAAGCCCTACCGGAAACCATACAGCTCGATCGGACCACGATCCGGCGCGCCGAGGCCCCCCTTCGGGTCCTCCAGGAATCTCTCGACCGTGAATGCCCCCGATGGGAATCCCTGATCGACAAAGTCATCGAAACCGAGCGGTCAGAGTGGAACGATCTGTTTCGCTACGTGGTGGACACGTTGAAAAGCCAATGTCCGGAGTTGGTCCGACTGGCACCCCGCGTCCAGCAACACATGCGGTACATCGAGAAACATCTCGCGAGGATTGTACCCCACAAGGACTGGAATGCCGCCATCCGGTCCATCCCGCCGGTCTGGCAGGAAAATATCCTGGTTGTCGAGGACGAGGCGCCGATTGCTTCGCTGCTGGCGACGATCCTGAGTCGGGACGGCAGCGTTCACACCGCGGCGAACGGCATGCAAGCCTTGGCCGCGATCCGCAAGGACTATTTTGCCGTGATCGTCTCGGATGTCGACATGCCCATCATGGACGGATGGCAATTCTACCAGCGCGCCGTTCGTCAGTTTTCGGGGCTCCACCAGCGCTGCATCTTCATCACCGGCGATCCGACCACCCCGGCGGCGCAAGAAATCGTCCGGGCCGGCCTCCCGCTGAAGGCCAAGCCCTTCAGCCTGGCGGATATCCGCGATGCGGTCTATCACCTCATGGCCTGCAATACCGGCGTCGATTGCGCTGGAAACGGCATCACTTAGGGCAACGAAGCGATTGACCGGGCGCGGCGCGCCTTCAAAGCCGCCGGTGTCGTCAGCCCGACGGCAGCGGCGGGGGCACCGCGCTGAAAAATTCCGTCAGATCCGTAACCCCGCCGGCCTTCTCCCATCCGGCCATGCCCTGCTTCCAGACCAGTGTTTCGCGGTCGATCTGCCCTTGGGCGATCATCTGCTGGAGCTGATCGGGCGTGAAGGGGCCGGCCTGCTGGTTGTTGATCGCGGCGAACCATTGCACCTGGTTGGGCAGCGGCGGTGGAGAACCCGCCGAGGGTGCCGCCGGCTGGTTCTGGGCGGCTCCCGTCATGGCCCCTCCCACGACGTTGCCCATGCCGACACCGGCAATCATGCCCATGGCGCCGCTGCCCGTGTTGGGATTTTCGGCCATGGCCTCGATGGCCTCGGCCGTCTGGAACTGGGTGTATTGGCTGAGGTTGCCCACCAGCCCCATCTTGGTGCGCTTGTCCAGGGCTTCCTCCACCTCGTCGGGCAGGGAGACGTTTTCGATCAGGAACTTGGTCAGGCCCGTGCCGTACTCGTCGAACTCGGGCTGCAGCTTACTCCCCAGCAGAGCACCCATTTCGTTGTAGCTGGCGGCCAGGTCCAACATGGGGATTTTGGATTCGGCCAGGGCGTCGGCAAAACGGCTCACCAGAATGTTGCGCAGCTGACCGGTGATCTCGTCGGTCTGAAAATGCGTATCGGTGCCGGCGATCTGACGGATAAAGGCGGCAGGGTCGTTCACGCGGATGCAGTAGGAACCGAAAGCGCGCAGCCGCACCGGGCCAAACTCCGGATCGCGCAGCATGATCGGATTCTTGGTGCCCCATTTGAGGTCGGTGAACTGTCGGGTGGATACGAAGAAGACATCGCATTTGAAGGGCGCGTTGAAGGCGTACTTCCAGCTCTTGAGGGTGGTCAGGACGGGGATGTTGCGGGTGGTCAGCTCGACCCGGCCCGGTCCGAAAACATCGCCGATCTCCCCTTCATGCATGAAAACCACCGCCTGACTTTCACGAACGATGAGTTGGGCCCCGTTTTTGATTTCATTGCCCTCCCGCGGGAATTTCCACACTAGGGTGTCACCCGTGTCGTCCACCCACTCGATGACATCGATAAACTGACCTTTGACTTTGTCCCACAGGTCCATGGTGTCTCCTCCGTCCCGGCCCGCGCAGCAGACCGCATTCACGGGTCAATGGTTGTGTGTCGCGGTTCGGTCACGCCGATCCAGTTTTAAAAACGCTAACACCCCCCCAAATCGATGTCAATTCAGCCTCGCCCGCCGGATCTTTTGGTCTTTAACAGAGGTCCAGGTAGAGGTTTCGGGTGTCAGGAAAAGCGGTCCGTGGGTCGGTGTTGACGCCTGAATTCTGAGCACTGAAACCTCAAGCGCAGCAACCGGTGTCAGGCGTCGGGTGTCAGATATGAGGGAAGGCGGTCCGCAGGGCGGTGCCAAGAGCGGAAACCCGCCCCCTGGTACCGCCTACTTATGGAACCGGGACCAGCCGCGTTTGTAGTATTCAAAGAGCACCGGATGATCCAGGCGGTTGACGGCCACTTCGCGATCGGGCAGCATGTCCCGACTGAAGACGAACATGGCCCGCAGGGTGGCTGTATTCAGAAACCGGGCGGGTACGACCACATCGAGAGCATCGGGGCGAACGGGCCGCCGGCTGGCCAGGACGAACCCCCACTCACCGAAAGAGGGCACGTTGACGTGGTAAGGCCGCGGATGGAGTGCACCGGAGGGGGCCTCAGGAGGCACGGCCGCGGCCATGGTATTCAGGATACACGTGAAGGCTTCGGGGGCGAAAAAGGGCGAGGTGGCCTGGGTCACGATCACGCCGCCTTTCGCCAGCCGCCGGGCGCAGAGACGATAGAAGGCCGTGGCGTATAGTTTCGCCAGGGCCTCGCTGTTGGGGTCGGGCAGGTCGATGACGATCACGTCGAAGAATTCCCGGCTGTCCTCCACATAGTTGAAGGCATCCTTGTTGACCACCTCGAGACGCTGGTCCCTGAGGGCACCTCGGTTCAGCGCGACGAGCTCGGGGCGTTCCCGGCCGAGCCTCGTCATCTCCGGGTCGAGGTCCACCAGGACCACCCGCTGCACGCTTGCGAATTTGAACACCTCCCGGGCGGCCATTCCGTCGCCGCCACCCAAGATCAGTACGGTCGCCGGCCGGGGGCAGGCCGCCATGGCGGGCAGGACCAGACTTTCGTGATAGCGGGCCTCGTCGACCGAACTGAACTGAATGTTGCCGTTGAGATAGAGCCGGACGTCTTCGCGCCAGCGCGTCAGGACGATGCGCTGGTAGGGGGTCGAACGGGCGTAGACGATACTGTCCTGATAGAGCAGATCCTCCATGAAACCGACCAGGCGCCCCGAGAAAACCAGCGTCGCCCCCAGCAAGACGACAACCGTGGCGAGCCGCAGATAGGCCCCGACCCGTTTCCCTTTTACCAGCGCCAGGCCGATGGCCGCCACCCCGAGGTTCATCAGCCCGAAGACGAGGGATGACCGGCTGAGTCCCAGGTAGGGCAGCACCAGGAGCGGGAACAGGATGGCCCCGGCCAGGGCGCCGAAATAATCGAGGGCCAGAACGTGGCTCAGCGCCTCGCTCACCGGCGCGCGCGCCCTGAGGATCCGGATCAGCAGGGGAATTTCGATGCCGATCAGAACCCCGATCAGGGTGCACAGCGCAAAGAAGAAAACCGGGAAGATGGGGGCCGCCAGCGCACTCACGGCAAACATGGCCACCGAGGAAATGCCGCCGACCAGTCCGATCCAGATCTCGATTTCGACGAATGTGCGCAACAGGTCGCCGTTGAAGAACTTGGCCAGGTAGGCGCCGAGGCCCATGGCGCACAGAAAGACGCCGATCACCAGCGAAAACTGGGTGACGGCGTCGCCCATGATATAGCTAGCGACCGCGCCCGCAACCAATTCATAAACCAGACCGCATCCGGCCACGAGAAAGACCGAGGCCAGCAGAATGATGCTTGCGTTCCGGGACGGCCGGTCCGCTATGGGATTGGTGGTCTGCATGACGCCAAGGGGGAGGACGGATGAATCGGGGGCCAGGGCATGCCCGCCAATTCGCGGCGGGGCGCATCAGGCGCGGCCGTCGAGCGGTTGCCCCCCGACCGGGCCGGCAACGCCCGGCACGTCTCCGTCATCCGTTCATCCAATCAGCCGGCAATGGCCGACGCGATAATGATCGCCAACCCGATCAGGACCGCGCCGAAGATAATGGCCAGGGCCGTGTTCTGATCTTCTTCGATCTCCTTGCGGATCGAAAACGGCGTGATCTTTTCGAAGATGAAAAAAGCCACGGCGAATACGGCCAGCCCCACGGTGGAGTACACCAGGGTCAGGACAAAATTGACGATATGGGTTTCGGTCGTCATGCAATGCTTCCTTGGCAAGAGGTTTTCATTTTGGCCAGGGCCCCGCAGGACCTTGCTGGCAATTAAAACGGATCCATGGCGAAAGGGTCGCTTAAGGCTCGGCCTCCCGCCCTGCGGTAGGATTTCACATCGGATGCGCAGGGCGATCGGTGTTCAGCCGACGGCAACGATTTTGATGCCGACGGCGTGGCTGTCGTCGCCAAGCGATGCGTGGTCCATCGGCACCGAAGATTCCAAACACCTGAGACCACTGGCCGGGGGCCGCAAGATGCCATTCCGGGACGGACCCTATTTACCGCTGCGCAGCCCCCCGCCGCGATGGGTGCGGGTACGCATCATACCGGGAAAGACGCCGGCCCGCCGCCCCTGAATGCTTTCTTCCCGCAGGCTGATACCCTGGGGGTGACGCACGTTGGGAATCCCTGTTTTTCGAATCGTGGCGGCTGCCGCCCAGATGGTGCTGCCGGCGACCAGGGTGATAAAGGCGATTCGCAGAAAGGGCATCGGGCGTTAATCCTCGTCTTCCTGTTTCCATTTTCCGTAGAGCACGGCCGTGATGATCAGCACGAAAAAACTGATCCCGGCAGCCACGGCAAACTTGCCCCAGGGCTGGGCTTCGTCGGTCACGACCATGCGGGCGCCGTGCAGGGCCCGTTCAGCCCGGTTGGCATTGCCCTTGGCGCTGACGGCCATGACAAAGAGGCGATAGTTGCCCCCGTCGGGAACACGCACCATCACCGATTTGTTGCGGCTGCCTTCACTCCAGTTTTCACCCCCGGAACGGCCGTGGTAGTATTCGATGTTGCTTTCGTACTGGTGCACCATCATGTCGTCTTCACGCACCAGGGCAGCCTCCAGGGTCATCCAGGCGTTGGAGAGCCCGGTGCGGGCGTTGATGCGCACGGCCGCCCCGTTGCCGGCCACGCGGAACGCCTCCGAATAGGCCCCCTCGGTCAGCTCCGCGGCGCTGAAGGATTCGCTCAGTACTTCCGTTCCGGCCAGATAGCAGAATACCGCCGCCAGCACGTTGACCACCAGGGCCAGGGCCGCCGCCGACATCATCTGGACGTAGCGTCGCCGGGCCACGGCGGCATCCTCGCTGGCCTTCGGCTTGAGGGTTTTTCCCAGATCGGACTTGCGCGCGGCCCGGCGCACCGTCTCCAGGTCCAGCCGCCGCCCCCGGCCGTATTCGATTTCGTTGGCAATGCGCTGGGCTTCGTAAATCCGCCCCGTTCCGGATTCCTCGACGAACTCGGCGTAATCGACGCGGTCGCCCACCGAAGCGATCCAGGGCAGCGCGCCGTCCACGTAGTGGAGTTCGTAGGTGCCCCGCCCTTCACAGACCCATGCTTTGCCGTCGTGGGTTTTGAGCTTGCCGCCGCGGCTGGTATTGAAGGGATCCTTCTGCGGCATGACGTGAGAGGTCGCGGTCATACTATAGTTGCCCTGGTATTCTCCCAGCCAGCGGCTCGGCCGCCGGGGGTGATAGAGGAGGTACTCGCGGGTCATCTCGGCGACGTCGCCATCCTCGATAAACGCCAGGCGGGCGATCACTTCGAAACGCGCCGACTGGTAATGGAAGGCGTCCCCCAGCCGGAAGGGGAAAAACGGCTGGTTGTCGGTTTTGCGGCCCACCACCTTGCGCTCGGTGGCCGAAACGTCAAGATGGCTGCCGCAGTACTCGCAGACCACCAGTTCGGCGCGTTCGTCCTTGACACTCAGGCCGGCCCCGCAGCCCTCGCAGCGGATGTTCCTGGGTTGATAGGCCGGGCGCTCGCGCCCCCGGGTCGCGCCGGCGTGTGCTTTGTCCATGGCTACCAGTCGAGCCCTTCGTCGTCCAGGGTCAGGTCGGCGTAAGTCAGCCAGCGCCCCACGAAAACGGTGGGCGGGTCGGCATCGTATTCGATCCCCAATATATAACGGCCGTCCGAGCTGGCGGCGTCAGCGAAGGCATAGCTTTCGCCCGTTTGGACAGCGATGGGCAGATCGCCCTCGACGCCGGTGCACTCGGCCCGGCCCACCTCCCGGATGATGAAGTCGATGTCACGGGCTTTAAATTTGCGCCCTGGCTTCAGTGTCTCCAGGGCCGGGGGGGTCTTGATCTGCG